>CAZYIP010000208.1:0-4659 GCA_964646895.1 uncultured Salinisphaerales bacterium | reverse complement strand
GTCTTGCTGAAGTGCTGCCCGGCGATATCGATATCGAGTTTGACCGACAGCAGGCTAGAAGGCACGCTATTGCCGGTTAGAGGGATGGTGATGCGATTGTATTTGTAGCCTGCAGCACGCTCGCTCTGATAATGCAACGAAAACGGCGTTCCGGCAATCGGAATCGACTCGCCGACCGATTGCTGTTGAACATTGATGTCACACCCAGGGCAATGATCATCCTCGTCTGAATCTTCCTTTTGTTCCAGCGGCGTTTCCGGCAGAGGCACATCCGGACGTTTCGCATCTTCCGGCGGCCCGTACGGCCAGTTGCAGTCCCAGGCGGAGAAGTGGTCCAGGGGGACGCGCCAGAGGGTGGCGCCGGGGTTGTAGAGTTGCGCGAGTTTCTCGCGCTCGGCGGTGGTGATGCCGAGTTCGGCTAGCTCATCGTCGGTGGCGGGGTCGCCGCTGCCGGTGACGTCGAGTACGGCGAGGCCGTCCTGTTTGTCCAGCACTTCGATGATGCGGCCGTTGCGGTAGGGGATCCAGGCGGCTTTGTCGGTGTTGTAGTAGCCGACGGGGACGGCTTCGCCGACCGGAAAGTCGAGGAAGTTGTCGACGTAGAACGGGACCGGGTGGTTGAAGGTGACTTCCTTGCCGTCTACGGTCACGCCCTGGGCGAGCGCCTGATCCACCGAGAGCTCCAGCGCATAGGTGTAGGCGACGTTCGCGGGCAGTTTGGCGGGCATCGCGGCTGGCCCGTCGGGGCCGACCGTGTATTCGGTCAGGCGCACGTCGAGCCGGCTCAGCTGCTTTTCGCTCCCGTCGGGCAGGGTGATGGTGGCGGTGGTGCCTTTCGGGAACAGCAGCGTGGCCTGACGCTCGCCGGCGGCGTCGGATTCCACCGTGCCCTGAGCGACCTGCATGAGCTGGTCGCTGGTGAGGTCGATGGAGGTGACCTGGCCGGACAGCGGTGTCATGATCACGTCATCGGCGTGATACCAGCCGTTCCACTGGGTGGTGAGGGTACGCTGCACCGGGAGGTAGCCGTCGGCGCGATAAACGAGGGTGAGTACGCCGCCGCCGTTGACGGCCATATCGAATTCGCCATCGGCCTGGGTGTGCGTGGTGCCGAGTTCGGGATGGCGCAGCACCGTGATCTCGACGCCGGGCAGGGGATCGCCGGCGCGGTCGTGGACCGTCCCGCGCAGAACACTGACGCGTCGCGCCTCGATGGTGTCTTCGGCCACGCCGGTCTGGATGGGATTGGGACCCTCGTAGAGAAACGCCACACGTGAGCTCATGGGCGGGCTGCCGATCTCCGGCACGGGCGGGGCGACGTCGGCGGGTTTGGGTGGAACGTCTCCATTTCGGGTGCTGATGCGCGCTGGCTCGCTTTCATTGCCGGCTCGGTCGCGCACGGCCACTGTAAAGGTATCTCCGGGGTTACCGGGCACATCAGCGGAGAATTCGCCCTTGTCCGTTGCCGGTACGATAATCCGCGTATTGGTGCGCGTGTTGGTGACCTGGACTTCGGCGCCGGCTTCGACGCTGCCGGCATCACCTGCAATGTGGACGTTGCCCGTCGAGTCGTCCGCATCGGTGCTCAGCTTGTCGGCCTGGGCGGGTGCCGGTGCTTCCGTGTCGCGGTGGACGGTGAGGCGGCGGGTCGAGTGATTGCCGGCACCATCGGTGGCGGTTAATTCAATGCCGTGGGGGCCATCGGCATCGAGCGGCACGTCGTGGCTGAAATGGCGCTTCGAGTCGATACCGGCTGAATGCCCGTTAATGGCCAGGGTGGCGACTTCCGAGAGTTCGCCAGTGACGGTGACATGGTCATGGTTGGTGTATTCACCGTCGGGCGGCGAATCCACCGTAATCGACGGTGCTACGGTGTCGATCGTGATATCGGCTTGTGCCGGAGCGCTGGTGTTGCCGGCACGGTCCTGGATGGTGGCGTCAAGCACGTAGCGATCGTCTTCGAGCGGCCCGATGTCGCAGGTGAGGGTGTGCGCGTCCCTATCCGGGCTCTCGCAGTCGGCCTCGAAGGGTTCGCCGTCGCGGGTGAGTGCGAAGCTGTCTGCGTCGATGCCCAGGCCGGGGTCATCGTAGCCGTAGATCAGCGTCTGCGTGGTTTCCGCGGTGACCAGCCGATCGGTCGGTTGCCGCAGGGTGAGTTCGGGCGGCAGCGTGTCGATGTACAGGGCGGCGTCGGTGATCTCATCCGTACCCAGAGAAGCGGACAGGTCGGCGCCGAGTTCCACCCGACTGTCCGGGAAGGCGTGCAGCAGGTTGCTGCCGACCGTAAACCACAGACTGCCGTCGCGCGGGTCGCTGACGGCAGCGGTGATCGGTCCTGGATAACCGAGCGGGGCCAGTGCCAGGCGCGCATCGACGGTCAGTCCGACCGAGACATGAATCAGTTGCCAAGGGCCGTCGGGACCATCGGCGGTGATGGCCCAGGCCCCGCCGGCATCGTCCGCGTAGAGGGCGCTGATGTTTGACAGGGATAGCTCGCCCTGGGCCGTGCCTTGCGGATCGAGAGCTTGTATCCCGGCCGCAGTCGCGAGCCACAGTTGCTGTTTGCCGTTTACAGCTACCGCAATCAGGGCGCGTGGCTGATTGTCGTCCGCGGTAGTATCGAGGTCGATGACGGACGATTCATTGCCGTCGGCATCGAAGCCGGTGATTGCCTGCGGTTGGAGCGCCCAGACCGTGACACCGGCTGCCTGCTCCGGATCCGGCCCCTGCGGCGCGGCGGCGATAGCGATCATCGCTTCGGAGAATTCGTGCTGCCAGCGGGCTTTCAACTGGGAGTCGATGGCGATGAGGGTCGATGAGTGGATATCCCCATAGGTGGCCCAGAGCGTGTCGCCATCTTCGGCCGTGACCAGCGCGGTGATGTTGCCGGCAAGGGGCTCCGACCGCTCATCCTCTTGCAGGTGCAGGGTATCGTCCAGCTCGTAGCCGGCAATGAGGGCATCGGCAGCCGTGAAAAGGCGTGATGCGCGCACACTGACGACGGCGTGCCGAGCCCCCGGAGCGGCTGACGTCGCCGGCTGGATGTCGCCGGAACCAAGTGCGATCCGCAGCACCGGGCCTGTGGTGGTTAGCCAGAGAGCCTGTAAATCGCCTTCGGTGGCGGGACTGGCTGGCGTGTTGGTATCGTTGTCCGGATCGGCGGAATTGTCCGAACGTGACAGACAGGAAACCAGTGTGATTGCCAGAACGAGAGCCGTTCCGGCGGCGATCAATCGACGCAAGTGAGCGGTGGCAGCCACAATACCTTCCCTGGTGCTTTCCCAACCGACCCCATGTGGCTGGTTTTTATTTGTTGTTACGGCAGGGTATAGGGAACTGGGTTGCGACGGTTGGGTTGCCCCGGATAGTCGGTGGTTCTTGCCCGATATATGGCAGGTGGGCAGGCCGGGAAATCCTGCCCGCCGGCAACCGCACCCAAGAGTGCGTCCGTGAGAACGCTTTGAAGGATAGCGCCTCGCACCGCCGATGATATGATGTGCCACTTGATCCACCGGTGACACATCCCATGCAAACACGACAGCCGCGGTTCGGGAAACGAACATGAAAGAGGGTGCACCGGGGCACCACGCCGAAATCGAACTGCGGGTACCGTTTCACGATGTCGACTCGACCGGCATCGTGTGGCACGGCCGCTATGTCAAATACTTCGAGATCGCACGCTGCGCGTTGCTGGACAGCGTCAACTACGGCTATCAGGAGATGGCGGATTCCGGCTACAACTGGCCCGTCGTCGACATGCGTCTGCGCTACTATCACGCGCTGCGCTTCGATCAGCGCGTTCGCGTTCGCGCGGTCCTGACGGAATGGGAGTACCGGCTGCGCATCAGATACCTGATCGCCGACGCCGGCAACGGCCAGCGGCTGACCACCGGGCGCACCGATCAGGTCGCCGTGGAAATCGCCACGCAGCGCATGTGTCTGCCCTGCCCGGCCATTTTGCGCGAGCGGTTGGAATGCGCCCGCTGACCGTCCGCGACTCCGCACCGGGTGCTGCCTTCACTGGACCTGCGACACATAAGGACAAGAAGCGATGCACGAGTCAGACGTACTGATCATTGGAGCCGGCCCCGCGGGATCGGTGGCGGCAAACATGCTGGCGCGGCGGGGTTTTTCCGTCACCGTGCTGGAGCGTTCGCATTTCCCGCGCTTTTCCATCGGCGAGAGCCTGCTGCCCCAGAGCATGGAGTTTCTGGATACGGCCGGTCTGCTGCCGGCCGCGCGAGCCGCCGGCTTCCAGTACAAGAACGGTGCCATCGTCTACGCGAACCCGCGCGATACCACTACTTTCGACTTCCGTGACAAATCCTGCAGCGGGTGGAACGATACCTGGCAGGTCGAACGCGCCCGGTTCGACAAGGCACTGGCCGATGCGGCGAGCGCCACCGGTGCCCAGGTACGTTTCGGTGAAACCATCACCGCGATCGCGATCAACGCAAACGAATCCGTGCTCGACACGGTGGACGCGGACGGCACGACGCGCCGGTACCGGGCCCGCTTCACGCTCGACGCGAGCGGCGCCGGCCGCGTGCTGGCACGGCACATGTCCCTGGTCCTGCCCACCCAGGCGCCGCCACGCACCGCGCTGTTCACCCACGTGGCCGACCACATCACCACGCCGGACTACGACCGGTGCAAGAT
>CAZYIP010000207.1:0-4712 GCA_964646895.1 uncultured Salinisphaerales bacterium | reverse complement strand
TGAACCAGGCACCAGTTCTCGCCGACCGTTGCGCGATCGAACAGGGCGGCGACGGGACGCTGGCCGCACCAGTCGAGGCAATCGTTTACCTCGGCGGTCTGCTCGGCGATATGAATGTGGATTGCGGCCGGGTTGCGGATGGTGCCGGTGACGGCGGCGATCTGCTCCGGCGTCACTGCCCGCAGCGAGTGGAAGGCGACGCCAAGCGAGGTGTTGGCACGATTGCGTACCCGCTCGTTCAGGTCCGCCCAGAGGGCCATGTAGCCGTCCGCGTCGTGAACGAACCGTTGCTGGCCCGGTGTCGGCGGCTGGCCCCCGAAACCACTGTAGGAATAGAGCACCGGCAGCAGGCACAGGCCGATGCCGGTATCCGCGGCGGCGAGGATGCGCTGCGACATCTCCGAGTGCGACGCGTAGGCGGCACCGCCCGGCGCATGGTGCAGGTAGTGGAATTCCGCCACGGTCGTGTAGCCGGCCCTGAGCATGTCGATGTAGAGCTGGCGCGCGATCGCCTCGACCTGGTCGGGCGTCAGCTTCGCCACCAGCCGGTACATGCGGTCACGCCAGGTCCAGAAGCTGTCGGGCCGTTCGCTGGCAATGTCGGTCAGGCCCGCAAGCATCCGCTGGAAGGCGTGGGAGTGCAGATTGATCATGCCGGGCACCACCGGCCCCTGCAGGCGGGTTGCGGTGCCGGGCGTTGCGCCGGTCTCCATTCCATCGATCATGCCGGCATCGTCGATGGTCAGCAGCACGTCGGACGCCCATCCGGAGGCGAGCAACATGCGCTCGGCAAACAGTTGATACACTGAGCACCTCCGCAACTTGACTATACTTGTCTATACAAGCATGCAGTGACACCCACACAATGGATCAAGGTACAGCACTTATGCAACCTCCTATGAAGGAATCATTTGAACGTCGTCGCGCCGACATGCCGTTGTATCTGCAACTCAAGCAGATGATCCTGGAGCATATCCGCTCGGGCGAGTGGCCGCGCGATCATCGCGTGCCGTCGGAAAGCGAGCTGGTGCGCCGTCACGGCGTCAGCCGCATGACCGCCAACCGCGCCTTGCGCGAGCTGACCAGCGAGGGTTTTCTGCGACGCGTGCAGGGGGTCGGTACTTTTGTTGCCGACGTTCCGCCGCAATCGGCGCTGGTGCGGGTGCGTGATATTGCCGAGGAGATCGCCGCGCGCGGCCATCGCCACAGTGCGGACGTGGTGCGCATCGTTGCGGAGCCGGCGTCGATCGAGGTCGCCGAACGATTCGGCATTGCCGTGGGCTCGGCGGTGTTTCACTCCGTGCTGGTTCATCGCGAGAACGGCGTGCCGATTCAGCTCGAGGATCGCTATGTCGCGCCGGAGCTGGTACCGGATTATCTCGATCAGGACTTCACCCGCTCGACGCCGCATGCCTATCTGATGATGAAGGCCCCGCTCTCGGAAGCGGAACACGTGATAGAAGCGGTCCTGCCGGAGAGCTGGGAGCGATACCTGTTGCGGCTCGACCGCCTGGAGCCGTGCCTGTGCCTGCGCCGCCGAACCTGGTCCGCCGGCCGCCTCGCGAGCCTGGCGCGGCTGCTCTTTCCCGGCAGCCGTTACCGGTTGGGCGAGCACTTCGATGCACGGCGAAACTGATCCGGCTCCTGGAGTGAGGTCCGTCGGCAGCACGATCCGCGCCGCTCCGTTTCATTCTCGCATCTGGAGAGAGCAATGACCGATATTATCGTCACGCCGGGTGCCACACCGCTTGCCGACTGGCAGGCGATCCATCGCGGTGCCAGCGCCCGTCTCGATCCGGCCTGCCGCCCGCTGGTGGAAAAAAGCGCCGCCGCGGTCGAGCGGATCGTCGCGCGCGGCGACCCGGTCTATGGCATCAATACCGGCTTCGGCAAGCTTGCCGGCGTGCGCATCGACGCGGCCGATCTGAAGACGCTGCAGCGCAATATCGTGCTTTCCCATTCAGCGGGCGTTGGCGAGCCGATGCCGCGGCCGATCGTGCGGCTGATGATGGCGCTGAAGATGGCGAGCCTCGCCCAGGGCGCGTCCGGCGTGCGGCCGGAGACGCTGGACCTGCTGCAGGCGATGCTCGGGCGCGACGTCATTCCCGTGATCCCGGCGCAAGGCTCGGTCGGCGCATCGGGAGATCTCGCGCCGCTCGCGCACATGACGGCGGCGATGATTGGCGTCGGTGAGGCGGAGCACGCGGGAAAGCGCCTGCCGGCATCCGAGGCCCTGGCGGCGGCGGGCCTGGCGCCGGTGGTGCTGGGCGCGAAGGAAGGGCTGGCGCTGCTGAACGGCACGCAGTTCTCGACGGCCTGTGCGCTTTCGGGCCTGTTCGAGGCGGAAAATCTCTTTCGCTCGGCGCTGGTGACGGGCGCCTTGTCGACCGATGCCGCGCGCGGCTCCGATGCGCCCTTCGATCCGCGCATCCATCGGTTGCGCAGGCACAAGGGCCAGATCGAAGTGGCCGCGGCGCTGCGCGCACTGATGGCCGGCAGCGCCATCCGCGCCTCGCATCTGGTCGGCGACGAGCGCGTGCAGGATCCATACTGCCTGCGATGCCAGCCGCAGGTGATGGGCGCGGTGCTCGATACGCTTCGCCATGCGGCAACCGTCCTCGAGACGGAGGCGAATGCCGTCTCCGACAATCCGCTGATTTTCGCGGAGGACGATACGGCACTGTCCGGCGGCAACTTCCACGCCGAACCGGTCGCCTTCGCCGCCGACATGATCGCCATTGCCGTGTGCGAGATCGGCTCGCTCGCCGAGCGCCGCATCGCCATGCTGATCGATCCGGCGCTGTCCGGCATGCCGGCTTTCCTGACGCCCAGGCCGGGGCTCAATTCCGGCTTCATGATCCCGCAGGTGACGGCCGCCGCGCTGGTCTCGGAGAACAAGCAGCGGGCCTATCCCGCGAGCGTCGATTCGATCCCGACGTCGGCCAATCAGGAAGACCATGTCTCGATGTCGGCGCATGGCGCGCGCCGGCTCATGCCGATGGTGGGCAACGCCATTGCCGTGGTCGCCATCGAACTGCTCGCCGCGGTTCAGGGTTCCGAATTTCATGCGCCGCTGACATCGAGCGATACACTGCAGGCCGTGTGCCGGCTGACGCGCGAAAAGGTGCCGCATCTTGCCGACGACCGGCACTTCCAGCCCGACATCGAAGCGGCGATCGCGCTCGTGCGCAGCGGCGCCGTCGTTGCCGCGACATCCGTCGATCTGCCCGAAGTGGCGAGGAGCAACCCATGAGCAATCCCGAATGGTTGAGCGTGTCCCGGGGCGAGGCGCCACTCGTCCTCAGCATTCCGCATGCCGGCATCGAGCTTGCCGATATCGAGGGAGAGGTCGTTTCGCCGTGGCTGGCGCGCAGGGACGCCGACTGGTGGGTCGACAGGCTCTACGATTTTGCCGGCGATCTCGATGCCACCGTGATCCGCACGACGATCTCGCGCACGGTCATCGACGTCAACCGCGACCCCTCCGGCGCCTCGCTCTATCCCGGCCAGGCGACCACCGGGCTTTGCCCGGCGACCACCTTCGACGGCGAGCCGCTTTACCGGGATGGCAAGGCGCCGGATGAGGCTGAGATCGCCCGACGCAGGTCGCGCTATTTCGAGCCCTATCACGCTGCCCTTTCCGCCGAGATAGGAAGGCTGCGGACGGCGCACGCGAATGTCGTCCTCTACGACTGCCATTCGATACGCTCGGTCATTCCGCGGCTGTTCGATGGCGAACTGCCGGTCTTCAATCTGGGCACCAACAAGGGTGCGAGCGCGGACCCGGAGCTTCAGGCCCGGGTCGAAACCATCATGGCCGGCAGCGGCCGCAGCCATGTCGTCAACGGCCGCTTCACCGGCGGCTGGATTACCCGTTCTCAGGGCAGGCCGAAGCGCGGCGTCCACGCGCTGCAGATGGAGCTTGCCTGCCGTGGCTACCTGCGTGAGCCGGTGGGCCCGGTCACCGAAAGCAACTGGCCTGCGCCTTACGATCCCGAGTTCGCCGCCGACATGCGCGGCACGCTGAAGTCCGTTCTCGAAAGCGCGCTGCGCTGGGCGGTCGACCGTAATGCGGAAGGTTAGGCTATCTCTTTGAGTTACTGATAAATCAATCGCACCGGCAATCCCGCGTTGCCGCTTGATCGCCGATCACCCGTGTATCGAAACGCCGCCGTTCATGATGAACGATTTCATTGCGTTTCGGGCGCCCCCGTCACTTGCGCGGGGGGTAATGAACTGCTAATGATATAGCTGTATATACAACCTGCGAGGTTCCCCATGAACGCGCCGACCCAACCCGCCGCCGCACGCCCGGTTCGCGCGCCGCGCGGCACTCGACTGAATGCGCGAAGCTGGCTGACGGAAGCACCGCTGCGCATGCTGATGAACAATCTGGACCCGGAGAACGCGGAGAATCCGGCCGAACTGGTGGTCTACGGCGGCATCGGCAAGGCGGCGCGCAACTGGGAGTGCTTCGACCGCATCGTCGCCACGCTCAAGCGCCTGGGCGACGACGAGACGCTGCTGATCCAGTCGGGCAAGCCGGTGGGGGTGTTCAGGACGCATGCGGATGCGCCGCGGGTGCTGATCGCCAATTCCAACCTGGTGCCGCACTGGGCGACGTGGGAGCACTTCAACGAACTGGACGCCAGGGGCCTGATGATGTTCGGGCAGATGACGGCGGGCTCGTGGATCTACATCGGCAGCCAGGG
>CAZYIP010000206.1:0-4779 GCA_964646895.1 uncultured Salinisphaerales bacterium | reverse complement strand
TGTCTGGCTGTTTGTCGATGGCTTGAGTACCCGCAATAATGCGGCATGTGCTCAGTCTGTTTCTGTTGAATTGACCAGAGTGGTGCAATATATGGAGCTCGAACGTAATAGCTTGTTCAGACAACTGTGCCACATCAACGGCACGTGGGTCGGCTCGAAAAATGGCGAGACCATTTCTGTTGTCAATCCGGCAACCGGAAAAGAAATCGGCATCGTGCCGAAACTGTCTGCAGACGAAGTTCAGCAAGCGATCGGTGCTGCAAGTGATGCGTTGGAGTCATGGCGTCGCGTCAACGCCAAGGAACGCTCGCGAATCATCAGGCGCTGGTACGAACTCTGCCTGACTCATCAGAACGACCTGGCCCGGATTCTGACCCTGGAGCAGGGCAAGCCGATGAAGGAATCACGTGCGGAGGTCGCGTACGGAGCATCCTTTCTCGAGTGGTTCGCAGAGGAGGCGAAGCGTGCCTATGGCGATACGATTCCTGCCACCAGTTCGGACCGGCGGATTATCGTCATCAGGCAACCTGTCGGTGTCGTCGCAGCGATTACCCCGTGGAACTTCCCGAATGCGATGATCACTCGCAAGGCAGGCGCCGCCCTGGCGGCTGGCTGCACCTTCGTCGTCAAGCCGGCATCCGCCACGCCGTATTCCGCGTTTGCCCTGGCCGACCTGGCTGTGGAAGCGGGTGTTCCGCCCGGCGTGTTCAACGTCGTAACCGGGGCGGCGGGCGTCGTCGGGAAGGAATTCACCTCGAGCCCGGTTGTGCGCAAGTTGTCGTTTACAGGTTCCACCGAGGTGGGCAAGCTCCTGATGGCGCAAAGTGCGGGTACGGTCAAGAAAGTCTCGCTGGAGTTGGGAGGTAACGCGCCGTTCATCGTGTTCGATGATGCGGACCTGGATGCCGCAGTGCTCGGTGTCATGGCGTCCAAGTTTCGCAATGCAGGCCAGACCTGCGTCTGTGCAAACCGTATTCTTGTGCAGGATGCCGTTTATGATGCTTTCGCCGAAAAACTCAAGGCTGCCGTTGAGGCGCAAAAAGTCGGGGATGGCCTGGATGATGGCGTAGACCTCGGGCCTTTGATCGACTCTGCTGCGATAGACAAGGTTGAAGAACACATCGAAGACGCGGTATCGAAGAACGCCCGGATTCTCACTGGCGGCCGCGCCCATTCGCTGGGCGGGCTGTTTTTCGAGCCGACGATCCTGACCGATGTCCCGCTCGACGCCAGGTTGATGAGTGAGGAAACCTTCGGCCCGGTTGCGCCGCTGATCCGCTTTCAGACCGACGAGGAAGCCATCAGGATTGCCAACGATACGCCTTTTGGGTTGGCGGCCTATTTCTACACCAACGACTACGCCCGCTCCTGGCTGGTGGCCGAAAATCTGGAGTACGGCATGGTGGGAATCAACGAGGGCATCATATCGACCGAAGTGGCGCCATTTGGCGGCGTCAAGGAGTCAGGCGTGGGCCGGGAAGGCTCCAGGTACGGTATCGACGATTACCTGGAGATCAAATACATCTGCGCGGGCTCCCTGTAGCGCCTGCCAGCTCGGCGTGGCGGAAGCAGTCGCGGACATGGTCGTTGACCAGTCCGGTCGCCTGCATCAGCGCATAGCAGATGACCGGACCCACGAAGCGGAAGCCGCGGCGGCGCAGATCGCGGCTGAGCGCGCGGGACTCCGCGGTGGCGGCGGGAATCTCCGCCGCGGTGCCGCGATCGCCCTGAATGGGCGCGTCGCCCGCGAATGCCCACAGATAAGGCGCGAAGCCTCCGTGCTCGTCCTGCACGGCCAGGAATGCGCGGGCATTGGCGATGGCTGCGGCGATCTTGAGACGATTGCGGATGATGCTGGCATCGGCGAGCAGGCGCGCCTGGTCGGCGTCGTCGAAGGTGGCGACGATACCCGGGTCGAAACCGGCGAAGGCGCGCCGGTACGCTTCGCGGCGCTTGAGGATGGTGGCCCAGGACAGCCCCGCCTGCGCGCCTTCGAGAATCAGAAACTCGAACAGGCGGCGCTCGTCGTGTTCCGGCACGCCCCACTCCTCGTCATGGTACGCGACCATCAGCGGGTCGGTGCCCGCCCAGTCGCAACGTACCAGGGGCTGTCGACGTTTCATGCGCCACCTTGCTGCAGTTGGGAACGTGTCGGGCGAGGTACGAGGAGCCGGCTTTCGATGAGCCTTTCCTCGCGTGCCCGGATTTTTCCATCACGGTTGCCATTGTAACGGCTGGCGGCCGGTCGCGTCGTCCGGCACAATGCGCGCCCATGAGCCAGGCCGACCAGATCCTGCACAGCGTCTTCGGTTATGAAACCTTCCGCGGGCAGCAGCGCGCCATCATCGATATTCTGACCGATGGTGGCGACGCGCTGGTGCTGATGCCGACGGGCGGTGGCAAGTCGCTGTGCTATCAGATACCGGCCATGCTGCGAGCCGGTGTCGGCATCGTGGTTTCGCCGCTGATTGCCCTCATGGAGGACCAGGTGGCGGCGCTGCGCCAGGCGGGAGTGCGCGCGGCGGCTCTCAACTCCACGCTGGACGCGGACACGGCGCGCTCGGTCGAGCACCAGCTTCTGGAGGGTGCGCTGGATCTGCTTTATCTCGCGCCCGAACGGCTGATGACGGCACGCACGCTGGAGCTGCTCGAACGCGCGCCAATCGGCCTGTTCGCTATCGACGAGGCCCACTGCGTATCCCAGTGGGGGCACGATTTCCGGCCCGAATATCTGCAACTGGCGGTGCTCGGCGAGCGCTTTCCCGGGGTGCCCCGCATCGCGCTCACCGCGACCGCGGACGAGCCGACCCGCCGCGATATCCTGCAGCGTCTCGGGCTCGAGCACGCACACGTCTTCGTCAGCGGTTTCGACCGCCCCAACATCCGCTATCGCGTCGCGCAGGGGCAGAACGGGCGCGACCGCCTGTTGCGGTTCATCCGTCGCGAGCATGCCGACGACGCCGGCATCGTCTATTGCCTCTCGCGCAAGAAAGTGGAGGCGACGGCCGAGTTCCTGAGCCGGCAGGGCCTGACGGCGCTGCCGTACCATGCCGGATTGGCGGCCGCGACACGGACTGCGCATCAAGCCCGGTTCCTGCAGGAAGAGGGCGTGATCATCGTCGCCACCATTGCTTTCGGCATGGGTATCGACAAACCCAACGTGCGTTTCGTCGCCCATCTCAGCCTGCCAAAGAGCGTGGAAGCCTATTATCAGGAAACCGGCCGCGCCGGGCGCGACGGATTGCCCGCCGATGCCTGGATGCTCTACGGATTGCAGGATGTCATTCTGCTGCGCCAGATGCTGGCCTCGTCCGAAGCCGATGAAGCCCACAAGCGCGTGGAGCGTCAGAAGCTGGAGGCGATGCTGGCCTTCTGCGAGATCACCAGCTGCCGGCGCCGTTGCCTGCTGCAGTATTTCGGCGATGATCTGCCGCAGCCCTGCGGCAACTGCGACACTTGCCTGGAGCCGCCGGAGACCTGGGACGCGACCGAGGCAGCGCGCAAGGCGCTGTCCTGCGTCTACCGCACCGGCCAGCGTTTCGGCGTGAACTACCTGGTCGACGTGCTGCTGGGCAAGGACGACGCGCGCATCCGCCGCTGGGGTCACGATCGTGCAAGCACGTTCGGCATCGGCACCGAGCTTGGCGCCAGCGCCTGGCGCAGCGTGTATCGGCAACTGGTGGCGCGCGGCTTTGTGTCGGTGAGCGCGGAGAATCACGGGGGGCTGCAACTGACCGCCCGGTCGCGTCCGCTGTTGCGCGGAGACGAGAGCCTGGCGCTGCGCCGCGACGCGCGACCCGCAGCCCGGGCCGCGCGATCGCAGCCGTCGCGGTCCGGTGCTCACTTCGACGGTGCGGCGGATCAGGCTCTTTGGGAGGCGTTGCGGGAGTGCCGGAGCAAGCAGGCGCGGGCCCAGAACGTGCCGCCCTACGTTATCTTTCACGACACCACGCTGGTGGAGATGGTGGCCCGCCGGCCGCAGAGCTTGCAGGCCATGGCTGATCTGAGCGGTGTCGGCGAGAAGAAGCTCTCTCGCTACGGCGAAACGTTCCTGGCAGTGATCAGGGCGCACGCCTGAGGTGGCTGCTCCTGCAAATGCTCCCGCCCCGGATTTCGGACGCGGCGTGAGCTGCGCATCGAGATGCCCATCCAAGAGCCATGAGGAATGTGCTGCGGATTATTTTGGGCTTCCCTGATCGTTCCCGAATATCTCCGGCCCCGGCACGCGCTCCCATTCCTGCGTGCGGCCGAACAGCGGAATGCCGACGTAGCCGCGCACTTTCAGCGTATGCCCGTCTTCGATCAGGGTGGCCTGGCACTTGTAGACCTTGCCGCTTTGCGGATCGTAGATGGTCGCACTGTCCCATTCGTCCGCGCCGGCTGCCTTGAAGCCGTGCACGATTTCGAGTCCGACCACCGGGCGTGTGCGCAGACTGGCATCGGGGTTGTGCAGGTCCAGCTTCGGCTCGCCTGCGTGGCCGTTGTCGGCGTCGGGAGGGTAGCGCGGTTCGCGCAGGGCCGCGATGCGGCCATTGAAAACGGCGCCTTCGCGGTAGATGTGCACGATGGCGGCCTGGCCCTTTTTGCCCGGCGTGCGCCAGTAGCCGGCAATTCCGTCCGCTGCCCAGGCGGCGTTCGACAGCGCCAGCGCCAGTATGCCGGCCAACGCGAATGCGGGTATCCATGCCCGTAGTACCGTAGAGCGTGTTATGCCCTTATTCGCACGTGCGTTGCCGTCGAGAAGCCGCATCCGGCAAGGCGCGCGGCGCAGCGCCAGGC
>CAZYIP010000205.1:0-4784 GCA_964646895.1 uncultured Salinisphaerales bacterium | reverse complement strand
CCACAGGTCGATCGGGAATGCATCGAGCAGGGCCTGGGCGTCGAATGTCGGCTTCGGTTCGGGGCCGAGCGCCAGGCCTTCGCTCACCGATGTGGCTGGAGTAAACGTGGATCGGCCAGTGCCTTCGTAGTAGTCGGCGTACTTGAACAGCGCCTCGCGACTGCTCAGTCTCAGCATGCGGGCCGGGACACCGAAGGCCTCCGCCACGATCAGACCGTGCAGCGATGCGGACAGCACAAAGCGGCTGGCGATAATGGTGCGCAGGAAGCGCTTCCAATGGGTGGTGGGTCGGAGAATCCGGCGGGTGTCGACGCGGACGGCTCGCAGCGCCGTCGCATCCGTATCATGCATGTGCGGAATGACCAGGTAATCACGCACGGCGGTGCGCTGATCCGTCAATTCGGGGAACAGGTGGGGCAGCAGCAGCGCCGGGTCGCCGTAGACCTCCGGGCAGGGAATGTCCCGATCGAGCAGAAACGCGCGAGTGCGCGGTCCGCGAACGGCACGTACGTCCAGCCGGTCGAAGCGGTGTCTTGCGGCAGGGATCTTGCCGTTGACGCCCGATCCCCAGATCACGTCCCCGTCGCGGGCGAAATGGAGAATGGAGCCCACCGCCAGCAGGCGACCCGTGTCGGGCCGCTTGTTGCTGATGCGAAGGCCGGCGCGCGAGAGCAGGCGCTCGATCAGCACCGGCGAAAGATAATCGCCGGCATTTTCGCGCCGGCGCAGCCGCAGCCGGGAGCGCGGTGGCGACCACCAGAAAACATGGCTTCTGTCGGATTCCGAAAAGCGCCGCATCCGCATCTCCTATGTGCCGCGCCGGCGCGCGATGACGCGGCGTGCACGGGGCGCTGGCCGGATCACGGCTGCTGCGCTCCCGGCACCTGCTTTGGCTTGATGAACAGTCGCCACACCTGGCGGCATCGCGCTGGTGCCACGAGACGCGCGGCGATCGCGTACACAATCAGTCCAGCGGCAGTACAGGCAAACAGCGTCATTTGCGGATCCGAAACGCGCAGCAGCGGTGTGCGACCGGGCAATATGACCGCGGCCATGACGGCGGTAGCCGCCAGCGCCGGCGCCAGCGCGCGCAGGTAGTGGCGCAGGCTAACGTTCAGGTAACGTCGCAGCAGCAGCCACGCCACCGGCCAGAACAGGTAACCGCGCACCGTATAGGCGGCCGCCACGGCGACGATGCCCCAGCGTACCGCGATTGCGAACGCGATGACATTGGTCGTTGCGTTCACTGCGCTCAGTGCGAGCACCACGCCGGGCTTGCCCCTCGCCTTGAGCGCGGCAGAATACAGTATCGAAAGCGACTGCAGTGCGCCAACAGGCGCGAGCACCAGCATGACCGTGCCGCTGGGCGCCCAGCGTTCGCCGAACAGGGTGATGATCAGTTCAGGCGCGAGCATCGCAACGCCGCAGAAAACGGGAAACGTCGCCAGTGCGATGAGCTCGCTCGATTCGTACAAGGCTTCGCGCATGCGTGCAAGGCTTCCCTGCATGCGCGAGAAAGCCGCGAACGCCACCGGCAACAGCGCATGCGGCACGAGATCCAGCAGGATGCGTATCAGGCGGTAGCCGATCGTGTAGTAGCCCAGCGCCACCGGGCCGATGAAATAACCGATGAGCAGGTGGTCCGCCTGCCGGTTCGCGAAATTGAGCACGTCGGTCACCAGCACGTTGGCGCCGAAACTGAACAGCGCCCGGAAATGGCGCGGGGAAAAACGCAGTCGCGGGTGCCAGCCGGTCGCATACCACAGCAGGGGAAGCTGTACGAGGCGCTGCGCCAGGATCTGCCCGACCAGGCTCCAAACGCCCCAGCCGAGGAGGGCCATGGTCAGGCCGATCGCGCCGCCGACCCCCATGGCTGTGAGACTGATGGTAGCGATGCGCCTGAACGCCAGTTCGCGGCGCAGCAGGGCCTCCTGCGTGACGGACAGCGATGCAATGAAAAGCACCGGAGACATCCAGCGCAGAACCGGCCCGAGCCGCGGCTCACCGAAAACATGCGCAAGCCAGCCGGCAGCCAGGAAACACGCGGCGGTCATGACCAGTCCCGCGCCGGCGCTGGCCCAGAAAGCGGCGTCGCGATGCGCCGGCCCGACCGCGGTGCGCTGCACCAGGGCGTCGGAGAAACCCTGATCGATGAACATCTGACCGAACAGGATGAAGGAGCTGGCGAGCGCCACCAGGCCGAAGCTCTCGGGGGCCAGCAGGCGGGCCAGGACCACGAACACGACCAGTCTGATGGCGTGGTAGCCCCATTTCTGGGCCATGCCCCAGATCGCCGCGTTCGTCACCTGGTGGCGCAGGCTCACGGAGTTGGGATTTCCCCGGCTTGCGCCGTCACCGCCGGCGTGGCGAGTGCGGTCTCGCGAATTCGCACCAGAATGCGCTCCGCGCGCCGATCCCAGGCATTCTCCGCCGCCACCATGCGCCGCCGCTGCTGCAGCACCGGATCGTTTTCCACCAGCGCCTGCTGCAGAAACTGACTGAATTCGACCTTGTCATCGGATACGTGAATGAGATCGCGCATGCGATCCGCCGGCGCCATGGAAGTACTCACCACCGGCTTGCCCGTGCCCAGGTACTCGTAGATCTTGATTGAATCGTTGCCGCGGGTCGTACGGTCCGCGCGCTTCAGATTCAGCAGCACGTCGCAGTGCGCCAGGTGAAGCTGCAGGTCGTCGTGCTGCCTCATGCCGAGATAACGGCAGTTGCCGAAGGTGGAGTGGATGCGGCGCACGAACGGCGCGGCCGCCGTTTCCATCGGCCCGATCAGCAGAAAATCCACCTCCGGGTTGTGCTCCAGGAGGTATTCGACCAGCTCCGTATCGAGACTGCCGTTCAGGGTGCCGGTGTAGGCGGCCCGGTACCGCCGGCGTTCGGCGGGTTGGCCGGTGGCCGAATCCGTACTGATGCTGACGCCATTCGGCAGAAATTCGATCCCGCAGGGTGCGTAACGCCCGTAGCACTGCGCCAGTTGCGAAGACGTGGCGAAAGCCGCGTCGCAGCGGGGCAGTATGTCCACGAATTCCCGTTCACGCGCTGCACGCCGTGCCGGATCCGTCTCCAGGGCGGGCACATCGTCGACCAGGTCCGCGAGCGTGATATCCGGTTGCAAAACGTCTTCCAGGTCCGCCAGATGAACGGCGGGCGGATAGGCGAGCAGGGCGGTCGGCCAGTTCGATCTCAGGCGGGCGGCCTGGTGTCGGAACAGCCAGCGGTTGAGCCGCTGCACCATCGGATGGGTCGAAAACGCCACGATGACCAGCGATTGCACGGCCAGCCGCTCGGTAATCCTCACCGGTCGAAAGGAGAGCGCCTTGCGCACCTGCAGCCGATAGGCGGCGCGCATGCCCGGCGTTTGTGCCGTGACGGAGCGGACGAGATTGGCGACGATACCCTTCAGGCTCACGGTTTCCAGGTGAATGACCTCGGCCACCGTGTTGCGGGTGGCGAGAATGCGGGCAAGCGCTTCGTTGCGGCGGTGGTAGAAGCCCCAGTCCGCCTGTCGCCAGTAGACGACAAAACGCAGCCTGACGCTGCCTTCAGCGGCCCGCATCGGGGGCTCCCTCACCATAGGCCGCGGTGGTCTGCACAGCGATTTGACGCCAGTCGAAGCCGGCGGCGCGAAGCCGGTTACGCGCCCCCATGGCTTTCAGGTCCGCATCCAGCGCAGTACGCAATGCCGCTGCCAGGCCCTGCTTGTCCGATGCTTCGTAGAGGAGAGCGCCGCGAGACCCGTTCAGCATTTCCTCGGCGCAGCCGCAGCGCGGCATGATGACCGCGCGGCCAAAGGACATGGCCAGCATCGCGCTGCCGGAGGTGAGGATGTCCCGGTAGGGAAGCACCACCGCGTCGGCGGCCTTCATGTAGAGCTGTACTTCGTCGTCGGGAACGAAACCGAGAAACAGCCGGATGCGCGGGTTGCGCCGGGCCCGTGCCTGCAGCGTCGTGGCCATGCGGTCGTTCCAGGGCTTGCCGGCCACCACCAGCTCCGCTGACGGAGACGCCATCGCGTCGAATGCGTCCAGCAGTTCGAATACGCCTTTGTAGGGGCGGATCTGGCCGAAGTGGACGAATACCGGAGCGCCCGCTTCGAGGCCCAGGCGGGCTCGGGCCGCGTCTTGCTCCACTGTATCGGGATAGCTGTCGATAAAGTGACCGTGCGGAATGACTTCCATGCGCGCGTGCCGACGCCGGGACAGGTGGTACGCAGCGGCGACCGCCTCGCGTGCCGCGGCGCAGTGAACGATCACGCGCGTATACAGGCGCATGGCGATACGGCCGAAAAACAGCTCGATCGCGGGGTTTTGCCGCTCGTGATTCACGATGTTGTGCGCGGTCCACACCACGCGCACGCCGCGCAGGCGCAGCACGGCCAGCTCGCACAAAAAGCGCGTGCCCTTGACGAGGCTGCGCAGGCGGGTAGAGCCCAGCACCAGGTGATGGGTCCAGTGCAGGTGCAGCACGTGCACCGGCGCGTGAGCTCTGACCGCTCGCAGCAGGGGCAGTGTACCGGCCGGGTCCGCGAGAGCCACGTCCACGCCGAGTTCTTCCAGCGCTCGCGCCAGCTGCCGTTGATAGGCATTGTCGCGGGTGGAATCGGGCATGAACAGCACGCGCGGACGGCGCTGTCCGCTCCGGCTCGACGGTGTGGATGCTGGGCGATCGAGGATACTGATAGACCTGTCCGTACGTGAGTCGTATAACGAAAAACGAAAGCGGCTTATGGCGTCAAATGAGATGAGGCCGGATGCGGAAAGTTCCGCAGG
>CAZYIP010000204.1:0-4804 GCA_964646895.1 uncultured Salinisphaerales bacterium | reverse complement strand
CGATGAGTTTTCGCCGTCGGGCGATTTCGGTAGCGGTATGGATGCCGCGAGCCGTCGCGCTGACGCGGCCGAGCACCCCGGTCGCACCTGGTCCGCTCTCGCTTCCAGCCGATGGGTGGGTGATGGCAGCGCCGACGCAAAGAAGATCCTCTACCTGTTCAGCGACCCCAATTGCGTGTATTGCTACCGGTTCTGGAAGGCCAGCCGGCCCTGGGTGAAATCCGGCAAGGTGCAGGTCCGCTATATCCTGGTCGGGATACTCGGCAGCGACAGTATCGCCAAGGCAGCCACGATTCTTGCTTCTTCCTCACCCGTGGTGGCACTCGCGGCGCACGAGCGATCCTACCCGAAAGGCGGCATCACCCCGTCGCAGCGGGTTTCCGCGGCCGCCCGCCGGCAACTGGAACGCAATCGGGCCCTGTTGCGCGAGCTGGGTTTCCAGGGCGTCCCCGGCATCGTGGCACGTGACGACCAGCAGCAGGTGCAACTGTGGCCCGGGCTTCCGGCGGATGCGGATCTGCCGGAGCTTCTCGGGCCGCGCGACGATTGATCCCGCTCATAAAAATCAACCTGTTATCATTCGGTTGCATTGAAATTGAGCGCATCGGCCTCATCTTCATCCGAGGATTGCGGAGCGATATCCGAAATTCAGTGTCTGTTTTACCAGTCAGCAGGTTGCATCGAAGGCGCCGCATGCCCGGTCGGGTGGTTGAGGTTGGCCGTTTCGCCGGGTTCACGGTATCCTTGAGCGATTGCCTGCGCTTTAGCAGCGGCCCGGAATGGCAGCGGGCCAGGTCACTTAATCTATTGTGGAGAAACGAGATATGCAGTCCCGGACTCTCATTGATACGGCGCGTGCCCTGGTTGAGCCCGGCAAGGGTATTCTTGCGGCGGACGAGAGCTTTCCCACGATCGCGAAACGGTTCGCGACGATCGACGTGGAATCCACCGAGGAGACCCGGCGTGATTACCGTGAGATGCTGTTTCGTACCGAGGGTGTGGAGGCATTCATCAGCGGTGTGATTCTGTTCGAGGAAACCCTGTTCCAGAAGGGACGCGATGGAACCGCGTTGGCGCAGGTGCTGGCACAAAAGGGCATGATCCCGGGCATCAAGGTGGACAAGGGCGCCAAGCCCCTCGCCCTCGCGCCGGGCGAGAAGGTGACGGAGGGGCTCGATGGCCTGCGCGATCGCCTCGAAAACTATGTCAAGGCCGGGGCGCGCTTCGCCAAATGGCGGGCTGTCATCGATATCGGCGAAGGTATTCCGAGCACACGGGCGATCAGCACCAATGCCCACGCGCTGGCGCGCTATGCGGCGCTGTGCCAGGAAGCGGGCCTGGTCCCGATCGTGGAGCCCGAGGTGCTCATGGACGGCGATCATTCGATCGAGCGTTGCGAGGAAGTGACCGGCCGGACCCTGCAGCGGGTTTTCGCGGCGCTGGACGAACAGGGCATCCTTCTGGAAGGCATGCTGCTCAAGCCCAACATGGTGGTGTCCGGCAAGGGGTGCAGCCGTCAGGCCGCCATTGAAGACGTCGCTGCGGCCACCATGCGCTGCTTTCGCAGGTACGTGCCGGCAGCCGTGCCCGGTATCGTCTTTCTCTCCGGAGGGCAGAGCGACACGCTCGCCACTGCGCACCTGAATGCCATCAACAATACCGGGCCGCAACCGTGGCGGCTGAGCTTTTCCTTCGGACGTGCGTTGCAGGCACCGGCGCTCAAAAGCTGGGGCGGCAAGGAAGCGCAGGTGGCTGCAGGCATGCAGGCCTTTTATCACCGCGCCAAATGCAATGCTGCCGCGACTCGCGGCGAGTATCACGACGGGCTGGAGAAAGCCGCCTGAGACTGTCGAACAGGCAGTTTGACCGGACAAGGCGCTCCCGCCAGGCCGCTGGTGGGAGTCGCCCCAACATTCGGCACGACAACACCACCGCACGCTGATGCGACTCGCATCCTGGTTGGGCCTTAATCCCCTGTTTGCCGATCTGGAGCCGCGGGCGCTCGATGAGCTGGCACGCCGTGTCGAGTGGGTGGAAGTGCGAAGCGGGCAGACCATCTTCAGCCCTGGCGATGCTGCGGATGCCTTCTACCTCGTCGTCCATGGCCGTGTGCGCGTCAGCGAGCCCGCAGACCCGGGCAGTCCCGAACGACGAGCGATTACCGCAATCAGCCGTGGCGAATCTGTTGGTGAGCTGGAAGTCGTTACCGGCGAGCCACGCACCAGCATTGCCCACGCCGTTCGCGACAGCGGCCTTATCCGCATTTCCGCCCTGCTGTTCGAGCGTTTGCTGGAAAGCTATCCGAACTCGATGCTGCGCGTGGTGCGCCGCATTGTCAGCGGTGCGGTCCGCGCGCGCGATGTTCGACGGGAGGTGGAGCGGGCCAGCACGCGCAGTATCGCGGTCGTGCCGGCGCAGAGTCGCCTGGATACCGGAGCGCTGTGTTCGGGGTTGACGGCCTCGCTCAACGAGGCGGGCACGGCCATGCGGCTGGATGCCCGCCGGGTGGATGCGATTCTGGGTGCCGGATTCGCCGCCACCGATTTTTCCACGCAGTCGCGCAACCGGCGACTGCTGGCCTGGCTCAATGGCCTCGAAGGCCGTTATCGCTATGTGGTGTATCAGGGCGATGCGGAGCCGTCACCGTGGACCACCCGTTGTCTGCGCCAGGCAGACCGGATCCTTCTGGCGGTCGACGCGGAAGCGAAACCCGAGACGACCCCGATGCTCGACCTGCTGCGCGAAAGCGGGGCGAGTGCGCCGGTGGAACTCGTCTTCATGAGCCGCAAGCATGCGCACCGGCGCGCGGATATCCATGGCTGGCGCGTACTGGTCGGCGCCGAGGGACATCATCACCTGATGCCCGAGAACATCCGCCCGTCGCATCTCGCCCGTCTGGTCACCGGACGGGCCCTGGGCGTCATTTTCGCCGGAGGCGGCGCGCGCGGGTTTGCGCACCTGGGGCTGTTGCGCGCCTTGCAGGAGCGCAAGATGCCGGTCGACATGATTGGCGGCACGAGCATGGGCGCGTTGCTGGGCGCGCTGTGCGCGATGGGCTTTTCGCTGCCGGATGTGGAGCGGATCGCACGCGCGACCTTTGTCGAGAACAATTACCTCAACGACTACACGATTCCCCGCGTTTCCCTGATCTCGGCGCGCAAGTTCCTGCAGCGGTTGCACGAGATTTTTGGCGATACGGCCATAGAGGACCTGCCCGTTCCGTATTTTTCCGTGAGTACCAACCTTAGCCGCGGCCGCATGGTGATTCACGATCGCGGGCCGCTCGCCAGCTATGTCGGAGCGAGCATGGCGGTACCGGGAATTGCGCCGCCGATGGTGGATCGGGGCGAGTTGCTGGTGGACGGCGGCATCATCAACAATTTGCCGACCGAGGTGATGCACGCGATGGGGCGGGGGCGGGTGATCGGCTCGGACGTCAGCGGCGAAGATGACCTGCGCGCCGACGGGCTCGGCGGCGATACCCCGGAGCCGCTCAAGAGCGTGCGCGGGGAGGAGCCGACGCCGAGCATCTTTCGCATTCTGTTTCGGACGGTCACGCTTACCAGCGAAAAGGAGGAAGCCGCCCAGCAGCAGGCTTCCGATCTGTACCTGCGCATGCCGGTGGGCAATTTCGGCATGTTCGACTGGGACGCGATGGACGCGATCGTCGAGAAGGGCTACGAGTATGCCGCGCGCCGCCTGGACGAGGCGCGGCAGAACGGGATCCTGTGATCTGGCGCTACACGTTGCGCAGCAGCTCGTTGACGCCGACCTTGGCGCGGGTGCGCGCATCCACGCGTTTGACGATAACCGCGCAGGCGATGCTGTAGCGTCCGTTGTCTCGCGGCAGGCTGCCGGCGACGACGACGGAGCCCGCGGGCACGCGCCCGTATGTGATCGAGTCGGCCTCGCGATCGTAGATGGGCGTGCTCTGGCCGATGAATACACCCATGGAAATCACCGAGCCTTCCTCCACGATCACACCCTCGACGACTTCCGAGCGGGCGCCGATGAAGCAGTCGTCTTCAATGATCGTCGGATTGGCCTGCAGAGGTTCCAGCACACCGCCGAGACCGACACCGCCGGACAGGTGCACGTTGCGGCCCACCTGCGCGCAGGACCCGACCGTGGCCCAGGTATCGACCATCGTCCCCGAGCCGACATAGGCGCCGATATTCACGTAGGAGGGCATCAGCACCACGTCCGGTTCGATGTGCGCGCCCTTGCGCACCAGCGCAGAGGGCACCACGCGCGCGGCCTGGGCAGCAAAATGCTCGGCGTCGTAGTCCGCATACTTGAGCGGGACCTTGTCGTAGTAGCGTGTGGGGCCGGCATCGATCAGTGTGTTGTCGCGGATGCGAAACGACAGCAGCACGGCCTTCTTGAGCCACTGGTTGACGACCCATTGCCCGTCTCGCTTCTCCGCCACCCGCAGGTGGCCCTGATCGAGCTGCTCAATCGCATCGATGATGGCGTCGCGTGTCTCGGCGGTGACTGTTTGCGGCGTGATGTCGGCGCGATGCTCGAATGCCTGTTCGATCGTGGTCTGCAAGTCGGGCATGGGAAGATCCTTGTATGAGTGACTTCTGGATGGCGCCCGATTCTAGCCGCTGGGACCGAGCAGCGTCCACGATCCGGGGATCGGGGCCGGGCGATCGTGCCATGTCAGTGTCGCGCCGGACAAGAGGCATTCGCGGTGGCGCGATCGTCCTGCGACCGGTTGATGGCAGGCAGGATATGGATTAAATTACCGCGGGGTATCGACAGGACGTCACGCCATGACAGGGACAGAGCTCGCGCGCCG
>CAZYIP010000203.1:0-4814 GCA_964646895.1 uncultured Salinisphaerales bacterium | reverse complement strand
GCGATGCCGGCCTTGTACAGCTGCCGTGCGGCGCGCTTGCTGCCGGTGCGGCTCCAGACGTCGTACAGTCGCATCAGATCCCGGGTAGCCGGTTGCGCCTGCTCCGACACTTCGGAAAGAACGTCCACGAAATCCTGAAACTTCGCCGAAAGTTCGCCGAACACACTGTGATATGTGCGGCCGCGGAGGGTGCCGCGCGCCGTTTCGGCCAGGCAGCCGTAGGCAGTGCCGCCCATGGCGACATAGTAATCCACATCGATGGGTTTGCGGCTGAGGCTGTCGGCGAACACGCCGGCAATGAACAGCGCCAGGTCCCCCATTCGCCGCAGGGCGGCGTCACGCTCCCGGCTGGATGCCGATTCCAGCGCCGAGCCGTACAGGGACGCCAGAGGCGTCAGGGTGAGGCCGTCCGGGCCCGCGTCGAACAGTTCGTCCGTGCGCACGAAGCCCGTCAGCAGGTTAACCACGTAACCGACCGTGTCCGCGCCGGCCTCGATGCCCTGGTTGCGCATCGCCGCGCCAACCGATTCGTGAAAGTATTCGCGTGCGCTGATCCCCGTCAACAGCTTTTCGTCGGATCTGGCGGAAGTCATCGTCGAACCCTCCTTCACCGCGTTTTATCGTGCTTGCTGTCAGTTTATCCAATTAGGCCCTGTTGGGAATGTATCGTTCGTTTCGGGATGAGTTGAACGGTACACGGGACGGAGGGTGCGGATCGGCCTGACGATCGGCCGCGGTGGGGTGCGACCGGACAAAAAAGCCCCGCCCGTGAGGGGCGGGGCCTGTACCTGCCTTGCGGACGGTAACGGTCTACATCATGTCGTCCATGTCGGGAGAGGGGCCGGCGGCCGCCTTCTCCTTCTTCGGCACCTCGGCCACCATCGCTTCCGTGGTCAGCAGCAGACCGGAAACGCTGGCGGCGTTCTGCAGCGCCGAGCGGGTGACCTTGGTCGGGTCGAGAACACCCATCTCGACCATGTCGCCGAACGTGTCGTTGGCGGCGTTGTAGCCGAAGGTGCCCTTGCCTTCCCGTACCTGGTTCAGCACCACCGATGGCTCCTTGCCGGCATTGGCGACGATCTGGCGCAGAGGCTCCTCGACCGCACGGCGCAGGATGTTGATGCCCGTGGTCTGGTCGGCATTATCGCCGCGGAGCTTGTCCAGGCCCTTGAGCGCGCGGATCAGCGCCACACCGCCACCGGGCACCACGCCTTCTTCCACCGCTGCGCGGGTTGCCTGCATGGCATCCTCGACGCGCGCCTTCTTCTCCTTCATCTCCACTTCGGTCGCCGCGCCGACCTTGATGACGGCGACGCCGCCGGCCAGCTTGGCCACGCGCTCCTGCAGCTTCTCGCGATCGTAGTCGGAGGTCGTGTCCTCGATCTGGCGGCGAATCTGCTTGACCCGGCCTTCGATGTCCTGGGTGCTGCCGGCGCCGTCGATCAGGGTAGTGTTCTCCTTGGTGATCTGCACCTTCTTGGCATTACCCAGATCTTCCAGGCCGACCTTCTCAAGCTGCAGGCCCAGCTCCTCGGAGATCACCTTGCCGCCGGTGAGGATCGCCATATCCTCCAGCATCGCCTTGCGCCGGTCGCCAAAGCCCGGCGCCTTGACCGCCGCGACCTTGAGGATGCCGCGCAACTGATTGACCACCAGGGTGGCCAGCGCTTCGCCCTCGACGTCCTCGGCGACCACCAGCAGCGGCCGGCCGGCGCGCGAAACCGCTTCCAGCACGGGCAGCAGATCGCGGATGTTGGAGATCTTCTTGTCATGCAGCAGGATGAACGGATCGTCCAGTTCCACGCTCATGCTCTGCTGGTTGTTGATGAAATACGGCGACAGGTAGCCGCGATCGAACTGCATGCCTTCGACGACTTCCAGCTCGTTGTGCAGCCCCTGGCCTTCCTCGACGGTGATGACGCCTTCCTTGCCCACCTTGTCCATCGCGTCGGCGATGATCTCGCCGATTTCGTCGTCGGAGTTGGCGGAGATGGAGCCGACCTGCGCGATCGCCTTGCGATCCTTGCACGGTTTCGACAGCTTCTTCAGCTCGCCCACGACAGCGGCGACGCCCTTGTCGATACCGCGCTTGATGTCCATCGGGTTGGCGCCGGCCGTCACCGACTTCAGCCCTTCGCGCACGATGGCCTGGGCGAGTACGGTCGCGGTGGTGGTGCCGTCACCGGCCACGTCGGAGGTCTTGGAGGCGACTTCCTTGACCATCTGCGCACCCATGTTTTCGAACTTGTCCTGCAGCTCGATCTCCTTGGCGACGCTGACGCCATCCTTGGTCACGGTTGGCGCGCCCCAGCTTTTTTCCAGCACCACGCGGCGCCCGCGCGGACCCAGCGTGGCCTTCACCGCGTTCGCCAGAACGTTGACGCCGCTGAACATGCGCATGCGGGCGTCGACGGAAAACTTCACTTCTTTGGCAGCCATGACTCTATCCTCGGTTTTATGAAGGGTGCACCGGCTCTTCAGCCTTCGAGCACCGCCATGATGTCATCTTCACGCATCACCACGTATTCGCTTCCGTCGAGTTTGATTTCGGTGCCTGCGTACTTCCCGAACAGGACGGCATCTCCCGCCTTCACGTCGGGCGCGCGAACCTTGCCGTCGTCCAGGACCTTGCCGCTGCCTACCGCCACGACTTTTCCGCGTATCGGTTTCTCCGCGGCGGAGTCAGGGATCACGATGCCACCGGGCGAGGTTTTCTCCTCTTCCTGGCGCTGCACCACAACGCGATCGTTTAGCGGTCGAATGTTCATTGCTCGTTCTCTCCAGGTTTTTGTAACGCAACAAAAAAATCTGCTCTGTTAGCACTCGGGTAAGGCGAGTGACAAAGATTTATATACGGTTTCGCAGGATTGTCAAGAGGGCGTCTGCGATACGGCGCCGGCAGAACCCCAACGGACCTTAGCGATAGAACAGGTCGGGCAGAACCTGACTGATCCAGGGGATGTAGGTGATCAGCGCGAGGGCGACCAGGGAGGCAGCCACGAAGGGCAGCACCGCGCGCCAGATATCCTCGATCGGCTGCTGCGTGACGCGCGCGCTGACGAACAGGTTGACCGCCACCGGCGGCGTGATCTGACCGATGGCGAGGTTGAGCGTCATCATGACGCCGAACCACACCGGGTCCCAGTGCAGTTCGTGCATGACCGGGATCAGCAGGGGCAGCGTCAGAAAGTAGATGCTGACCGCATCCATCATCATCCCGAGCACCAGCCACAGGGCGTTGAGCAGCAGCAGGAGCAGGGTCGGCGTGTCCTTGAGCTGCAACAGCGACTGGCTGAAGTAGTCCACCAGCCCGACCGTGTTTGCGGCCCATGCGAACAGGCCCGCCCAGGCGACGATGAGCAGGATCACGGCGTTGGATACCGCGGAATCCACGAGCAGCTCCCAGATCCGCTTCAGTGTGAGGCTGCGGTAGATGAAGATCCCGACGAACAGCGCCCAGAATACCCCGACCGCCGCGGCTTCCGTCGGGGTAAACACGCCTCCGTAGATACCGCCGAGGATGACGATCGGGGTCAGCAGGCCCCAGAATGCCTCGCGCAGCAGGCGCCACGAGGAGGTTTCGCCGGCCTCCACGTCGCCCCAGCCGCGACGGTGGACCACCCACAAAGCCGCCAGCCCCAGCATCAGCCCCGCCAGCATGCCGGGCAGAATGCCGGCCATGAACTGCTCGGCGACCGAAGTCTGCACGATGGTGGCGTAGAGAATGAACGCGATCGAGGGCGGGATGATGATCGACAGCTCGGATGCCGCTGCGACCGTCGAGGCGCCAAACGCCTTGCCGTAGCCCTGGCGCACCATCATCGGCACCAGAATCGGCGCCAGTGCGGCAACGGTTGCTGGCCCGGAGCCGGAAACCGCGCCCCAGAACATGGCGGTGACCACGGTGGTGATCGCGGCGCCGCCGCGCCGCCCCCGGAACAGGCTTGCCGCCAGGCGCACGATGCGCTCGGCGATGCCGGCCCGGTCCATGACCGCGCCGGCGAGAATGAAGTAGGGGATCGCCAGCAACGGAAAGTTGGCGATGGCCGCCTGGAAGTTGTACGAAATGATGCCGATGCCGAGATCGCCCTGCCAGATCACCAGCACCGCCACGGCGCCAAGGGCGATCCCGACCGGTACCCGCAACAGCAGGAGTGCCAGAAAACCCAGTATCAGCTCGACGCCAAGCGTCACGCGCGCAGACTCCGCCAGGCTTGCATGAGCGCGCGCACCACAATCCACGCGGAAAGCACCGGCGTGGGTCCGGAATAGATCCAGTTCGGCAGGCCGAGGGCGGGCGAGGTGGCCTCGAGGTCGATGTCACCGAGCATTTGCTGCCAGCTCAGATAGCTGAGCACGGCGAACAGCGCCGCGACGACCAGGAAGCCGCCGGCGATCGCGAGCTTGCGCGCAATCGCCGGCAGAAATTCGGTCGCCGCGACAAAGCGGATGTGTGCGCCTTCCTCGCCCTCGCGCACGCCGATGGCGATGCCGATCAAGGTCAGCCAGACAAAGGCGTTGACCACCACTTCCAGGCTCGATGCCAGCGAGAAGTGAAGGAAATAGCGCGTAATGACGTTGACGAAGGACAGCGTCACCATGCCCGCGAGCACGATGGCCGCGAGCCCCTCCTCCAGCCGTTGCAGGGGTTTGTCCAGCGAAATGCTCATCACAGGGCTGGAGCGCTTTTCGGTCGGACCGTCATTCCCGCGAAAGCGGAAGACCAGTGCCTTTTCGGTTGCATTGGCAACACTGCTGGTCTCCTGCCTGCGCCGGAATGACGAGTTGCCGACCTCAACGCCAGGAGCCTGATG
>CAZYIP010000202.1:0-4882 GCA_964646895.1 uncultured Salinisphaerales bacterium | reverse complement strand
AGCGGGGCGTGCCCGTGGTGGCGCGCGGCGCCGGCACCGGCCTGTCCGGTGGCGCGCTGCCACTGGGCGACGGGGTGCTGCTGAGCCTGGCGCGTTTCATGTCGATTCTCGACATCGACGTGGCCAACCGCAGCGCGCGGGTGCAGCCTGGCGTGCGCAATCTGGCCATCTCTGAAGCGGTGGCGCCCTACGGGCTGTACTACGCGCCCGATCCGTCGTCACAGATTGCCTGCACCATCGGCGGTAACGTGGCCGAAAATTCCGGCGGCGTGCACTGCCTCAAATACGGGCTGACCACGCACAATCTGCTCAAGCTGAAGGTGGTCACGGTCAGCGGCGAGCTGTTGACCATCGGCGCCGACGCGCTGGATTCGCCAGGCTATGACCTGCTGGCATTGTTGACCGGCTCCGAGGGGCTGCTCGGCATCACCGTCGAGGTTACGGTCAAGCTGATGCCGTCTCCGGAAACGGCCCGGGTGGTGCTGGCAGCGTTCGATGAGGTCGAAAGCGCCGGCGCGGCGGTGAGCGATGTCATCGCCGCCGGCATCGTGCCAGCCGGGCTGGAGATGATGGACAGCCTGGCGATCCGCGCGGCGGAGGATTTCGTCCGCTGCGGCTACCCGACCGACGCGCAGGCGATTCTCCTGTGCGAGCTGGACGGTACGGCGGAGGAGGTCGCCGACGACATCCAGCGGGTAAGCGCGATCATGAATTCACGCGGTGCGCGCGAGACGCGCGTTTCCCGCAACGAGGACGAGCGGGCGGCATTCTGGGCCGGACGCAAGGCGGCATTTCCTGCCATGGGCCGGGTGGCGGCGGACTATTACTGCATGGACGGCACCATCCCGCGCAAGCATCTGCCTTTCGTGTTGCGGCGCATGCAGGAGTTGTCGCGGGAATACGGACAGGCGGTCGCCAACGTGTTCCACGCCGGTGACGGCAATCTGCACCCGCTGCTGCTGTACGATGCCTCCAAACCCGGGGAGCTGGAGCGTACCGAGAAGCTGGGCGCGGAAATACTCAGGTTGTGCGTCGAGGTCGGCGGCAGCATCACCGGAGAGCATGGCGTCGGTATCGAGAAGATCAATCAGATGTGCGACCAGTTTGGGGCGGACGAACTGGAGCAGTTTCACGCCATCAAGGCCGCGTTCGACGACCGCGGTCTGCTGAATCCGGGCAAGGCGGTGCCCACTCTGCATCGCTGCGCCGAGTACGGCGCGATGCATGTGCATGGCGGCGAGTTGCCGTTTCCGGAGCTGGAGCGGTTTTGAGCGTGCGCGACGACGACCAGAGTGCCGAGTTCAGAACGCGGGTGGAGGAGGCGGTCGCGCAGCGGACGCCGCTGATGATCGTCGGCGGCGGGACCAAGTCGTTCCTTGGCCGCAAGGGCATCGGCGAGCCGCTATGCGTCGCCGGGCACAGCGGTATCATCAATTATGCGCCGGAGGAACTGGTCATCACCGCCCGCGCCGGTACGCCGCTGGCGGCAATCGAAGCGCTGCTCGCGGAGCACAACCAGATGCTGCCCTTCGAGCCGCCGCACTTCGGGGATGGCGCCACACTCGGGGGCACGATCGCGGCGAATCTTTCCGGCCCGCGCCGCGCCTACGCCGGGGCTGCGCGCGATTTCGTGCTCGGCACCCGCATCATCAATGGGCGCGGCCAGATTCTGCGGCTGGGCGGTGAAGTCATCAAGAACGTCGCCGGCTTCGATCTGTCGCGCTTGATGGCGGGTGCAATGGGCACACTCGGCCTGATGCTGGACGTGAGCCTGAAGGTGCTGCCGCGCCCGCGCGAGGAAGTTACCCTTGTGCAGGAGGCGGTGCCGGCAGAGGCGATCCGGCGGCTATGTGCCTGGGCCGCAAAACCGTTGCCGATCACGGCTTCGTGTGTTGAGGGCGGACGGCTTTACGTGCGTTTGTCCGGGACGCCCGGCACGGTGAGCAAGGCCCGAGAGGCAATCGGCGGCGATGAGGTACCTGGCGGCAGCGGGTTCTGGACCGACGTCCGTGAGCAGCAACGCCCTTGGTTTGCCGATGAACGGCCGCTGTGGCGCTTGTCGATGCCCCCGGCGACACCGGTTCTGGAGCCGTTGGGCGAACAGTTCATCGAGTGGGGCGGTGCGCTGCGCTGGCTGAAAGGTGACACCGGTGCCGAGCGGATTCGCGATGTGCTCGCCGACCATGGTGGGCATGCAATACTGTTCCGGGGAGCGGAAGAGCTCGCTGAGCGTTATCATCCATTGTCCGACGAGCTGATGAATATTCACAAGAATATTAAAAAAGCAATTGATCCGTATGGAATATTTAACATAGGAAAAATGTATCCCGACTGGTAGGTGCCGCCCGAACGGCAGACAGGCAACGATGTACACGTCACTCCACGAACGTTTCGCCCAATCCGCAGAAGGCCAGGAAGCCGCCGATATCCTGCAGGCCTGCGTGCACTGCGGGTTCTGTACCGCGACCTGCCCGACGTATCAGCTGCTGGGCGATGAGCTGGACGGCCCGCGCGGGCGCATTTACCTCATGAAGGAAGTGCTGGAAGGTGCTGAGCCTACAAGGAAAACGCAATCACACCTGGATCGCTGCCTGACCTGCCGCGCCTGCGAAACGACGTGCCCGTCGGGGGTGCGCTATGGCCGCTTGCTCGATATCGGCCGAGTGGAAGTCGAAAAGCAGGTGCGCCGGCCGTTCGCGGAACGCGCGATGCGCCGGCTGTTGCGCGGTATCGTGCCGTATCCGCGGCGGTTCGGCCCCTTGCTGCGGCTCGGGCAGTTTGCACGCCCGCTGCTGCCAGCGGCTCTGCGAAAGAACGTACCGCCGCGACAGCATGCACGGCCGTGGCCGCAGAGGCCGGAACACGGACGCCGGATGCTGGTTCTCGACGGCTGCGTGCAACCGGCGGCGGCGCCCAACACCAATGCCGCGGCTGCCCGAGTGCTCGCCAGGCTGGGCGTTGAACTGGTGCGGGTGCGTGGTGCCGGCTGCTGCGGTGCGGTGAGTCATCATCTGTCGGCGCACGACGAAGCGCTGGACTTCATGCGCCGCAATATCGATGCCTGGTGGCCGGAGATTGAAGCCGGCGCCGAAGCGGTGGTCATGACCGCGAGCGGCTGCGGATCGATGGTCCGTGATTATGGCGCATTGTTGCGCGATGATCCCGGCTATGCGCACAAGGCGGCACGTGTTTCGGAGCTGACCCTGGATTTGAGCGAAGTGCTGGCGCGCGAAGATCTGAGTACGTTCGCGGGCATCGGCGCGGGACGACGCGTGGCTTACCACTCGCCCTGCAGCCTGCAGCACGGGCAGCAGGTTCGGGGATTCGCGGAGGCGGCGCTGCGCAACGCGGGCTTCGAACTGACGCCGGTGCCGGACAGCCATCTGTGCTGCGGTTCGGCCGGCACCTACTCGATTCTGCAGAAGGAATTGTCGCAGCAACTTCTGAGTAACAAGCTCGAAGCGCTGCAACACGCGACACCGGACGTCATCGCGACCGCCAACATCGGCTGCCAGTTGCATCTGGCGACCGGCGCAAGCATACCGGTGCGGCACTGGATCGAACTGCTCGATGAGCCGCCCGCCGTCCGTTGAGCCCTGTCCGGGTCTCCACAGCGATTGCCATCGAATTCGGCATAAGCTGAAATAGTGCGGATGTAAACGCTGCTAGCTGGATGTTATCCGGCTGCGAGGCATGCCATTTCGAGAATGAACTGCCCTAATATGAAATCATGAACAAGGCTCTTGTCGCCGTGGTTGCATGCTTTTGGCTGGTGTTCGCGGGAAGTGCCGGCGCAAAAGACAAGTTGATCACCATCGGCTTTACTTCCTCCAGCACGGGCGCTTCAAGTGCCCTGGCTCGTGCACAACGGCAGGGATTCGAGCTGTGGCGGGACCAGATCAACAGCAATGGCGGTATCCGCGTCGACGACGAAACATATAAAATCGAGTTGGTATCGTACGACGACCAGTCGCTGCCCGCGCGGGTGCAGCAACTTTACAGCCGTCTGGTGCTCCAGGACGCAGTGGACTTCCTGTTCGGCCCGTCTTCCTCGCGTTTGACCAAGCCGGCTTCGGTGGTTTCCGAGCAGTACGGGAAGATCATGCTCAGCAGCGACGCTGCTGACGGCAAGATTTTCATGCTCGGCAACAAATATCTGTTCCAGACCGCGACTCCTGCTTCGCGTTTTCTGCTGAGTACGCTGCGGCTCATCCGCAACGAGGCTCCGCAAGCGCGAATCGCGCTGGTGTACGCCAATGATCCATACTCGCGCACGGCCGCGGAGAGCGCGTCCCGGGCGGCGAGCGAGATGGGCCTCGATGTCGTGCTGGACGAGGCGTACTCGCCGCACGAGTCCGATTTCAGCACGCTGCTGCGCAAGGTGGCGTCGTCGCGCGCGGATGTGCTCATTGGCGGCGGTTACCATCGGGACGACAGTGCGCTGGTACGCCAGCTGCGGGACGCGAACCTGTCCATGCGTCTGGTTTCGCTGCTTGCCTTCCCGTCGCGGCCGGCCCGGTCCGGAGCGGTCGCCAAGGGAGTGATAACGCCGTCGCAATGGGCGCCGGACGTTGCGTACAAACCTGATTTCGGCCCGGATTCCGTGGCGTTCGCGCGCGCCTACGAGCAGCGCTACGGTGACGCGCCGACTGAGCGGGCCGCCGGCGGTTATGTGGCTGGGCTCATCCTGCAGCATGCCATCGAGCAGGCCGACTCCCTCAAGACCACCGACGTCGCCGCCGCGCTGAACGACATGAACGCGCAGACTTTTTACGGGCGCATCCGGTTCTCCACCGATCGCCTCAGCCATGGGCTGCAGACAGGCCACGCCATGGTCTTGACCCAATGGCAGCCAGACCCCGACGGCAAGCTGGAGCGCCGG
>CAZYIP010000201.1:0-4931 GCA_964646895.1 uncultured Salinisphaerales bacterium | reverse complement strand
CACCGCCAGGCCCCTCTCCCTCACCCCCCAACCTGAGATCACAGGATGGGGGGTTACTTTATTGACGTAACGGAAGTTTGCAGCAAACAGTGACAAATTGGATACTATGCGTTATTAAGAATAACCAGTTATTTTTGGCATAGCGTTTGGCGCTTGCAGCAGCTTGGCATGGCCCGGATACCAGGGCGTTGCCTACCGTTAGCCGAACGGGGGGACGGGAGTGACAAAAAAACGGGCCGGAGAGGGAAGCCCGGATCTGGCTGCTCGGTTGAAATATTGCCGCCGGTTGCCGACATTGCCTGCCGTAGCGCTACAGCTGGTTGATCTCGCCAATGATTCCGCCGCCACCCTGGCTCAGTTCGCGGAGTTGATCGAGCGTGATCCCGCGCTGGCGAGCAAATTGTTGCGTGTGTCGAATTCGTCGTTTTATGGCCGTCGGCGCGCAGTTTCAAATCTTTCCCAGGCGTTGAACCTGCTCGGCCTCAATGCCACCATTACCCTTTCGCTGAGCTTTTCCCTGCGTGGTTCGCTTTCCGAGCCGCGCGTCTCCAGCTTTGATGTCACCAGCTATTGGCGGCGTTCGCTGCTGACGGCGCTTGCCTCCCGAACGATCGCTGCCGAGTTGCAGGAAACCCAGCCGGAGGATTTCTTTCTCGCCGGCTTGCTGCAGGACATTGGCGTTCTGGTTATGGATGCGCTGCTCGGAGATACTTATGCGGTCCTGTACGCGAAAAGCACGAGTCATGAAGATCTGCTGGAGCGGGAGACGGCCACGTTCGACTTCAATCATGCCGAGGCGGGTGCCCGCCTGCTGCGGGATTGGCAATTGCCCGAGGATATTTCCGGCAGCTCTTTGCTCAGTCACGAGACGGTAACGTTTTCGCCGACACGCATATCCGAAATCGGGCGTTTGCCCGTTTGCGTTGCCGTTGCCATGGGCATCGCCGATGCCTGGATCAAAGGCGCTACGGCCGAGGCGCTGGAGGCTGCACGCGGGCCAGCGCAGGCGTGGCTGAACATCGACTCGGAGCAGTATCAGCGCATAATTACGCTCATGGGGCAGCAAATTCCCGAACTGGAAAGCCTCTTCGAAACAGAACTGGCGGAGCCGCGCTTGATTGAGAACGCGGAAGATAGTGCGCGGGAGATCCTGGTCGCGCGCAATCTGCAGTTGCTGCAAGCGGCCGTTGATACCGATACGCGTACCCAGGCCCTGGAGCGGCGCACCGCCTCGCTGGAAGAGCAGGCGCGGCGCGACGCCATGACCGGTTTGTTCAATCGCACCTACCTGGAGCGGGTGCTGGAACATGAATTTAGTCGCGCAACCCGGGAACGGTGTCCACTCAGCGTGGCTTTTATCGACGTAGATCGATTCAAGGTGATTAACGATACGCTTGGTCACGCGGCGGGAGACCAGGTGTTGATCGCCGTGGCGCGCCGGATGCTGTGTCAGGTGCGGCAGACTGACATCGTGTCCCGCTACGGTGGCGAGGAATTCGTGGTCCTGTTGACCGAGACCCGCTCGGCGGATGCGAAGACGGTGATGGAGCGGATGCTGTCGAGCGTGCGTGATACGCCATTTTACGCGCCCGATGGCCGCACCGTGACCATCACCGTTTCGGCAGGTCTGGCGACCCATATGGAGCGTGAACGGGCCTTCGAAAACGCGGAAGCGTTGCTGAGCGCTGCTGATAATGCGCTCTACATGGCCAAGGGAGCGGGCCGCGGGCGCGTCATCGTACACCGTGCGGACCCCTCGTCCGCCACGAGCGACTATAATAGCAGGCGGTAGGCTGGGTCGTGTTCGCAATTATTTGCACGCGTGGATGATTGCGAGCCCGGCCTGATCGGGGCCTGACACAAGAACAAGAAGGCCAGTGTTGATTCCGCCGCGCCTAAGGAGGTTTGCCTCACGGGTAGTGAGGCAAGCGCCGGATCACGGGCCGCCCGTGCGCGGATCGTTGTCGGGGTGTTAAATGGGGATTTTTGCACTAGCAATCGTAATTGCCCTGGTCGTCGTGACGCTGGCGGTCTGGCAGACGCAGGGGGCCAGACGCCGCCTGGTTGACTCGCCGGCGGCACGCGGGCGCCGTACCGGCACCTGCCGGGGCCGTTCGCCGACCCTGAATATCTGGGCGATCGGGGAGTCTCCCGCGGTTGGCGTCGGCGTTGCCACGCTCGGCGAGAGCGTGATTGCACAGGCCGGCGATGAGTTGGCGCGCCTCACCGGACGCCGCGTGCGCTGGCACGTCCGCGGTCGTGCCGGCCTGCGTGCGGCGGCAGTGACACGCGATCAGCTTCCGGGCGTATCCGATGCGGTACCGGATGTCATGATCCTGCTTCTCGGTGTCAGTGATACGCTACGTCTCTGCTCGGTGGCGGCCTGGCGCCGCGATCTGGAGCGCCTTCTGGAGATGATTCGCGCTCAGGTTTCCCCCGGGGTGCCGGTGGTCCTGACGGGCGTACCACCATTGACGCGCCTGCCTGCGCTGAAACCGCCGCTGGCGTGGATATTCGGCCTGCACGGCATGCGTCTGAACCGGATTCTGCGGCGTCTGGCGCAAAATCGCCCGCATGTCTGGTATCTGGCCACACCGGGTACCCGACGTGAAGCTTTCGCCAGCGACGGCCTGCACCCTGGCTGGCGCGGGTATCGCGACTGGGGAAGGGCACTGGCGGGTGTCTGCTGCCAGATCCTGGCGCCACACTTCGAGAGTGGTTACCGCGAGCAATGGCCGTGGTATGCGGTGACCCATACCGCCGGGCGGGATGAATTCCGTTAGCTGATTTTCTGCTACAGCGGGCCCGATTCGTTTTATCATAAGGTTCGATTTGCGACGGTAGCGGCGCTCGCGAGGAGCGGGACCGGCTTCGCCGCGGAATCGATCCGGCACCCGGGTTCCAACGCTGGATTGTTTCGTGGGCGGGTGCAGCATACTTTGTCCGTGGCCGCTGCGGAATTTTCCGCGCCCGGCGAAAATCAGGTATGTCGCCGCCCCGCGCGAACCCTCGACAGTGGAGAACGACTGCTTGCTCAACGTCACAAGCCGCAAGGCGCGCCCCCGCAAGATGGTTGGCAATCGCTTCGCATCCGTAATCGCGCGCCTCGGCGAGCGGCGTTTCCGTGCGGGAACAACCGTCTGTTCGCACAACCTGGATGCAGGTTGACCGCGCCTCATGTGGGCTCCCCTTGTCAAAGTGGTTTGTGCGTATCTGCTTGGTTCGGTCATGGGCAGCCTGGTGCTGGGCCGTGTCTGTGGCGGGGCGGATATCCGTACCCAAGGCAGCCGTAATGCCGGCGCCACCAACGCGTTTCGCACTCGTGGCGCGAAGTTCGCCCTGGCCGTCATGCTCATTGATCTGGGCAAGGGTGTGGTGGCCGTGACCGTGCTGCCGTTCTTGCCGTTGCCCGGCACGGGCGCCGTCATCGCGCCCACCACCGTTGCTCTCGCGTGCGGCGTGGCGGTGGTTCTCGGTCATGTCTATCCGGTGTTTTTCGGTTTTCGTGGCGGGAAGGGTGCGGCTACGCTTACCGGGGTTTATCTGTGCGTGCTGCCGGCGGCGATGCCGGCGCTGCTGATCATCTGGGCGGGCGTCCTCGTCCTGAGCGGCTTTGTCGGTCTCGCCACCATGCTCGCCGCTGTTTCCGCGATCGCTATCGTGGCGTTGTTCTACAGCCAGGGATTGTTCAGCCCGCTCGGTCTGTTCACCGTAGCGATGGCGGCACTGGTGATATTCACTCACCGGGCGAATATTGCGCGCATGCTGCGCGGTCAGGAGAACCGCTTCAAAAAGGCGATGCTGCTCCGGCGGCGGTGACAAGTGGCAAACGGACTTGGCTGTGATGCGCTGGTGCGCCATTTGCTGGATGGACGCTGGCATTCCGGCGCCGCACTGGTGCGTGAGCTCGGCATTACGCCTGCGCTGCTGCGAACACGGATCCGGACGCTGCGTTCCTGGGGGCTGGAAATCCAGGCTGCGCGCGGCGCTGGCTACCGGCTTGCTCAAACCCTGGAATTGTTCGATGAGGCGCGAATTCGCGAGCACCTTGCCCTGGCCGATCCCGTTGCCATCCATATATTTCCGGCACTGGAATCAACCAACGAATACCTCATGTCCCGGCCACTCGATGGCGGCTCCCATGTCTGTCTCGCCGAGTTTCAGCGCGCTGGGCGTGGCCGGCGTGGTCGCGCGTGGGTGTCGCCGTTCGGCGCGAATGTCTGTCTCTCGGTGGGATGGTCCTGCGAGCGTGTGCCGCCCGATCTCGCGGCTCTCGGTCTTGCACTGGGGCTGGTAAGTACGCAGTTTCTGCACGGGCTCGGGGCTGAGGCGGTGCTGGTGAAGTGGCCCAACGATCTGGTTGTCGATGGACGCAAGCTCGCGGGGATTCTGGTCGAACAGCGCCGCGAGAGTCGAGGCCGGATCCGGATCGTGGCCGGTATCGGCCTCAATCTGAGTCTCACCGCGGAGCAGGCCAGTCAGATCGGGCAGCCGTGGACCAGTCTGGCCCAGGTGCTGCCGGATAGCGCGAACCGGCCGCCATCGCGTAATCGCATCGCAGCCGGATTGATTGATGCCATACTGCGCGCGCGCAATACTTTCCATCGGCAGGGCTTTGCGCCCTTCCGGGCACTGTGGCCACGCCATGATGCCACCCGCGATCGCCGCGTCAACGTTTATATGGCCGGCGGAACGCTTGAAGGCATCGCACGCGGTGTCGATGTGGACGGTGCCTTGTTGCTCGATACCGGCCAGGAGGAATTGCGGCGAATCGTCGCAGGGGAAGTAAGCTTGCGTGTTGCCGCCGGCGTAGCCGGTTGACCAGCCAGTGGGTTAGAATCAGCCGACGTCATGGCTGGCGTAGCTCAGTTGGTAGAGCAGCTGATTTGTAATCAGCCGGTCGCAGGTTCGACTCCTGTCGCCAGCTCCAT
>CAZYIP010000200.1:0-4967 GCA_964646895.1 uncultured Salinisphaerales bacterium | reverse complement strand
GCGCCGCGCCCGCTGTACGTGAGGGCCACGGCGCGTTGCGGCGTATGCTCGTCGGCGTCGTTCACGCGTGCAGGTCCAGCAATGTGGTGTCTGTCGGTGCCACCGGCTCCCGCTCTGCCGGTGGCGTGCCCGCCTGACAGCTCAACGAAGTCGCTTCCAGTCCGCAGCCACGCAGGGCCTCGGCCAGCGATGGCAGTTCGCGCTCGATGCTCTCGCGGGTGGTGGCGCGCTCGGCCCAGAAACGGGTGGAGACGCTGCGGCCGTGCACGCCGATCCGTGCATGCAGCGGGCCCAGTGCGGGCAGATCCAGGGCGAGGCCCACCTGCCAGTCCTGCTCGCCAGACTGGCGCTTCGCCTTGCGAGCGTTGCGACGAATGCGAAAATGCACGACGTCCACGCCGTCGCGATCGCGGATCGGCAATTCCCCGTGCAGCAGGAAAGTCCCGCCCTGGCTGCCGTCCGCGCTGCTCATCTGATGCAGCGTGGTACGTGCGATCGCGCCGCTTGCCGCATCGCGAATTGCCGTGGCGAGAGCATCGGCGCCCGCTGCGGTGCTTTGTGGCAGCGGCACACGCGGCTGGGCGCTGAGTGCCTGCCCATCGCGCGGTGGCATGGGTGTGCGCGCCTCGGCGGGGGTGCCGGATGCCGGCGCCTGTCCGTCCGCGACTGCGCTGTTGCGCAGCAACGCCAGCAGCAGCCCCTTGAGATCGTTGCCGGTCTGCCGGCCCGCGGCGGTGCGTGCGTCGAACAGTACTCCGGTGCTCAGGATCGCGCGCCGCAATGCACCGGCATCGCCCCCGAGCTGCGTGCTGCGCAGCAGGCTGTTGAGCAGTCGCTCGATCGCCTGATGCAGCGCGTCGGCTTTGACAGCGCCCGCTTGCGGCGTGCGGGCGAGTGCCGCCATCAGCACGGCGAACAGCTGTGGCAGTCCGCCCTGGCGCGGCAGCAGCGCGCGCAACGCGGTCAGTGTCGGTGAGTCGGGGGCGGTGGCAGGTCGGTCCGTGCCCAGTACGCGCAGGGTGATGTTTGGAGTGAGGCGCGAAACCTCGATCGCCAGGCGCTCACCCGCAACCAGCGGCATCTGTGCCCGCGCCCGCAGCGTCTCGCGGCCGATACGCAACTGTGCTTCACCCCCGCCCGGCGGTGTGCCGCGCAGGACGACCGCGAGCAGGCGCTGTCCCGCGCGCCAGCCGGATTCGCTGCGTTCCGGCGTTGCCGCTGGCGTGCCTTCCGCTCCGGCGGGTCGCAGCGGATCCACGGTCGGTCAGCCCGCAGTGGCGGGCACCTTCTCTGCGCTCGCCGACCGTTTTGCGAGCAGGTGCGCCAGGTCGACGAGAATTTCGCCGCTCTCGTGCAGGTAGGGGTCGTTGCGGTCCTCTTTCTCCTGCTGCTCGTCCGCTTCACCGCTAAACCCGGCGGCCATGCCCCGAGCCAGTTTTTCCTCGCTGCCCGCCTCCAGCTCCGAGACCGACTTGAACGGCTTTTCGCCCTTCGCTTTCCGGTTCTGGTTGGCCAGTGCGAGCCGGCGCTGGTCGAGGGCATCCTGTTGCGCGCGGCGTTTCTCCAGATTCAGGGAAATGTGCTTGCGCTCGCGAATCTCTTTGGAAAGCGCCAGCTGTTGCTTCAGATAGAGGAAGTCGGGATCGCTGGCGACGCGCGCGCTGTGCTCCTTCCGCAATGTTGGCAGCAGCTTTGCCAGCGTCTCGTCGCGGCCATGGGGTACCGCCGGGATCTTGCCCCACGGCAGGGCGTTGGGCAGAGCGCTCTCGCCGATCTTGCCGTGTTCGTAAAGTGTCGGGTAGTCGATGTCCGGCATGACTCCGCGCAGTTGGGTACTGGCGCCGGAGACGCGGTAGAACATGGCCTCCGTCAGTTTGAGCTGACCCTCCTTGAGCGGAATCAGTGTCTGCACGGTGCCCTTGCCGAAGGTCTGGCCGCCGAGCACCAGGCCGCGGCCGTAGTCCTGGATGGCGCCGGTGAAGATCTCCGAGGCCGAGGCGCTCAGCCGATTGACCAGCACTGCCAGGGGACCGGCGTAGGCGACATCGGGATCGCGGTCGCCCAGCACGCTGACATGATCCTGTGCATCGCGTATTTGCACGATCGGCCCGGTGGGGATGAACAGGCCGGTCAGCTCCGTCGCCTCCTGCAGCGCCCCGCCGCCGTTGTTGCGCAGGTCGATGATGACGCCATCGACCCCCGCCTGCTTGAGTTCGTCGAGCAGCCGGTGCACGTCGCGGGTGGAGCTGCGGTAGTCGGACTTGCCCGCCTGCATCGCCTGGAAATCGATGTAGAAGGTAGGCAGCGTGATGACGCCGATGCGGTAGTCATGGTCGTCGCGCTTGATGTCGATGATCTTTTTCTGCGCCGCCTGGTCCTTCAGCGTGACCTCTTCGCGCACGATGCGCACGATCCGCGTCTGGCGCCCGTCACCGGCGCTGGCGGGGCTGACCTTGAGGCGAACGGTGGAACCCTTGGGCCCGCGGATCAGCTGCACGACCTCGTCCAGGCGCATGCCCACCACGTCCACCATCGCACCATCCGGGCCCTGGCCGACGGCGATGATGCGGTCCCCGGGATGAATCTGCCCGCCCTTGGCGGCCGGCCCGCCGGGCACCAGGCGCACGATTTCGACGTAGCCGTCCTGGCTTTGCAGCAACGCGCCGATGCCCTCCAGGGAGAGCCGCATGTGGATGTCGAAGCTCTCCGACGCCCGCGGCGGGAAATACTCGGTGTGGGGGTCGTAGCTGCGCGTGTAGGCGTCCATGTACGCGTCGAACGCATCCCGATCCTCGGTCTGATCCAGGCGCCCGAGCTGGCTTTCGAGGCGTTTGCTCAGGGTATCCTGAATGTCCTTGTCGGAATCCCCGTTGAGCTTCAGATTGATCACGTCGCTCAGCAGGCGTTTGTGCCACAGGGTATTCATCGCCTCCGGATCGGCCGGCCAGGGTGCTTCCTTGCGATCGACCAGCAGGGTTTCGGAGGTGTCGAGGTCGAGCGTGCCGATGCCCTTGTCGAGTGTCGCGAGCATGGTTTTCAGCTCGTCCTGGCGACGTTCCTGAAAAACGTTGTAAATGGTGAACGCCGGCTTCAGGTCGCCATTTTTCAGGGCATCGTCCAGGTGGTTGCCGTACTGCGCGCGGAAACGCTTCACGTCCGAGGCCAGAAAGACGCTGTGGGTCGGGTCCAGGTCGTCGAGATAGGCATCGAGAAGCTTGCGGGAGAAGGCGTCGTCGAGGGTGATCGTCTTGAAGTGATGCCGCTGCAGGTCGGTGACGATGCGCCGGGAGGTGCGCACCTCGCTGTCGGTCGGTTCTACCGGCCGATAATGGCCCGGTGCCTTTTCCGGTGCCGGCGCGGATTGCGCCACGGCGGTCGCGGCCGCCATGAACAACGCAAGGAACGCCAGAAGCGTACTCAGCCGCCGAATGATCGGACTACCAGCCTCTTGATGCATTGAAGTCTTCCAGTGTGCTGCGCGTTTGCGCGCAGGAGTCGTTGCCTGCGGGGCGCTTGGCAACGACCCCGATGGTCCACAGGGCGGCGAGTGCGCCGCACAACAGCTTGCCGAATACTCTACTAAAATAGCCGATGGATTCCCCGGTGACAGATGCTGCGCGATATTTCTTGATGAATCAACTCAATGGCTGAAACGGCCGCGTTTTCATCATCGCCGCTGCTGCAGGCGTCACCGCGCTGCGCCGCCCAATGATACCCTTGGATTTATCAGATTTATCTGCTGACTCGGAGAAGAGCATGGCATCCAAGCCGGAATTCGTCTGGAACGACCCTCTGGGGCTGGAAAAGCAACTCAGCGAAGATGAGCGCCTGATCGCCGAGGCGGCGCGCGAGTACGCCTGCGACAAGCTGATGCCGCGAGTGCTGGAGGCCAATCGCCACGAGCGCTTCGATCGCGAAATTCTGAACGAGATGGGCGAGCTGGGCCTGCTCGGAGCGACCATCCCCGAAGAGTACGGCGGCGCCGGCGCCAACTACATCGGCTACGGCCTTATCGCGCGCGAGGTGGAGCGGGTAGACTCCGGCTACCGGTCGGCGATGAGCGTGCAGTCTTCCCTGGTGATGCATCCCATTCACGCTTATGGCTCGGAGGCGCAGAAGCGCAAATACCTGCCCCGGCTCGCGAGCGGCGAGTGGGCCGGCTGTTTTGGCCTGACGGAGCCGGATCATGGCTCCGATCCGGGCAGCATGATCACTCGCGCCGAAAAAGCTGACGGCGGTTACCTGCTCAGGGGCGCCAAGACCTGGATCACCAATGCACCGATCGCGGACGTCTTCGTGGTTTGGGCCAAACTCGACGGCAAGATTCGCGGTTTCATTCTCGAAAAGGGCATGGCAGGCCTGAGCGCGCCGAAGATCGAGGGCAAGTTCAGCCTGCGCGCGTCGATCACCGGCGAAATCGTGATGGACGGGGTATTCGTGCCCGAGGAAAATCTGCTGCCGAACGCTTCCGGGCTGGGCGGTCCGTTCGGGTGCCTGAACCGGGCACGTTACGGCATTGCGTGGGGCGCGCTCGGCGCGGCGGAATTCTGCTGGCACGCCGCCCGCGACTACACCCTGGAGCGGCACCAGTTCGGGCGGCCGCTGGCGGCCAACCAGCTGATCCAGAAGAAGCTCGCCGACATGCAGACCGAGATCGCGCTGGGATTGCAGGCCGTGCTGCGCCTCGGCCGCATGATGGATGCCGGCGACTGCGCGCCGGAATGCATTTCCCTGCTCAAGCGCAACAATTGCGGCAAGGCGCTGGAAATCGCCCGCACCGCGCGCGACATGCACGGCGGCAATGGCATCTCGGATGAATACCATGTAATCCGCCACGTGATGAATCTGGAGGCGGTCAACACCTACGAGGGCACCCACGACATCCACGCCCTGATTCTGGGTCGCGCGCAGACCGGGATTCAGGCTTTCAACTAGTCTGGTGAGAATCGCGGCTGAAGCCGCTCCCA
>CAZYIP010000199.1:0-4998 GCA_964646895.1 uncultured Salinisphaerales bacterium | reverse complement strand
TTATATCTACTACAATTTCTGCCCGAACAAGGTTCGTAACGCTTGGGCCGTAAGGTGGGTCGATAATTGTGTCCGAAGCGGGTCAGTTTCCAATGGCCGGTGGCACCTGGTCATATGCCATGTCTGCGCTGTCGATAGAATGACGGCAAGGGTGGCAGTCGCACCGTCTGCGTCGCCCTTCTCGAAATCGCCCTCGGATTGGGCCATGCTGTTCGTTACGTGCGCGAAGCAGATAATCGAGCATTGCCTTGCCGTCGCAAACGCATAAAGTGCGGCCGCCTCCATTTCGACAGCAAGCATGCCTCTGGTACGCGCTGCCTCGATTGCTGCTTCCGTCTCGCGGTACGGAGCATCGGTTGTCCAGGTCGGACCGCGATGAACGGTAATATCGTGACGCTCCGCCAACGCACGTTCGACGTGGGCGAGCAAAGCCTGGTTTGGTGCCTCAGAATAGGTGGAGGGGGCCAAATAGTGGTAACTCGTGCCTTCGTCACGCAGCGCCCGATCGATCAGCACGAAATAAGGCGTGGGGCCGCTGTCGGTCACCCGACCGGCGGAGGTCACGCTGACGAGTAGTTTACAACCGGAGGCAAAAAGTTGTTCGGCGACGAGTACGGCGAAGGGCGCGCCGACGGCACAGCCGACGATCCCGACCTCGCCGACGCCTTCAAGATTGAACGCCAGAAGCTCCGTGTGGTAGCAGGCCCAGCCTTCGTGCAGGTGACCGCGTCCCGTTTGTCTCAGGTGGCGGACGATGTCCCCATCGGGGTCGAGTACGCAGATGTCGGGAACCGGCAGCAATGGCAGGCTTTTCTGGCGACGCGCCTCGCGAAGAAGAGCTTGCGGGAGAAACACGGATGGGGCGGAAAAATCCTTGTCGTGAAGGATCGGCAGGGTGGCGTTGTCGGACGCTGCTCCATACCCACTGGCAGCGGACGCTTCTTCCGGGATCATCCGCTCGTTCACGCGGTCACCTCGATTTCCAGTCCCGCTGTCTTCCACTCGGGAAAACCGTCTTCCAGCCTGCGAACTCGGTAGCCCTTGGCACGCAGGCTTGCGACTGCCTCGAACGAAAGAACGCAATATGGACCACGACAGTAGGCGATGATCTCCTGGTCCTTTGGCAGTTCCGCCAATCGTCGTTCCAGCTCGTCGAGCGGCATGCTGAGCGCGCCGGGCAGATGGCCAAGAGCAAATTCGTCCTGCGGTCGGACATCGAGAAGCGTGACCGTGCCGTCACGCAGCGTCGATATGAGCTCGTCGCGTGTCACCGGCGCCAAGGCATCGCGGGCGGAGAAATAATCGGCCATAGTCTGGCGGATTTCGGCGATGTTCCTCTCGCCGACGCAGCCGAGCGCCTTAAGCAATGTCACGACCTCGGTTTCGCCGGCAAGGCTGTAGAGAACGTATTTGCCCTGACGCTCCGTTTCGACCAGCCGCGCTCTGCGCAGGATCTGCAGATGGCGTGATGCGTTGGCGAAGGTCAGCCCGGAACGAGCGGCCAGTTCCTCCACGCTGCGCTGGCCCTGCGCCAGATGCTCCAGCAACTCCAGCCGGTGCGCATGGCCCACGGCCTGCGCGACCTCGGCGAGGCTGGAATAGATCGCCTGTTTGGGGCCAGTACTTGACATGGATTTCTCCAATGATTAATCATTCAGCATACTGATTGAATATAAATATCATATCAATCCAACCGGCTCAAGGCAGTGCCCATGAATATCCTGCTGTTCATCCTCGACGTTCCTCGTTGTGGCAGTGAGCGTTGTTACAACGGTTTGCGACGGGCGAGCGCGCAGATGAGGGCCAATCCCGCCAATCGTATCACTGTGTTGCTGATGGCCGCCGCGGTCATCGCAGTGAGGGCGGGCCGGAAGACACCAAACGGCTATTGCAACACCGAGTGTATGCTGAAGCGCATGCTCGCCGGCACGGGTGAGAGCCGTTGAGCACAGTCTTCATGGACGCTTGTGAGCTGATCAACGGCGAGCCGATGGAAGGCGTACGCGTCGGTGCAATGGATGGGCTGATCCCGGCCACCGTCGCTGTCAACAAGGTGCTGGTGTTCTGATGCAACGCAGCACCATGCACCAACAGGTGTTCCTTCTCGCCAGCGCCCAGGCACTGTTCCAGACGGCATCGGTCCTCGTGATAACGGTCGGTGGTCTGGCCGGCGGCCAGATCGCATCGCGCCCAGAGTTGGCGACAATGCCTATCGCGGCAATGTTCCTTGGCACCGCACTTGTGACTTTTCCCGCCTCGATATGGATGGCGCACGCCGGCCGGCGGGCGGGCTTTATTACCGGAGCGCTGCTTGGTGCCGCAGGCGGCTTGATGGCCGCAGTCGGCATCCGGGTCGCGAGCCTGGAACTGCTGTCCATCGGTACATTCCTCGTTGGCGCCTATCAGGCGTTCGCGCAGTTCTACCGCTTCGCCGCGAGTGAAGTGGCGGACGAGGCGTTTCGACCACGTGCCATCTCACTCGTGCTTGCCGGGGGCATCGTGGCAGCATTTGCGGGGCCGATGCTCGGCAGGCTGGGCGGCCCGCTGCTTCATCCGGAATATGTTGGTTCGTTCCTGTTGCTGGCGCTCGTCGCCATGGTCAGTGCGGGCATCATGTTGCCGCTGCGCGCCCCGACGATCAGGGCGGAGTCCAACGATATCGTACAAGGCCGAACCTTGCGTTCCATCGTCTCCCAACCCGCTTATCTCGTCGCTCTGTTCGGCGCAGCGACCGGTTACGGCACCATGATCCTGGCCATGACCGCGACGCCGATCGCGATGGTTCATCATCATCACGATCTCGCCACAGCGGCAACCGTGATCCAGTTCCATGTACTCGGCATGTTCGTGCCATCCTTCTTCACCGGCGCGCTGATCGCCCGGTTCGGTGTGCTCAGGATCATGCTGGCCGGAGTAATCCTCCTTGCGGGGCACGTGCTGATGACGCTGACAGGCGCCGGGTTTGGCTCCTTCGCCGGCGCGCTCGTCCTGCTCGGGATCGGCTGGAACTTCCTCTATGTCGGCGGAACGACTCTGCTCACGACGACCTACACCGCGGCCGAGAAAGGGCGCGCGCAGGCGGCCAACGACATGACTATCTTCGTCGTCGGACTCGCCTGTTCCTTCAGCGCAGGCGCGCTGCTCCAGACCTTCGGCTGGCAGACGCTCAATGTTCTGCTGCTCCCATGGCTCGCCATCGCTGCAATTGCCTTGCTCTGGCTCGGCTGGAAACAGCGCCGGATGCTCGCGCTTGCCGGATGAGGGGATAGAACGTATGAACGATAGATCGATCGGAGATGCCGCTATAGAGGGCGCGCGCACCCGGCTGTTCGACAGGCTCATTTCTCTGGGGATCACGTCCCCGGCCGTCCCCTATCCGGCGCACGACACCGTCGAGGAAGGCAAGCGCCTGCGTGGTGGTCGCGTCGGTGCTTTCACCAAGAACCTTCTGCTGCGGGACAAGAAAGGGCGGTTGTTTCTCTTCTCTATCCGTGAGAACCGCACGCTGGATCTCAAGACACTACACCAGCGCGTCGGCGCGCACGGTCGGCTCGGCTTCGCGTCGGCCGAGCGCATGGCCGAGTTGCTTGGCGTGCAACCGGGTGCCTTGACCCCGCTCGGCCTCATCAACGATACGGGCGGAGCCGTCACTGCCGTGGTGGATGCCTCACTGCTTGGTGCCGAACAGGTCAACTTCCATCCACTGGTCAATACAGAAAGTATCGGGCTGCGTCCGGCCGATCTGCTGGCTTTCATTCGCTCCTGCGGTCGAGAGCCATTGTTGCTTGACTTCGACTCAGGAGATTGCTCGATGATGTCGGCACCACTCTTTCCGGCAACATCGATGCCCGACCGGGACTGGTGGTCTGTGCTGTGGCCCGATCCGGCCGATGTACTGCGCAAGCTAGGCATTGATCCGGATATGACGGTGCTCGACTTGTGCTGCGGCGACGGATATTTCACCGCGCCGCTGGCAAGAGCCGTCAACGGCAAGGTGTACGCGCTTGATCTCGACCCGGCGATGATCGGGAAGGCTCAAACCGAGGTTGCCCGGCAGGGCGCGCAGGTGTTGGCTTGGCTCTGTGCCGACGCCCGTGATGTTGCCAGTTTCGTTCCCCAGCCGGTTGATTACGTGCTGATGGCCAATACTTTCCATGGTGTGCCCGATCAGCGCGCTTTGTCGCGAGCCGTGCGAAGCGTTCTTCGTCGCGGCGGCCTGTTTGGCATCGTCAATTGGTACCCGCTGCCACGCGAGCAGACTTCGGTATCAGGCCAGCACCGAGGCCCGAGAACGGACATGCGTATGCCGCCGGCAGCAGTTAGCGCAATCGTCGAGCCGGAGGGTTTCGCGGCTTTGCAGATCGTAGAGCTACCGCCGTATCACTACGCCACCGTATTCGAGACAACGTTTTGACCGATAGCAAACCGGGTCTTGCTGCGGCGGCATCGGCAGCGCGGGTGAGGTCGCCAGTGCACGCGCCAGCCATCGTACAGAATCGTGGAAATCGATGTCGGCGAGCGCTCACTGCTGGTTTGATCCCGCCGGCGTTCACAACCGTCCGTTGCGCCGGAGCCGGATCGTCGCCTACGGGCGCTATCGCAGCGGTAAACTGGGGTTAAACGGGGTATACGGGCGACGCCAGCCGAAGCTCTGTCGGCGGCGTGCGTGATTGTGAACAGACCCTAAAGCCGGTAAATCGATGCTCTGTCTGGTGATCGGCGAATTGCCTCCGACGTTGCAGGAGCTAATGGGGTGCGGAGCCCAGCACTCGGCGGGAGGTGTGCTCACTCTGCGCGGCGAACAGAACGCAAGCATGAGGGTGTCATCGTACGCCGTGCCATCCCGTGTCAGCATGCCATGTATTCGGGCACGGAGGTGGGGTGATCTGACCCGATTGTGCACCCCGAAGGGCGGCTGGACGCGGGGAAACCTTACGTTGCCGGGGGTATGTATCTATTGCCGCTGGGTCCGCCGACGCAGGACGATGCGGATACCAC
>CAZYIP010000198.1:0-5027 GCA_964646895.1 uncultured Salinisphaerales bacterium | reverse complement strand
TGGTGTGCCCGTACGGCACCATCGCCTCCCACGGCACCCCCAGCCGCTCGCCAATGGACCGGATCGGCTTGGCGTCGGCGGCTCGGGAAATCTCGATGTCGGTTTTCATGCTGTTCGCTGTCATGGACCTTGTCCTGTAGCTGGCGTGAGAGAGGGATCAGGAAGCGTTGTCTTCCGTCAGCCGGCGCAGGGCGGCCAGGCCCACCGGCCCAACTCCAAACTCCGCCCCGGCGTCCATCAGGCAATGCCACAGATAAGCGGCTGAGGCGCTATCCGGCAGGAGGTGATAACACAGCCGTGCACCCAGATCGTCTCGAATGACGATGGCGTTGAGCCGCGCCACCGATGTCTGCGCGACCGCGCCGTTCGCGAATACGGCCGGGCGCAAATCCACACCGCACAACTTGGCAAGCATGGCCGCACCATGCCTGCCGCTCACCCCCAGCCATGCGTGGCTGTCCTGACGCGGCACCGGGAAACCGCGCGGACTGGCCGGCGGCTGCTCGCCCGACCACCAGCTCTTCTCCAGGCGTACGCACGTTTCTGCCGCACCTGCCAGATCACCGAGCACGAGCACCTCGTTACCCGACAGCCGAGCGGCCACGCAGCCGTCACCCTGGCGCTGCGCGCGATTGGGCTCAGCGGGTACCTCGATGCCCTGCGCCGTCAGCCACTCCACCGTGCCGGCCCCCTTGAAACCACAGCGCGGCAGCGGCGACAGATCGCTCAGACCAAGGCTGGAGGCGCGCTTCGATTCGTCGGCTTCGCTGCCGCCGTAGTCGTGGGCAATCGCCGCGCCATCTACCTCGGTAAAGCGGGCTCCCAACCCCAGGAGTTCCCGATAAATGAAACTGCGGCGACGGAAGTCCTGCGGATGCGTCACGGCGTTATCCATCGTCTCCCCCTCGCCTCATAGTTCCTGACGCGCGTTGTCCGGATCGTAGAACGGCAGTGCCGTCACCGTGGCGCCAATCCGCTCGCCCGAGGACAGCTTGATTTCGAAGGTGCCCCCGGGCTCGGCCTGCTCAGGCGCGACGAAGGCCAGGCCGATGATATTGCCGCAGGTTTCGGAGCGGGAGACCGAGGTGACACGGCCCACGATGTCGTTGTCGCGCACGGTCAGGTTGCACTCCTCGGGCAATGGCGACGAGGTGGGCAGCGTGAACCCGACCAGCTGGCGCGTCAGCGCCCGCCCGGCCTGCGCGGCGATGGCGCGCTGGCCGACAAAGAACGGCTTTTTCTTCGCGATCGCCCAGGCCATGTTCGCTTCGTGGGGGAACGTCAGACCGTCGGTATCCTGGCCCACGATCAAGTGTCCTTTCTCCAGGCGCAGCAGACGCTGCGCCTCGACGCCAAACGGGCGGATCCCGTACGGCTCTCCCGCCTTGACGAGAACCTCCCACAGCGCTTCGCCCTGGCTCGCCGGCACATGAATCTCATAGCCCAGTTCGCCGACGAACCCCACCCGCAGCCAGCGTGCCGGAATGCCTGCGATGGCGCCGGTGCGCACCTCCAGGTAGGGGAAGGCTTCCTTCGAAACGTCCACTTCGGTTCCCGCCGCCTCCACCACGGCACGCGAGTCGGGGCCGGCGACATTGACCGCGGCGTACGCTGCGGTCACATTGGCGACGTCCACATCGAGGCGCCATTCCGCGTTGTAGCGCAGCATCATCCGGTACAGCGCGTCGACCCCGCTGGAAGTCGCCGTCACGTAGAAATGCTGCTCGCCAAACCGGCAGGCGACGCCGTCGTCGATGATCGCGCCGGTCGCGTCCGTCACCAGAATGTAACGCGAGCGCCCGACCGGCTGCTTGACGTAGGCGAATGTGTAGATGCGGTTCATGAACTCCGCCGCATCCGGCCCGCGGATCTCCAGCCCCCCGAGGGTGGAGACATCGATGAGGCCGACCTTTTCGCGCACCGCCCGCGCCTCGTCGGCGATCGCCTGGTCGCGCTGGGCGGGAGAGCCGTAGTAGGCCGGGCGCAGCCAGGCTCCGGCCGGCATCATCTGCGCGCCCGCCGCCAGGTGTTTTGCGTGCATGGCCGTCAGACGTCGCGGCTGGAAGCTGCGACCCGCCAGATGGCCGATGGGCTCGGGCTGGAACGGGGGACGTTGCGTGGTCAGCGTCGCGCCGTCGATGGGGCGCTCGGTCTCACGACAGGTCAGGCGCAGGACACTGAGCGCCGAATGGCGGCCCTGCGATGGGCCCATGACCGCCGTGGAGTAACGCTTGACCAGTTCCAGGTCGTCGTAACCCTCGTGTATCGCATCCAGAATGTCGTGGACCTGCAGATCCTCGTCGAAATCGACGAAATCCTTGCCCCGCGGGTGCGGGAAGATCGGCCAGGGATGATTTTGCTGCTCGGCGCCCTTCCCGGAATTCGCCGGGGGCGGCGGCGCAGCCACATCGAAGCCAGCCTGCTCCGCCGCTCGCGCACCGGCGTGGCGACCGTCGGCACGCACCGCGTCCAGAGCGAAAGTGGCGTTGACCGAGCCCGCGGCCACCGCATGGACGGACGGCAGATGCTCGACGCGCAGCATTGCCAGCGCCTCGTCGTAGACCAGACGGCCACCGGCGTGACAGGCAAGCTGCGCCGCCGGTGTGTAGCCGGGGCTCATCAGCAGCAGATCGCACTCGAAGCGCTCCGGACGCCCGGCCACCCGCCCCTGCGCCTCGATCGCATCGACAACGACGCCATCGATTGCACGTTTACCGCTTCCCGGCAGCGCTTCAAAGGGCGTACTGCCGGCAAGAATCCGGATGCCGTGGTCGCGTATCGCATCACTCAGCGGCTCGGACGGCGGCGTCGCACGCAGATCGACCACGGCCGCCACCTCGACTCCGGCTTCCAGGCAATCGAGCGCGGCGCCATAACCATCCGCGTTGGCGGTGGCAATGACGGCGCGATTGCCGGGGCGCACACCATACAGCCGGATCAGGCGCTGTGCCGCACTGGCCTGCATGACCCCGGGCAGATCGTTGTTGCGAAACACGATCGGCTGTTCGATCGAGCCGCTGGCCAGCACCACCGCACGGCTGCGCAGCTTGAGCAGACGAGCCCCATGCAGGACCGCGAGGAAGTTGTCAGCGAACCAGCCGGTGCACACGGCTCCGGTGAGTACGCGAATGTTTTCCTGTGCCGACACCGCCGCGATGAGTTCCTCCGCGAACGCGGTGCCGCGGTCGGGGGACACATCGAAGCGCGCATAATTCAGTGCGCCACCCAGGTACGGGTTTTCTTCGATCAGCACTACCTCGGCACCGGTCCGTGCGGCTTCCAGTGCTGCACTCAAGCCCGCCGGGCCCCCGCCAATGATGGCGACATCGGCAAAGCAATAAGCTTTGTCGCGGTAAACGGGTTCAGCCGCCTGATTGACCTTGCCCAGCCCGGCGAAACGGCGAATGATCGGCGCCCAGCGCCGCCAGGCGCCCTGAGGCCTGTAAAACGCCTTGTAATAAAAGCCCACCGGCAGAAACCGTCCCAACGGCTCGATCCACTGCCGGCGATCGCGGGCCAGCGAGCCGGAATAGTTCTGCCCGTGTACGACCAGACCCGGGGTAATGGCGCGTGTATCGGCGCGCACGCTCGGCTCGTCGGCAAGCTGAACCAGCGTGTTCGCATCCTGGCCGGCCAGGGTCAACACACCGCGCGGGCGATGATACTTGAACGAGCGCCCCAGCAGCCGCACGCCGTGCGCGGCCAGCGCGCTGGCAATGGTATCGCCACGAAAGCCGGTGTAGTGCCGGCCTTCGAACTGGAATTCCACCGGGGCTGCACGCTCGATCCATGCGCCTTCCGGCGCCGGAAGGCGCCACTCGCCACCCCCGGCACGGGCACCCGCTGTACGCGACGCCGGCCGCGAGACTCCTTCCGCTACTTCACTCATGGGCACCTCGCAAAAACTCCAGGGTACTGACTTCCGCCAGGCCCGCCCGCGACGGCAGTCGAAACCGGTTTCGCGGCGATGACGGTGAACAGGCCGTTACCCCGGGCGCTCTCATGAGCCGGCATCCCTGCTGAAATCCACACGCTGGCTGAATACCTCCGTGGCCGGATAGGTACGCAGAATCTCGTCGGTTCCGGTGTCCCGCTCGGCGATAAACCAGTACGACGTCGGCACGTGCAGCCACCACTCGCGCACGAGTCCGCACGTATTGGTTTCCATGAACAGGTAGTCGGCCCAGTCGCGATCGCTTCCGCTGGCGGGATCCGGCATCGCCGTCACCTCGCCGCCGCAGACGAATTCGCTGATGTTGCGCGGGCCATTCAGCGGGCAATGCATGACTTTCATGGGCTGAATTCCCTGGAATCTAATGGCCGACCGAGGCGGCTCCGCGCTCGCCGACCTGTTCAAATCGATAGAAGCGCTCGAGCTCGAACGGGCGCAGGATGTCGGGCGCCTGGCCGGTCGCGACCGTCTCCGCCATGCGCTTGCCGCACACGGGTGTCGCCTTGAATCCCCAGGTGCCCCAGCCGGCGTCGATGTAGTAGTCCTGCACCGGTGTCAGCCCCATCACCGGGCTGAAATCCGGTGTCATGTCGGCCATTCCCGCCCACTGGCGCAGCACCCGCAAATTGCCCACGAACGGGAACAGATCCAGCAGATGCATCGCCAGGCCTTCCTTGAACTCCAGCGTCGAGCGCGTCGAGTACAGGGAATAGGGATCGGTCGAGGCTCCCATCACCAGCTCCCCGCGATCGGACTGCGAGACGTAGACGTGCAGAGAGCCCGACACCACGATCGTGTCGAGAAACGGCTTCACCGGCTCGCTGACACAGGCCTGCAGCGGCACGGTGCGAATCGGCAGTCGGAAACCCGCCATGCGCGCGATCTCGGAACTCATGCCGGCCACGGCTTGCATCACCTTGCCCGCCCGGATCTCCCCGCGGTTGGTCTTTACCCCCACGGCGCGGCCATTTTCGACCATCACGCCGCTCACCTCGGTGTGGGTGTGAATATGCACCCCCTGCTCGGCCGCGCGCCGTGCATAGCCCCACGCCACCGCGTCGTGGCGCGCGATCGC
>CAZYIP010000197.1:0-5124 GCA_964646895.1 uncultured Salinisphaerales bacterium | reverse complement strand
TGTGAGTGTTTTTCGCATGACTTGCTCCTTTTGCTTATGGTGCTGAAGTGGATGAGTCGATTGCGCCCGCGAAATGCCATCGTTCCCGCCAGCCAGGCGCCCCATTGCCCGCCCGCCGCCGGAATTCTTCATATTGTTGAAGGTCTGGAGAGACCTCGCCCCCACCGTAGATCAAAAGAAGGATCTTCCGGTATCTCGAAAGCGACGTGCTTTTGCGCACTCACGACGAATCGTCAATCCGGCCCCAGGGTCAGGCTCAGACCGTCCAGCGCTTCCGTAAACAGAATCTGGCAGGTCAGGCGGGAATGATCATTCACGTCGAACGCCATGTCCAGGATGTCGGTCTCCTCCTCCTCCGGCGGTGACAGCAGTGGCAACCATTCGTCGTGGACATAACAGTGACAGGTTGCGCACGCGCAGCAACCACCGCAGAACGCCTCGATGGGCAAACCCGCATCACGGATGATTTCCATCACCTTTTTGCCGGGCTCGGCATCGAGGATGTGCTGCACCCCTTCGCGGTCAGTCACGAAAATTTGCTGCATGATTACGATCTCCGCCCAGGGCCGGCTGATTACGCCAGCAACGGTGGCATGTTTCTGGCCAGCACTGCCCTTTCCTTGAGTGCATCACCCGCCAGCGCAAAACCGAGGGCACCGCCATCCGCGCCATGATAGACGGCGCTCAGATCCCGTCCGCTGCCACTCACCCGCCAGGCGCCCTTGCTGCCGTGCCGCGGCGGGCATACCGTCAATGGCAGGCTGGTCGTTTTCACCGTCACCGGCATCGCCTTCATGGACAGCGCGCTGTCCGCGCCCGCCAGTACCTGGCCGAGCACCTTTGCCTGTGCCATCAGCGGCAGGATGTAGGGCAGAACGCCGGCCCGGGTTTCGGCGCAGTCGCCCATGGCGTAGATGTTCGGATCGGAGGTGCGCATCTTCTGGTCCACAAGCACGCCCTGACCGACCCGCAGACCGGCCGAACGGGCGAGTTCCGTCTCCGGCATCAGCCCCACGGCCGACAGCACCAGGTCGGCTTCGATCACTGTGCCGTTGCTCAGCGTGGCGCGGAAGCCACCCGCCGGAGAGCGCTCGAGTCCGGCGACATGACGGCCCATGTGCAGTGAGATACCGGACCGGACGAACGCCTCCATCAGCGCCGTGCCCAGCGCCTCGGGCAGCAGGCGCGACAGCGGCCACGGGGCCGGATCGACCAGCTCCACGCCGATACCACGACTGGTGAGATCGTCCGCAAACTCGCAGCCGATCAGCCCGGCGCCGATCAGCAGGACCTTTTTCACGTCCGGGCCGAGCTTGGCGTACCAGCGGCGATAATCGTCCAGGCAGTTGACGGTGTCGATCCAGGCCGGATCCGCGTCCTGCGGCACGATCAGGCGCTGGTGCGCGCCGGTCGCGAGTACCAGCGAATGGTAGCCAATATCGCCTTGCGTGGTGCTGATGACGCGTGCCTCAGGATCGATCGCGGTTGCCCGGCAATGCTTGAGCAGCGTGACCTGGAGTTCGGCCGCCTTGTCGTCCGCGCGCTTCTGGACCATGCCTTCCGGTGTCTGGTGCTTGGCCAGGGCGTTCGACAGCAGCGGCTTGGAGTAGACCTCGCCGCCATCGGCGGTGATCAGCACCACCGGGCGCTGTGCCTGGTACTGCCGCAGTTGCCGGATCACCGTATAGCCGCTCAGGCCGCTGCCCACCACCACGATCGGATCAGCGCTCTGTCCACCCGGAGTGTTCAATGTGCTCATGACCGTTTATCCCACTGCGACTCTGGCTGCCATGCGCGCGCACTGATTGGCGATGCGGCGCTGAAATTCGTGCGTCGTGACCTCGTGGTACGGCGAGAACCTGCCATCCCGGTAACCCGGCGAGTGGCGTCCGCGCTGCATGCCTTCGAGCATCGTGATGTCCTCGCGGTTGATGCCTTTCCAGGCCTCGATGACGCACTCGCGCTGGGCGGCCAGGTCATCGCGCAGGGCGGCATCGCCCACGAAGTAGAAGTGGAAGAATTCGCGGGTGTGCTCCGCGCTCACCGGCTGCAGCGCGAATACGAACAGATAGCTCGGGTGCATGCCGAGCATCAGGTTGGGCATGATGAACGGATACTCGGCCTGCGTCTGCCGCTCCGCGGACAGGCCCGGAAACATCGGCAGATCCGGATGCCCGGCGCGCGCCGAATCGTAGTGGTGGCTGCCCTGGCCGAGAAAGGTCGGCTCCAGCATGTTGAAGTGGGACTGCATCTGCGAGTACCGGTTCAGGCTCGGGTGCGTCCACGGCAGATGGTAGCTTTCGACGAAGTTCTCGACCGCGAGCTTCCAGTTGGCCTGTACGTCGAAGGTCGCGGCGCCGGCGTGGCGCAGCAGGGAAAGGTCGTATTCCGCCCAGCGCTCGTCCAGCGGGCCCATGACGGAGCTGAGCGGCGCAGCATCGCCGGACAGGTTCACGAACACGAGGTCGTGCCACATCTCGCAGCGGACCTTGGCCAGACCATACTGGCTGCGGTCCAGGCTGGGCGCTTCGTGGCAATCGTGGCCGCCAAAGTGCGGGGTTTTCTTCAGCTCGCCATCCAGCGAATAAGTCCAGGAGTGATACGGGCACACCAGCGTCGCGCAGCCATGCTGCGGCCCGGAGACCAGCTGCAGACCACGGTGGCGGCAGACGTTGTGGAAAGCGTTGACCTGCCCGGCGCGGTTGCGCGTGAGCACGATCGGGCGCCCGAGAATCTCCACCGGAAGGGCATCCCCCCGCGACGGGATCTGCGACCCGACAGCCGCGAATACCCACTGGCGATCGAAGATCGCCTCACGTTCGCGATCGAGAAAAGCCTCGCTGGTGTAGGTTGCGCTGGGCAGGCAGATAGCCTCCTCGGTACGGCCATTCAGCCGCTCGATCACATTGGGGGTCAGCACGTCGTCGGGCATTTCGAACGTCCTCACAAGAACCAGGTCTAAGTAGGTGCGCGACAAAGATTATCCGGCCGGATGCGGTGGAATTGTCGCTAAAGCGACATCCGTATGTACGCGCACGACAAGGGCCCTGAAACGGCATGAACGGCATGGCATTGAGGCACGCTTGCGTTCGCTGCCGGACTCATCTATAACGGCCCTACGAGGTCGCGTTTGGAACATTGCCGTCGCAACCACGTAAGTGGCGCGCGCAATGGCCGGCGCGCCGCGCCGGATCAATCGGGTGAACAGGGCCCAGACGATGCCTCTCCAAGCGTCCCAGCGCGACCGTCCCATCCGCATCGGTTTCCTGCAGGTTCCGAACTACTCCGCGATCGCCTTTTCCACCGCGCTGGAACCGTTGCGCATGGCCAACCAGCTGACCGGCAGGCCGCTGTACGAATGGCCAGTGATCACGCTCGACGGCCAGCCGATCGCCGCCAGCAATGGTCTGGCGGTGAGCCCGGATGCCTCCATACACACCGCCGGGCAACTCGACATGCTGTTCGTGTGTGGCGGCACCAACATTCACGAAGCGTGCGACCGCCGCATTCTCGTCTGGCTGCGCCGCCTCGCCCGGCAGAAGGTCGCTCTCGGGGCGGTGTGCACCGGCACCTACGTACTGGCCCGGGCCGACGTCCTGAAGGACTATCGCTGCACGATCCACTGGGAGAACATCTCCAGCATCCATGAGGAACTGCTGTTCCCGCAGACGGTATTCTCGTCGGAACTGTTCGTGATCGATCGCGACCGCTACACCTGCTCCGGCGGCATTGCACCGCTGGACATGATGCTCAACCTCGTCAGCCGCCAGTTCGGCCATGCGCTGGCGGAGGAAATCTCGGAAGAATTCATCCACGAACGCATCCGCAACGTGAGCGATGTGCAGCGGGTTCCGCTGCGCGTGCATCTGGGCACGAGCCAGCCCAAGCTGATCGAGGCGGTGTCACTGATGGAGGCCAATATCGAGGAGCCGCTCAACCTGGACGAGCTGGCCGGCTACGTCAAGATATCGCGCCGCCAGCTCGAGCGTCTGTTCAAGAAATACCTGCACTGCGCGCCCACCCGGTATTACCTGGAACTGCGCCTGACCCGGGCACGGCAACTGTTGCTGCAGACAAACATGCCGATCATCGACGTGGCGCTGGCCTGCGGATTTTCATCGCCGCCCCACTTCAGCAAGTGCTATCACGACTTTTTCGACCGGCCACCGAGCACCGAACGGCGTCAGCGCGGCCGTGGCGCCGGGATCACCGCCACCCTCTCCGGCAACACCGGACGTCGCGTCGGCCGCAGGCCACGGCCCGCGCAAACGGACACGGACACCGAAGTCTCCGTGTGACCGGATCCGGCCGTCCGCCCAGGCACCGCCCCGTCGTGTAACCGCACCAATACCCTACGGAGCATGGACATGACAGCGAGAAACGGACAGCCGATCGTCAGCATTTGCGACATCCGCAAATCCTTTGGTAACGTCGAAGTGCTCAAGGGCATATCGTTCGATGTCGCCAAGGGCGAGGTGATCTGCATCATCGGCCCGTCCGGCTCGGGCAAATCCACCGCGCTGCGCTGCATCAACGGCCTGATACCAATCGATAGCGGCGAGATTCAGGTGGGCGCGTTCCAGGTCCACAAGCTGCGCACCGACAAGGAGAAAATCGCCCTGCGCAAGGAAGTGTCGATCGTTTTCCAGCAATACAACCTGTTTCCGCACAAGACGGCACTGCAAAACGTCATGATGGCGCCGGTCCAGGTGCTCAAGGAAAACAGGCGCGAGGTCGAGGAACGTGCCCGCGCACTGCTCAGGAAGGTGCGCCTGGAGGACAAGGCGGACAGCTATCCGGGCGAGCTCTCCGGGGGCCAGCAGCAACGCGTGGCCATCGCGCGGGGGCTGGCCATGCGCCCGGAGGTGATGCTGTTCGACGAGGTGACCGCGGCGCTGGATCCGGAAACCGTCAAGGAAGTGCTCAACGCCATTCGGGAACTGGCGGACGAAGGCATGACCTGCGTCCTGGTCACTCACGAAATGGGCTTTGCCCGGGAAGTGGCGAACGAAGTCTACTTCACCGACGGCGGCGTCATCGTGGAACATGGCCCGCCGGCCGATCTTTTCGGCAATCCGCAACACGAGCGCACGCGCGCGTTTCTTTCCCAGATTCTGTAGGCCG
>CAZYIP010000196.1:0-5153 GCA_964646895.1 uncultured Salinisphaerales bacterium | reverse complement strand
CGTGTTTGGTCAACTACCCTCGCCTGCGCTGGAAATCCCGCATGAAATCGATCAGCGCATCGACACCCGCCTCGGGCATCGCGTTGTAAAGGCTCGCGCGCATGCCACCCACCGAGCGGTGACCCTTGAGCGCCGAGAGACCGGCAGCCTCGGCTCCCTCAAGAAAAGCCGCATCCAGCCCGCTGTCGGCCAATATGAACGGCACATTCATGCGCGAACGCGCCTCCGGCGCCACCGGATTCGAATACAGCCCGGCGCTGTCGATGAACTCGTACAGCTTGCCCGCCTTGCGCGCATTCACCTCCGCCATCGCCGACAGCCCGCCCTGACGCTTGAGCCACTGAAACACCAGGCCACACACGTACCAGTTAAAGCAGGCCGGCGTATTGAGCATGGAACCGGCTGCCGCCAGGGCTGCGTAATCCCACACCGCCGGCGTGATATCCGCTGCCTGGCCGATCAGATCCTCGCGTACGATGATTATCGTGATACCCGCCGGCCCCGCGTTTTTCTGCGCTCCCGCATAAATCAGTCCGAAACGGGACACATCCACCGGCCGCGACAGAAAATTCGACGACATGTCCGCCACCAGCGGCACATCCCCCACGTTGGGAACGTCGTGAAACTCCACCCCATGAATGGTCTCGTTCGGCGTGTAGTGAAAATACGCGGCATCGCCACTCGGCTTCCATTCGGAGCGTGCCGGAATGCGGGTAAAGTTGCCCGCCTCCGAACTCGCCACCAGATGCGCTTCGCAATACTTTCCCGCTTCCTTGATCGCCTTTTTCGACCAGCTGCCCGTGCAAAGATAATCGGCACGCGTGCGGCCGCGCAGCAGATTCATCGGGATCGCGGCAAACTGCGCAGTCGCGCCGCCCTGCAGGAACAGCACCTTGTAGCTCGCCGGCACCGCCAGCAATTCGCGCAGGTCGGCCTCCGCCTGCTCCGCGATGCGCTTGAACCACTTGCCCCGGTGGCTCATCTCCATCACCGACATGCCTGCGTCACCCCATGCCGGCAGATCCTCGCGAACCTGCTCAAGCACTTCCAGCGGCAGCGCGCCGGGACCGGCGCTGAAATTGAAAACACGCGTCATAACACAAGTCTCCGAGAGTCCATTCCAATCAAACGGGGTAGTTCATCAATATGCACCCGTCATCGTCATTGCCGCGCCGACGGAAATGACAGACAGGCATGATCCGGAAAAACCGCCGGACATCGGGTTTGCCCGGATTTTCCCACCCATTGCGCCTGCGCGGACAGGTTCCTGATCAATCGGCGGGGTCGTCCTCGCCATCATCGTCTTCATCGTCATCTTCCGCGGCGATGCGATCGATGCCGACCAGGTACTCATCCTCGCCGAGACGAATCAGGGTGACGCCCTGGGTGTTGCGGCTGCGCACGGAAATGTCGTCGACCGGGGTGCGCACCAGATTTCCGGCGCTGGAAATCAGCATGACCTCGTCGCCGTCCAGCACCTGGCTGGCACCGATCAGGGCGCCCGTGCGCGCCGTGCGATGCAGCGCCAGCACACCCTGACCGCCGCGCCGGCGCAGCGGAAAATCGTCGATCGGCGAGCGTTTGCCCATGCCTTGTTCGGAGACGGTGAGGATACAGCCCTCGTCCTCCACGATGATCAGCGCGATCACCCGATCGCCTTCGGCAAGACGGATACCGTGCACGCCGCGGGAGACGCGGCCCATGGTCCGAACGTCACCCTCGTTGAAGCGGATGACCTTGCCCGCGTTCGAGAACAGCATCACATCGGCGGTGCCATCGGTCAGCGCAACGCCCACCAGGGCGTCACCCTCGTTGAGGCCGATTGCGATGATGCCGTTGGTGCGCGGGCGCGAAAAGCATTCGAGCGCGGTTTTCTTGACCGTACCGTTGCGGGTGGCGAAGAAGATGTTCTCGCCGGTGTCGAAGTCCTTGATCGGCAGCACCGCCTGTATGCGCTCTTCCGGCTCCAGCGGCAGCAAATTGACGATCGGTTTGCCGCGCGCGCCGCGCCCGGCCTCCGGCAGTTCGTAAACCTTGAGCCAGTACGCCTTGCCGAAGCTGGAGAAACACAGCAGCGTATCGTGGCTGTGCGTGACCCACAGGTGGGCGACGAAGTCCTCGTCCCTGAACGATGCCGCCGATTTGCCGCGTCCGCCGCGGCGCTGGGCCTGATAGGCGTCCAGGCTCTGGGCCTTGACATAGCCGGCATTGGACAGGGTCACCACCACGTTGTGCGGCTTGATCAGGTCTTCCAGATTCAGATCCTGCCGATTCTCGATGATCTCGCTGCGGCGTGGATCGTCGTAATCCGCCTTGAGCGCCACCAGCTCATCGTGGATCACCTGCATGAGGCGCGTCTGGCTCGACAGGATGTCGAGCAGATCGGCGATGTCGTCCAGCAGTTTCTGGTATTCCTCCAGTATCTTGCCCTGCTCCAGACCGGTGAGGCGATGCAGGCGCAGATCCAGGATCGCCTGTGCCTGGGTCCGGGTCAGCCGGTACGCGTCATCGGTGAGGCCATACTCGGCACCCACGTCCGCCGGGCGCGACGCCTCGGCGCCGGCGCGCGCAAGCATCGCGGTGACCTGCCCCGGCGCCCACGGCCGGCTCATCAGCGCTTCGCGCGCCTCCGCCGGACCGCTGGAGGCCCGGATCATGGCGATCACCTCGTCGATGTTCGCCAGCGCCACCGCCAGCCCTTCGAGCACGTGAGCGCGCTCGCGCGCCTTGCGCAGCAGGTAGCGCGTGCGCCGGGTCACCACCTCGCGACGGTGGCGAATGAACGCCTCCAGCACCTGCTTCAGGTTGAGCAACCGCGGCTGCCCGTTGTCGAGGGCGACCATGTTGATGCCGAACGCGGTTTCCATCTGCGTGTGCTGATACAGGTTGTTCAGCACCACCTCGCCCACTTCGCCGCGCTTGAGCTCGATCACGATGCGCATGCCGTCCTTGTCGGACTCGTCGCGCATTTCGCTGATGCCTTCGAGGCGCTTTTCCTTGACCAGCTCGGCCACGCGCTCGATCAGCCTGGCCTTGTTCACCTGATACGGCAGCTCGCTGACGATGATGGTCTGGCGTCCGCGCGCCTCGTCGTCCTCGATGCGCGCGCGTGCGCGCATGATCATGCGCCCGCGCCCGGTGCGATAGGCATCGACGATGCCACGCACGCCGTTGATGATGCCGGCGGTGGGCAGGTCCGGGCCTGGCAGATACTCCATGAGGTCGACGATATCCAGATCGGGATCGTCGATCAGCGCCACGCAGGCATCCACGACTTCGCCCAGATTGTGCGGCGGGATATTGGTCGCCATGCCCACGGCGATACCGGCAGCGCCGTTGATCAGCAGATTCGGCACCCGCGTCGGCAGGACCGCCGGTTCGCTCTCGGATTCGTCGTAATTGGGGACGAAATCGACCGTTTCCTTGTCGATGTCCGCCAGCAGTTCGTGCGCCAGGCGCGACATGCGCACCTCGGTGTAGCGCATTGCCGCGGGCGCGTCGCCGTCTACCGAGCCGAAGTTGCCCTGGCCGTCCACCAGCAGGTGGCGCATGGAAAAGTGCTGCGCCATGCGCACGATGGTGTCGTACACCGCGGTGTCGCCGTGCGGGTGATATTTACCGATGACGTCGCCGACCACACGTGCGGACTTCTTGTAAGGCTTGTTCCAGTCGTTGCCGAGTTCGCGCATGGCGTACAGCACGCGCCGATGCACCGGCTTGAGGCCGTCGCGCACATCCGGCAGGGCACGGCCCACGATCACGCTCATCGCGTAATCGAGGTAAGACTGGCGCATCTCGTCTTCGAGATTGATTTGCAGGATTTCTTTGGCGGCTTCAGCCATCGAGGGGCGGGTTCCGTAGACTTGAGGATGGAAATTCTTGCTGGATCAAAGCGTCCTATGATACCACACGACGGACCCTCCCGGACCTCTCAGCGGCCCCGTGCCGCAGTTGCAGGTTTTTCCATGAGAGTGCGCAGCGAGGACCGGTCCGGCCGCTCGATCACGCCGCGCTCGGTCACCAGCACATCGACCAGCGCCGCCGGGGTCACGTCGAATACCGGATTCAGGGCCGGAAAACCTGCCGGGGCAATCGGATGCCCGCCGCAAACCGTCAGTTCGTCTGCCGGCCGTTCCTCGATGGGAATGTCATCGCCGCAGGCAATACCGAGATCAACCGTCCCGCTCGGGGCGACGACCATGAAGCGCAGCCCATGGTGGCGCGCGGACAGCGCCAGACCATAAGTGCCGATCTTGTTGGCGACGTCGCCGTTGGCCGCAATGCGGTCCGCGCCGACCACCACCCAGTCGACACATCCGCGGCGCATCAGATGGGCAGCGGCGGAATCCGCGATCAGGCGGGCGGGAATGCCTTCCCGCGCCAGCTCCCACGCAGTGAGGCGACCGCCCTGCAGCCAGGGCCGCGTCTCGTCGGCGTAAACCATGGACAACAAACCGCGCGCATGGGCCGCGCGCACAACGCCAAGCGCAGTCCCGTAACCGCCGGTGGCAAGCGCACCGGTATTGCAGTGGGTAAGAATACGGGTAGCGGGCGCCATCAATGCCGCGCCCATGGCGCCCATGTGCCGGTTCTGGGCCACATCCTCCGCGTGTATGGCGCGCGCTTCGGCCACGAGCTGCGCAGCATCGGCACCGACATTGATGCGCGCGCGCATGCGCGCCAGTGCCCAGACGAGATTGACCGCCGTCGGCCGCGCCGCCGCCAGATGCTCCATGGCTGATTCGATCGCGGTGCGGTCTCCGTCGCTGGACCGCGCCGCCAACGCCACGCCGTAGGCGGCCGTGATGCCAATGGCCGGCGCACCGCGCACGACCATGTCGCGGATCGCCTGCGCCACCTCGGCGGCGCTTTCGAGCGTGAGATAGTCCACCTGTCCCGGCAGCCGCCGCTGATCCAGCAGTCGCAACCGATCCGCACCCCAGATGATCGCCTGGATGGTATTGTCCGTTTGCACTGTCTCATTCTTCATGGCGTTCAGTTTACCGCGATAGAATGCACAAGCAGGCGACAGGCTAGAATTCGTGGGAGATTCCATGTTCCCGGTCAAGCGGTCAAACACAGCGCAGCGGGAACTGCATTGTGGGAGCGACTTCAGTCGCGATTGCCGCGCCTGAATCGCGGCTAAAGCCGCT
>CAZYIP010000195.1:0-5159 GCA_964646895.1 uncultured Salinisphaerales bacterium | reverse complement strand
ACTGGGTGATCTCCATGCCGTTGAGCCAGACTTCCCAGCCCAGGCCCCAGGCGCCGAGGGTGGGGGATTCCCAGTTGTCCTCCACGAAGCGGATATCGTTTACCAGCGGATCGAATCCCAGTTCGCGCAGGGAGTCCAGGTAAAGCGCCTGAATATCGGGCGGCGACGGCTTGAGCAATACCTGAAACTGGTAGTAGCGCTGCAGGCGGTTGGGATTGTCCCCGTAACGCCCGTCGGTCGGCCGTCGCGACGGCTGCACGTAAGCCGAGCGCCACGGTTCGGGGCCGATCGCGCGCAGGAAAGTCGCGGGGTGAAACGTGCCGGCCCCCACCTGCAGGTCGAGCGGCTGCATGATCGCGCAGCCGTGGTCCGCCCAGAACTGCTCCAGGGTGAAGATGAGCTGCTGAAAGGTCATTCGTGCCCGGTCATGCAAATCATTGAAGGCGCCAGTATAACGAACGTGGCCGATTCATGTCGGGGTTTGTTGACGTCTAATCTGCGCGACGGCGCCCCCGAACAGTCTGTCGCCAATGCCTGGAAAGGCATCGACGCCGCGACAGGATGCTGATACCGGACACTGGAGCGTCTAACGGTAGAGCCCTGCCGACGAGCGGTGCCGGCGACCATTGTCGGCCGGGTTCCGGCACGATAAGTTAAGTGGATGAAAAAGCTTAGCAGGATGCTTGCGTGGCTGTTCGCGCTGATGGCGTTGAGTGCGTCCGCCGCAATCTACAAGTATGTGGACAAAAACGGCGAGGTGCACTACACGGACAAGCCGGTGTCCGGCGCCGAGCGCATGAACCTGCCGCAGATTCAGAGTTACAGCCCGGCCGACCTGGCGCCGGTCGAGATACCCGAAAGCAGCCCGCCGGCCAAAACCGCCGCCGCGTATCGCTCGATCAGCCTTGACCGGCCCCGGCCCGGCGAGACCTTTCGCAGTGCCGAACGCACGGTGACCCTGTCGGTACGAACCGATCCGGCGCTGCGGCCGCGCGACCGGATCATGTTCTACGTCGACGGTGCGCCGGCGCTGCAGGCGCCATCCCGCGCCAACGCCCTGGTGGTTCGGATCGATGCGCGTGGTACCCATCACGCCACCGCCGCGGTGATCGGTCCCGATGGCAAGGAACTGGCGCGCTCGCAGCCGGTCGAGTTCTACATGAAACCGCCGGTCGCTCACAACGCCGATTAAAACAGCCCGCGTTTGAGCTTGCGGATGATACCGCTGCCCGCCATCTCATCGGCGACCTGCAGAATCCTGCCGACCACACCCAGTATGTCTTCCTCGCCCGCCCAGTGACGGCGCACGATATCCGGCCCGGCATTGCTGACCAGCGAGTTCAGTACATAGGCTGCGAGCGCGACATCGTCCGTATAGGCTACCGGCCCCAGCAGGCCCTCCGGCAGAAAATCCAGCGGGGAAACGAAATAGGCAACCGCCCCGGCCAGTTTCGCCCGCTCCGCGGCCGGTACCTCCGGGTCGAGCGAGAGCTTCCAGATCAGATGGAACAGGTCGGGCGCGAGCATGACGTATTCCGCCCAGCGGCCGCGATCCCCTGCATGGGTTCTGGACCAGACGCGCATGCGCCGGCGCAGTTTCTGGTAGAAGTCCTGGTTGGCCTGCTTTTTCACGGTCACTCGACGCGGTTGCGGTAGCGGGAGTTCGCCATTACCGTAACATGCGGCCGGCCGGGCCACTGATCAAGGACGCAAAAAGAAAGCCCATCCCTGGGCCGGATAATACGGAAACCCGTCTCTCGCGGCGCGACGTCAGGGCAGTTGAACATCGGCGGCGGACGGGTCCGTTCCCCGCATGAGCCGTCTCGCGACGGCCATCAATTCATGATAGCGGCAGCACGCGCGAATTCTTTAGGGCCTGGTGTTCTGGCGCAAACTGGCGACCTCCACGCGGGCACGATCGGCCGTGTCCCGCAGGTCCTGGAGGAGCTGCCGGATCGGCAATGGAAGATCATGACGCAGGGCCTCCTCCGCCGCGGCCTGTAGCCCCGCCTCTGCGTTTTCGAGCGAATCTGCCAGCACGTCGATTTCGTCGCCGGCGACGGCGGCCTTGAGGTGGGTGCCGAGCCGGTGCAGATCCTCGGCTTCGCGGTTGACGGCGCGCGGCAGTATGTCGAGTGTGCGCATTTCGCGCTCCAGCTGCGTTGCAAAGCGCTCTCGGTCCAGGCCCAGAGCGCGAAGCCGCACCCCGGGAACGTCGTCGACCCGGTCGGCGGCATCCGCATAGCGGGCAGCGGCGGTGAGGCAACAGACATGCACCTCGTTGAGAGCGACTTGAGCATCGGTCAGAAGCACGCTACCTCTCCACGTCGCGGGGAACGTAAACCTGTAATGCGCGCGCGAGCACGCGGAACCGGGCCGGCGTTTTGCCCGCCCATTCGCCGTCGGCGGTCACCGTACGCGGTCGATGAGTATGCACGTCGATTTTGCGGCCGCGCAGGGTGAGCACGCTTTCCGGCTCGTGCAGACGACCGCTGCGCAGCGCCGGGACCAGCGCCGCGAGGCGTGTCACGCTCTGCGGGCCCAGCGCGTACAGGTCGAGCGTGTGGTCGTCGATCGCCGCCTGATGAGAGATACGCATGCCGCCGCCATAGAAGCAGCCGTTGCCGACCGCGACCTGCACCGCGCGCAGGTGTTCGATACGGTCATCACAGCGGATCTCGACATGAAACGGGCGCACCGCCTTGACTGCGTCGATCGCGCTGTACAGGTAGGCGAGTACGCCGAGCCGGCGCTTGCTCTCACCCGAGAGTCGCCGCGTCACTTCCACGCCCAGGCCGATGTTGGCGACGTTCAGGAAATGGCGGTTGTTGACGCGACCCACATCGATCCGACGGAGAGCCCCGGCGGCGATGACGCGGCACGCGCCGACGACATCCCTCGGCAGCTCCAGCGTACGCGCCAGATCGTTCGCCGTCCCCATCGGCACGACGCCCAGCGGCAGGCCGCTTTCAAGCACCGGCGTCAGGGCCCGGTTGACGCTGCCGTCTCCCCCCGCGACCACGATGCGGTCGATACGGTCGCGGTGACGGCGAATCGCGGTGGCGGGTTCGCTCGCAGTCTCCACCAGCGTTTCGATGCCGTGCGCCCGCAGAACCTCGAGCCCGTCGGTGAGCGTGCCCGCGGAACGGGTGCGGCTGATGAGAACGAGTGCCCGCGCTACCATCGGGCAGTCCCGCCAATGAAGGGAATTGCCGGCATCATCATTGCACATCGCCTGCGCCGGAGCGCTGCGACAGACAGACCAGATATACCTATTGACCGGCAGACGAAAGCCCGGTTCGCTTCCGGGCGCCGGGTCGACTCAGCTGGCTTCCGCCGTGGGTGCCTCGCTCGCCCCGCCGGCGCCATTGTGAAGAAACGCTTCGGCCGCTGACAGATCTTCCGGCGTGCCGTAAAGAACAAGCACATCTCCGGGCCGCAGCTGTGTATCCGCCACCGGTTGCTTGCCAACGATGCCATGGCGCCGCAAGGCCGTCACCATCACCGCGTACTGGGCCAGATTCAGGTCGCAAAGGCGGCACGATGCAGCATGGTCGCTATTGGCCAGCACCACCGGTCGCAACTCCTCGCGAAAGGCGTGGCGTGCGTCCAGGGGTCGTGCCTCCTGACCCCGGAATACATTGCGCAACAGGCTGTAGCGGTTGAGGCGTACCCTCTCCACCTGCCGGATGATGCGGATCACGGGTACATCCAGCAAAGCGAGCAGGTGCGATGCCACCATCAGGCCGGCCTCGAGCGCATCGGGTATGACCTCGGTGGCGCCGGCTTTCTGCAGCCGATCCAGGTTGCTGTCATCGTGAGTGCGGACGATGACCGGCAGCTGCGGATGAAGCTTGTGTGCGAGCTTCAGGATCGCAGTGGCGGTCGGTACGTCGTGATAGCTGATGACCAGCGCACGGGCGCGCTCGATACCCGCCGCGCGCAGGATGTCCGGATGGGCGGCATCTCCGTAAAACACCGCGTCGCCGCCTTCGCGCGCCGTTTTGACCCGCACCGGGTCCAGGTCCAGGGCGACGTACTCGAAGCCCTCCTCCTCCAGCAGGCGCGCCACGTTCTGTCCCACGCGGCCGTAGCCGGCGATGACCACGTGATCCGCCGCATCGAAGGAATTGCGCACGACATCGTGCTTGAGCACATCCCGCGGTGACGCTTCGGCGGGCCCGAACAGGCGCTCGGCCAGCGCGCGGTTGACGCGAATGAGCAGTGGGCTGACGATCATGCTCACCAGAATGACCGCCAGCGCGAATTGCGTCGCCGCCGGGGTCAGCAGGCCCGAGGCCAGGCCCAGTGCCAGCAGGGCGAAGCCAAACTCGCCGCCCTGGGCAAGCAGCAGCCCGGTGCGAAAGGCCGTGGCCTTGTCGTTGCCAAGAATGTGCCCGATTGCGGCGACACTCCCGCACTTGAACAGAATCAGGCCGAGAACGGCGATTGCCACCCAGCCGCCGGCGTGCACGAGAACGCCCACGTTGACCAGCATCCCCACGGTGACGAAGAACAGGCCCAGCAGCACGTCGCGAAAGGGGCGGATTTCCAGCTCCACCTGATGGCGAAACTCGGTTTCGCCAAGCATGATGCCGGCAAGAAATGCGCCCAGGGCCAGCGAAAGGCCCAGCGCTTCGGTCAGCCACGCGGCGCCCAGGGTAAAGAACAGCACCGCCAGGGTGAACAGTTCCGCCAGACGCGCGCCCGCGATTTCCCGAAACAGCGGCCGCAGCAGCCAGCGACCAATCGCCAGGATCAGCATCAGCGCCGCCGCGCCCTTGAGCATGGCCCATCCCAGCGTGGATGCGATGTGGCCGTCGCCCGATGCCAGCGCCGGAATCAGGATCAGGAACGGCACCACGGCCAGATCCTGAAACAGCAACACCGCGATGGTCAGGCGGGCGTGGCGAAGGTTGATCTCGGCCTGTTCCTTGAGTTGCTTGATGACGATGGCCGTGGAGGACATGGCCAGTGCGCCTCCGAGGGCGATCGCCGCCCCCGGTGTGGCACCGGCCAGCCATGCGACAGCCCCGGCACCGATAATGGCCGCCAGCACCTGGCAGCTGCCGAGCAGCAGCACATCGCGGCGCATCGCCATCAGCTGCGACAGCGAAAATTCCAGCCCCAGGGTGAACAGCAGGAAGACGACGCCGTAT
>CAZYIP010000194.1:0-5214 GCA_964646895.1 uncultured Salinisphaerales bacterium | reverse complement strand
AATATCGCGACCATTTCGAGCGCATGCAAGCGTACCGCGCGCAGTTCGGGGCCGGCTGAGGTTTTTTGAATCGCGGTTTTCGCTGCTCCTGCAATAGCACTCATCTCTGCTGAACACTGTCATTTTTGTGGGAGCGGCTTTAGCCGCGATTCAGAATGGACAAACAAAGCAAAAGAATCTTGCAACCCCACACCAAACCCGCCAGTCATCTCCTGCGCCGTGGCCGGTTCTCTGAAATCAACCGCCCTTACTTGCTGACCACCGTCACACACGGCCGAAACCCGGTCTTCAAAGATATTCAAGCGGCGCGGGTACTGATCAACGTGCTGCGCGGCCAGCATGAGGCCGGATCGGTCAATTCGTTGGCCTTCGTCATCATGCCTGACCACTTGCACTGGCTGGTTCAACTGCGTCAAGTGCGGGGGCTCCGGCATTTGATGCAAATTGTAAAAGGCCGCAGTGCGCGCGCGATTAATTCAGCCCAAGGCACGCCCGGTAGACAGCTATGGCAGAAAGGCTATCACGATCATGCCTTGCGACTGGACGAAGAAGTGAAGAAGCTCGCCCGCTATATCGTTGCCAACCCTCTGCGGGCTGGACTTGTCAAGCGAATCGAGGATTACCCACATTGGGATGCCATCTGGTTATGAGTCATGAGCTTGCAGCTTATCGCGGCTGAAGCCGCTCCCACAAATCACATTTTGCGCCCGGAGAGCAGCGCAAGCTGCGATTCAGCGTCGCTACTGCAATAGGGCCCATCTCTGCTGAACACTGTCATTTTTGTAGGAGCGGCTTTAGCCGCGATTCAACCTTTCTCCCGGTGCGCCTCAAGGCTCTCCTTGAGTGGCCCCAGCCATTGCTCGTAGGCTCGCCAGCGGCCGACCGAGGACCGGTACAGCGGCTGTTTCACCTGCCATACGCTGGCAGTGCGCACGGCGCGGTCGGTACGATGGAATTGCAGGCAGCGCTCATCCCATTCCAGACCCAGGAACTCGACAAGGCGCCGGCTCTCCGCCTCCTGATCGGAAACCAGGGCCTCGTAGTCCACGGTCAGCAGCGGCAGCGGCAGATGCTCCGCCCAATGCCGCATGAGCCGCTCGTGGGCCCGATAAACCAGGCCCAGATGCGCTAGGTCGTAAGTGAAAGCCAGCCCTTCATCAAAGAGTTGGAAATAACATGACAGGCAGGTATCCAAGGGATCGCGGCGGCAATACACCACGCGCGCACCAGGTAGAATCAGTGCAATCAAACCCAGCCAGTGCAGGTTGAACGGCATTTTGTCCGTCACCCGCACCGCATCAGGGGCACGCGCCGCCAGTGCGTTCAAGTAGCGCCGGCCCAACTCGCTGGCCAGTGTTGGACCCAACTGCCTCGCCTGCGCTGGGAATGGCTCGTCGCTACCTAACAGCGCCGGCAACTCGCGTGTCATGCAGGAAATATCGGCTAATTCACCGGCGCCGAAGGCACACGGATGGCTGGCGACGATCTGCTCCACAAGGGTTGTCCCAGAACGCGGCATTCCGACAATGAACACCGGCACGTCGGACGCTTCACCATATCCTTTGCGCTGTGCGAAGAAGTCCCGATTGAAGGTTTCGAGTATGCACTCGATCCGGCTGCTGAAAACATCCGGGTGGAATGGCTTACGGTGGGCATGAAGCTGGTTGCCGAGGCGATAATGATCGAAAGCCGTGCCGGCGTCACCGTCAGCGGCGCGCAGACGGCCGAGGGCGAAGTGCAGACCGATCCGGACTCGCTCGCCAACCTTGCGATCCTCTGCCAGACGCTCCATGCGGGCTAGTTGTCCGGCGCTGAAACGATGAGCCCGGTTCTCCACCAACGTCAGATAAACAGCCCCTGAATCCGGGTGCAGAGTCAGAGCCCGCGTCAGCCATGGGAGCGCGTCGCTGAAGCGCCCTTGCTGCTGCAGGCAGCCGCCCAGGCCTGTGCAAGCGGCCACATCATCAGCATTACGGGATAGCAGGTTACGGTAAATGTTAATGGCCGCCTCGACATTTCTCACACGCTCATAAGCTGCCGCGATATCGTGCAGCGCGTCAGACTCCACCCCAGCCTGTTCGCGCCATACATCGAGGTACCGGTACGCCGCCACGGGATCACCATGCTCATACAGCAACCGAGCAAGCCGTGAATAAGCGACCCCGTTCCCCGGCTCGCGCCGGATCAGTTCCCGAAACCCGGCGATGGCTTCGTCGGTACAGCCGGCATCGCCGAGGGCGCTCGCCAGATTGAGGCGGATGTCTCCCGAATCCGGCGCGATGGCAAGCGCCATCCGGTATTGTTCGATGGCGGCATTGCGCTCGCCGGTGGCCAGCAACGCGTTGCCCAGATTGTTGTGCAGGTCGGCATCATTGCGCGTGTACTGCAACGCGCGCCGGAAGGCATCGACAGCCTCCTGCCAGCGCTCGAGGTCCACCAGCGCGTTGCCGAGATTGTAATGGGCATCGGCATAATCAGGCTGAAGCGCGATCGCGCGCTGATAATGACGTATCGCAGGCTCGTGGCGCCGGTCCGCGCGCAATACCTCGCCGAGGTTGTAATGATAAACCGGGTTGCGCGGCTGACTCTCCAGCGCCCGGCGGATCAGGTCGGCGGCGCGCCGGTTGTCGCCGCGCTGATGCACCACCAGCCCTCGCAGGTGCAGCGCATCAGGATAGGCCGGATGGCGGCGCGGCACCGCGCGGTACAGGCGTTCCGCCTCATCCAGACGGCCGGCCCGGTGATGGGCCAGCCCCTGTGCGAGCGCGGCGGCCGGATCAGGCTTACGGGCGGATTGCGGCGCGCTTGACTGTTTTATCTTTCGCTTCATCCGCTTGCCCCGGGTAAATATGCAGGCTCCCTGCTCGCTGGCGAGAAGCGATCGGGCCGCTTTGGTGTTGTCGCCGGTATTGTATATTTATCGGCCGATCGCGGTCAGCCGGCAGGTCAGGGGTAATCCGTGGATCCGCACACCCCTCACTGCAGCGGTACAGAGACCGTGATGCTGCCAAAGCGGTCATCGCCATGCTGGCCAACGAACTCGTGAGAGCGCTTGACGTAGATCACGTCGACACGCACCCCTGGCCGGAACAGCAGCGACACACCAAACTCCTCGTCGGTAACAAAATCGCGCTTGTCCACGCTGGCGCTGTGCCGGAATGAATTGCCCTGGAGAAAGAGATTGCGCCACACCGCGCGCGTCTGGATACCAACGAACATCATCCAGTCGAAAGCGCCGTCGATCCGTCCGGGGTCGAACCATCCCGAACCGGACAGGCCCGGCGTGATGGTGCGCGGCGAACCGAGCACACGCGAGCCTTGACCAAAGCGCAGGGTCAGGCCGATCTCGCCATAGGTCAGCACATTGCCGACACTGAGTCCGACCTGCGGTTGCAGGTCGATGTCGATCCATGACGGATCGAAAACGGGGACCGTCCAGCGGGTCTGGTAGCTCGCGACCAGGCCGGGCTCATTATGCAACTGGTTGTCCCAGCCCCTGGCGTGCTTGTAGTCGAACACCTTGTGAAACTTTTCCTGTACTACTTCACCCAACGCCCATGGGCCTACCACGCCGGCCAGCAATTGAAACTGGTCGACACGGCCGGACACGGTGCGCCTTTGCAACCCGGCGCCCACGTAAAGCCAGGCGGCGAACGGGCGATCATCCGGCTGCGGCTCGGTCGAATCCAGATCGGCGGGCGTAAACAGGCTTTGCCCGATTATTGGCCATCGATAGCTGGTTCCCGCAGTGGCGGAGCCTGCGCCCAACACGCGTGTCACGGATGCGAACCGCCGGCTCAACTCGTCCCAGAAACCGCTGCTGCCCGCGGCAGGCACCACCATTCTGGAAAACATCAGACCCTGGGTGTAGTGCCGGTCCTGGCCGGAGAAGATGCCATCGTTCTCCTCGGTCAGGGAATACAAGGACAACTTGGGCTCCGCAGCGGCAGCAGGCCGGCAGACCGTCATTGATAGCAGGAGAGCGACAATGGATGTCAGAGCAATACATCTAAAATACATGATCTTTCTTCTTTGGCGCTGTCGATCTCTCAATAAACTTTCTTGGGCTCAGGCGGGCGCAGATTATATTTGAAGCAACGCAGTACATTATTCCGCCTTGTGCATGTAGCCGCCCCAAATGATTCATCGGTGACATGGAACTATAAGAAACCGGTGTCTCATATCACAATTGGCAAACAGCCGATTCGCCAATGCTGCTAAAGCTGTCACCACCTTTTGCACGTCCGCCATGGGACGCGCGTATCTCTGGTAAAAATCCCTCAATGTCACGCGTCAGATTGTTTGGTCATTGCTGTTTTGCGAACGCTATTGAGAGAGGGTCATCCGACGCTCGGGCACGCGTTGCTACCTCCGCCGAGTGGTTGATAGCCGAGTTCACACTGACACGCGGACAAGGTAGGTGCCCCGCGTAGCAGGCTTTGAGTCCTCCTTCCCTAATTTCCGACACCCGAAGCTAGAGAAATCCGACTTCCGAATGTTTCATCCCATACTGCTCTTGGCACCATCGCTCGATCTTTTCACGGGCGTCGGCCAAGCTTAAAAACCCATTCATGTTCAAGCGTTCATCCCAGAAGCTGCCGCTGAACAGCCCGGTGAACGGGTTATCTGTGGGCTTGCCGGGGCGCGAGAGGTCGGATTCAACTCCATGGTCGGAAGCCTATTCGTCGAGTGCCTCGGAGACGAACGTGCCCTAGCGCCGAGATCTGATCGTTCGGGAACTGGTCGCGTTGGCTGAAGTTGTACACGCCGGCGTCAAAATCCAGCATATTGGGCCAGCGCCACCGCGCGCGACACGGCCTATCCGATAGAAAGCGTGTTCAGGTCGTGGCGTGGCGGTTACCGGACAAGCACATAGCAACCCCGCGAGGAGCACAATGACGGGAGATGTCAGGCAACGATAACCGGCCGACATACGGTTCCGAATAACAGTCTTGTGAGCGCACATGGTAGCGCCTTAATGGGTGAGCTGTTCGTATCAGCCTCCGGTGGATGGGCTGCCAGCGGAAGCGGCCTTGGCGAGGCGTTCGCCCCCAGGGAGCGAAGCTCTGGATTACGCGCTATGGACATCTCCCGCGATCAAGCAGTTGATTCATGAGCCGTCGGAAGATCATCTGCTGTCATCGTCGGCCTAACGGTTCCGCAGGAATCGCGCGAACTCCCGGCCCTCGCGCAGCCGCCGGCGCATCATCTCCG
>CAZYIP010000193.1:0-5242 GCA_964646895.1 uncultured Salinisphaerales bacterium | reverse complement strand
ATACATGACCAAGGCTGGTACTGTAAGAGTGCTTGCGGTCAGAAGTTGGAGTAGTGGTGGCATCGTACTTAAATTCTTGATCATATTCGTGACACTGTGCATCTAGTGGCCTATGACTTCAAAGCCAATACCGCCACCCACACTAACGCCAATTTTTTCCCCAAGCAAAAAAGAGGAGCTAAGGGCGGGTAGGTTAGTGTAAGTTTGGCTCGGGCTCGAGGTGTAGTCCCGACCACCGCTGAAATCTATGCTTGCCCCGTACGGTCCATAACCACCACCCAGCGAACCGAACGTCCCGTAACTTGTTCCATGCCCGCAGCCTGATGCTCCTGAACCGGGTCGCCTGCCTTTGTAGTCGAAAGAAGCACCACCTCCGAGACCTACGCCAACTCCTCCACCATAAAACCACTGGTCGGTTATTGGATCTTGGCCAAATGTAACAAGTCCTCCAAGACCGGCAAAGGCTGATATGGTGACTGACCACAGACCCTTCGGATCGGCGAAATTAACGGGATTACCGTCCACATAACCATACAGATTAACCCCACCCACCTCTCCGATGGGATCCCGGCTGAGCCAGCGGCCGATGGCGGGATCGTAGGCGCGGTAGGTGGCGAGGTACAGGCCGCTTGGGGCGTGACGATACAGCGCAGCATAGGCGAAGCCAGGCTGGATGCCGCTCTGGTGAGTGATGTGGCCGTAGGGGCCGTAGCTCGTGCGGCCGGCTACCTGGCCACCCGCGTCGACCATGGCCACTACCGAGCCGACCTGATTCCGGGCGTAGTAGTAGGGCGTGCCGGCCTGGACTTCGCCCTGGGCGAAGTAGCGGGCGATGGCAGTGCCATTGCTGTTGCGCTGCTCGCACAGGCGTTTGCCGCACCAGAGGTTGACGATCGTGGTGGTAGTCCCGTCGGCATCGGTTTCCGTCTCGCGGATCCGCCGGGAAAAGCCATCGTAAGCGAACGTGCTGACGTGTCCGGTGGTTTTGTCGGTGATGGACAGAAGACGGTCGGCGGCATCCCAGGTGTAGGCGCGCTGGCCATCGTCCAGCAGGTTGCCATTGGCGTCATAACGGTAGCTGGCCTGGCGTGTATTCGCCACCTGGTTCAGCGCATTGGGGTTGATCAGGGTGAGGTCGTAGCCGCGGGCAATCGATACCAGGTTGCCGGCGGGATCGTAGCGATAGTCGTAATCGACGCCACCATCCTGTCGCGCGCTCTGCAGGCGGGCGTCAGCATCATATTGGTAAGTGGTGATGATCTCACGACCTGGTCCGTCCTCGCCGTGGCGACCGTGATGGGATCCACCATGGTCCCATCCTTCCCCATGCCAGTCATGGCCAAGCAGGCCAAAGCCCTGGAATAGCCGGCGCAGCAGTTGGTGGTAGAAGGTGTGGTCCCGACGGTAGCTGTGCTGTTGGTGATGATCTCGACCCCGATGTGTCCCCGGCGAATCCTCACGCTCGCTCTCCATGCTTGTCGCCGTGCGGCTCAGGATGCGTCCGGTCGCAGTGGTGGTGAAGCCATAGCTTGCCACGGCTCGTGTCGAGGTCTGCGGCTCGGCATGCGGTTGCCACCGCCCGGGATGTCCCCCCCATCGTCTGCTCTCTGGCTGCACCGTTTCGTTGAGCAGGGCTTTCAGCCGGCGATCATTGAGGTTGCGCTCATACCGGTAGGTGACCTGGAAGGGCACATCGGCCACGCTTTGCCGGGTGATCTGGGTCGTATCGCCCAGGTATTCGCGGCTGAAATCGCCCAGCGCATTGGTATCGCCGACGACGCGACCGAGGGCATCGTAGCTGAGCGTTTCGGTGCTGCCGTCGACCGTGCGGCTGGCCAACCGCCCCAGCGCATCCCAGGTGAATAGCAGACGATCATGAGCGTCGGGCCCCTGCACGCGTTGCAGTTTGTTGGCTCCCGGCTCTCCGGCGGGATAATACTGATACTGTGTGCTGCCGTGGCCGTCGGTCATCTGGATCAGGCGCGGATAGGCCTCATCATAGTTGAAGCTCACCGATGGGGTGGCGTTGACGGCGTTTGAGTAATCCACGCCTGCCAGCAGGTCGGCGACCGTATAACGGTAGCGGCTCACCTGTCCCAGCGCATCGGTTTTGCTGATCAGGCGGGCGCTGTTGTCGTAGGCGTAGGTATCACCCGCGCCATCGGCGTAAGTCTTGCCGATGACACGACCTTCGAGATCGCGTTTCCAGGTGGTGGTGTGGCCCTTGGGGTCGATTAGGGCCTTCATCCTGCCGTTCGGATAATACCGATAGCGGGTCGTGAACCCCATCGGATCGATTTTGGCGATCCGGTTGCGATTGGCGTCGTAACGGTAGCGGGTCGTGCGGCCTTCGCGGTCGGTGACCGACACCAGATCCAGTCGCTGCCAGCCGAACTGCCGATGGCTGCCGTCCGGGTAGGTCACCCGGGTCAGGCGGTTCAAGGCGTCATAATCGAACTGGCGTGTGTGCCCTTCAGAGTCGGTGGCGCTGGCGATGCGGCCTTTGGCGTCGTAGGTCAGGTGAAGCTGCGCATGGCCCAGGCCGTTGGTAACAGTGGTGAGATAGCCGTTGCTGTCGTAAACATACGTCGTGGTCTGGCCCAGGGGGTCGGTCACCGAGGTCCGCTGGCCGCGAGCATTGTAAGTGTAGCTGGTGATCTGTCCGGCGGCATCGGTGTAGGTCAGCGGTTGATGCTGGCCGTTATAAGTATAACGGGCCAGCGTTTGCAGACCATCGGCCGTTTTTTGCTCAACCCGAATCAGATCGATGTCGTTATCAGCATAAGTGTAATGCGTTTCACGGCCCTCGGGATCGACTTTGTGGGTGATATTTCCCCGGGCGTTGTAGGCATAGGTGGTGAGCTGGGTGTCGCCGTCATCGAGCACGCGGCCAACCGCCGTGGGCTTGTCGAACGAGCCGGTGCGGATGGAGCCGGACTGACCCTTGTAACGGTACCAGATGCGCCCTTCCAGCGGGTATTTGATGCTCTCCAGCACGCGCGCCGTCTGGCCATGGCGATTGTGCAGGAAGTGTTTCAACCGCGCCTGGGTGTAGTCGCAAGTGACGGCGCCATCATCGCTGCACGCCTGGGCATAGGCGGCTTTATCCCAGTAAAACGAATTGCGGTAATTGAGATAGGAGTTGGTGACGCCCATACCGGCCGGTGCCTCGGTCGCGCTGTAGGCAATGCCTGGGGCGTTGTGACGGTATTCGGTGCGCTCGGTGAACCCCATGGGATCGGTGGCCTGCACCGAGAGCTCCGTGCTGCTCCCCTCGCCCCGGGTCTGGGCAAACGTGGTGGTGCCGTAGGGCGTGGTCATGCTGTGGATGAAGGTGCCGTCATCCTCATAGGCGAAGGTCGACGTCAGGCCGATGGCGTCAGTCACGGCGATCAGCCGGCCCTGGTCGTCGTAAGCCAGGCGGGCATGCCGCCCAAACGGGTCCGTGATGCCGGTGATGGTCAGCGGGTGGGTGCTGTCGTCGTACTGGAAGGTGCTGCGCTGGCCGATGGCGTCGGTGATCGCCGTGAGTCGCATGGCATCATCGTAGTGCAGCGTGACCCCATTGCCCTGGGGATCGATACGCTTTGTCAGGTAAACCCGCCGCGGCCAGGCAGTCTGGCCGCCGGACTGGGCAAACACGGCTTTGCGGCCATCGGCAAAGCGTAATTCATAGACCACGGGCTCGTCGGACGTTCGCACCAGTACGGCTGCGTTGTGCTCTTCCGGCGCAAACTCCCCGCTGGCGGTATCATAGCCGGAATATTCGACCGCGCCGCCGCCGGCGACATAACGCAGCACTTTTCGACCCGGGCTGGCCGGATCATCCTGGATGTAGCTCAGCCAGTTCAGGGTCCACTTGTGCCCCAGGTTGACGGCGTCAAACGTGTCGGGCTGGTTGCCTTCACGCGCGTTGTAGGTGAGCGTGAAGTCCATCCCCGGCCCGACCGGCGGCGTGTAGCTCAACGGCGTATCATGCAGGCTCAAGCTCGCCAGCATGGACTTGAACGAGTAGACCGGCATGCCTTTGGAACTGCCGCAGCCATGGCCGCATCCGTCGCTGGTGTCGAACGGGCTGGTGGCGTTGGGGTCGTTGCTGCTGGTCGCGCCGGCCCAGGCGGGGCTCACACAGCAAAAGAGGATCGCTGCCAGAATGACGTCCCTGATCAAATGTTTCACGAGTCCTTACCTTTCCCGCGGTACGGGGTGTTTGTTGATTCTCTTGTGCGATTTACTGTGTGGAAACAGATACAGGCTGTAGTGATACCGGATCAATCCGGATGCCGTCCGCCAGCAAGTTGCCGGTCTTGCGATTGACTTGCCTGCCTCCGGGAGTGAATACGCCGCGCCGGTAGCGGCTCTGGCAGCTCGCATCCGCCTGGGAGCAAAGGGTGGCGACGCACCCCGTCAAACCGTGGAACAGGCGCTTCGCCATCGGCTCCGCGGGAGCCTCCCGGGTGCCGTCATGCGGCTTGTAACGGACCAGATCACCGACAACCAGGGGGGCTGCCTCGTACTCGGAGCGCGCCATGAACACCTTCATGGGCGCGCGCTGGTCTGACGGCGAGATCGTCACGAGTTTGACATCGTGCAGATACGGGGAAAACGAATCCGGCAGGGACTGCCAGTAGTCGTGGGCCCTGGCCCAGTGAAAGACGTGCTTCAGTTCGGCGTCAGTACCGACATGCACCAGCGTGCCGATTACCACGTTGGTATAGGCGCCGTCCGCAGCCAGATCGCAGCGGGGAGCGCTGCATTCGGCGAAGCCCGTCACCGGGCAGATCCCCCAGACAAAAGCGGCAAGTGCCGCTATCAGCAACGTCCTGTTTTTCCCTGACAACATGGGTCCGGCCCTGGACTTCCGTGCTTGGCGTGTCTTCTTCGCCACTACCCTACTGCAGATGGAAACGCTGAGCAAGAAACAGCCTTTTCCAATATGAAATGAGTCTGAACTAGTCGCGTTGCTCCGTTCATGATGGCGGGATGAAGCTCATCATGAACATAAAGCGCTTAGGCACGCTCCAGCAGGTGGCGGACTTTCTCCATGGCAGCGGCACGCTGGAGCCCCTGCCGGCGACCCAGGCGCAGCGTTATGCGTGGATTGCGCAGACGCTGCGTCAGTTTGACTATCCGCGCCTGGCGCGCCCCGACAAGGGCCTGATCCAAGCCTATATGATGCGCATCCCACCAGCAGATCACCCGGCTGATCCGGCGCTGGCGCACCACCGGGCGACTACGCTGG
>CAZYIP010000192.1:0-5251 GCA_964646895.1 uncultured Salinisphaerales bacterium | reverse complement strand
CCTCAGTACAGGAGCACCCTGCACAAGTGATTCAAACCCAAATTGTGAAAGAACGAACCGCCCGATTCAGGGCAGCGAGGACGCGTATTATAGAGCTTGGCGCGGGGCTGTCAACACCGATTTGCGGCTATCCCTGTCAGGACTCCGATTCGGCATCTTCCGCGGCCTGCGAATTGAGGCGACGGTACAGCGTGCGCCGGCCGATACCCAGCACTTCCGCTGCCTTTTTCCGGTTGCCGCCGACCCGATCCAGTACATGGTGGATATATTCCTGCTCGACTTCGTCGAGCCTCGGCAACGTGTCGCGGGTGAAAGACGGATGCTGCATTGCGCCACTGCCGCCAGCACCTCCACGTCGAAGCCGCTCGGGCAAATGACTTACTTCGATCGTCTCCGCATCACAGAAGGTGACCGCTCGCTCGATCGAATTTTGCAGTTCCCTGACATTGCCGGGAAAGCTGTAGCTCTTCAGCCGGCGCAAGGCCGGCTCGGAGATGGCCGGCGCCTTCTCGCCCTGCCTGGCACAGAACTTTCTGATGAAGTAGGCGGCAAGCAGATCCACGTCGTCTCCGCGTTCGCGCAGAGGTGGTACTTTCAATGTGAAGGTCTCCAGCCGATAGAACAGATCCTCGCGAAAACGTCCGGCCACCACATCCCCGGCCAGATCGCGATTGGTGGAGGCAATGACCCTGACGTCCAGGTTTTCTTCCCGATTGCTGCCCAGAGGCCGCACCGCGCCGTTTTGCAGCATGCGCAGCAGCGCGGCCTGCAACGCCACCGGCATTTCGCCGACTTCGTCCAGCAGTATGGAGCCACCGTCAGCCTCTGCGAACAACCCTCTGCGCGCCCGCTGCGCACCCGTAAATGCTCCGGCTGCGTGGCCGAAAAACTCGCTTTCCAGAAGCTCTGCGGGGATGCCCGCGCAATTGACCGCGATAAAGGGCCCATCCGCACGATCGCTCTCCGCGTGCACGGCCCTCGCCACCAGTTCCTTGCCGACGCCGCTTTCGCCAGCGATCAGTACCGGCCCCCTGCCCCGCGCCACGCGCACCAGGCTGGAGTACAGCGCCTGCATCACGGGGCTGCGCCCCAGCAGGCCGTGAAAATCGCTGGTGCCGAGCAATGTCCTGAACCGCTGTACCTCCCGCCGCAGCCGCCGGGTTTCCAGCGTACGCCGCACGCACATGATGAAGTGGTCGAGATCCAGGGGCTTGGTGAGAAAGTCGTCAGCGCCCTGCTTAAGGGCGTTGACCGCCTGTTCGATGGTCCCGAACGCCGTGATGATGATGACCCCGGGTGGCGCTGCCATTCCGTTGACGAACTCCAGCAGCGACAGGCCGCCCGCGCCCGGCAGACGCAGATCGGTCACAACCAGGTCCGGCCTCCAGGCGCTGATCTCTCTCTGCGCCTCTTCGGACGAGGCAGAGCAGCGGGTACTGAAACCGGCATCGAGCAGTTCACTGCCCAGCAACTCGCTCAGCGCGTGGTCATCCTCCACCAGCAACACCCGCTCGGGGCGCGACTCCTCCTGCCGTATCGTTGTCTGCGCGGACATGTTCAGGCTCCAGCTCCTCCGATTTCGCGCGAGGCAGAACCAGCTGCACCAGGGCGCCGCCGAGTGCCGCCTCCCCGATTTCCACCCGTCCACCGTGCTCGCGCGCACAGGCGTGGGCCAGCGCCAACCCCAGCCCGGTCCCCTGACCGACGGCCTTGGTGGTAAAAAACGGCTCGAACAGCCGTGAGCGGAGATCGTCGGCAATGCCCGGTCCGTCATCCTCGACGCGGAAAACTACCGCATCACCGGCCATCTCCCAGGTGAAGCGCACCCGCCCCCGCGGGCTTGCCTGCAGGGCGTTGCGCAAAATGCTCGCGAGCGCCCGCTCGATCCGCGGCGCATCGGCCAGCACCATTTCACTGCCTGCCGTACGATCATGCAGTTCGAGGTTTACGGCGCTGGAATCGAACTCCGGCCGCAGCCGCGCAACCGCCGCACGCGCCAGCCGGCCGGCACGGCAACGGTGACGCTGTACCGTACTGTTGCGACCCAGGTCCATGAGCTGCCGCACGATCGTCTCCATGCGCCTGACGGCGGCACGGATGCCGTTGAGGGATTCCCGCTCCGCAGCAGGAGCGTCGCGCCGTCGCAGCAGGCGCTGGGCGGTTCCGTCCACCACGCTCAACGGACTGCCGAGCTCATGCGCGATACCCGCCGCGAGGCGGCCGATCGCTGCCATTTTCTCTGATTCCGCCAGGCGCTCTTCCAGGGCCTGCTGCGCTGCCTCCTGGCGCACGATCTTCACTTCCGAGCGCAGGAGGCCGTCGACCATGGCGTTGACATCGGCACCCAGCCTGACCAGTTCCAGGGGGCCTTCCAGCGGCATGCGGTGTGCGCGGTCACCGCTGCCGATACGCGCCATGCCACGGGCAAACGTGGCCAGATGCCGTCCGATCGCCCCGTAGTAACCCCACATGACCACGGCGACCAGAACCAGGGTGATCAACACCAGCGCACCGAGGCCGATCAGGCGGATCCAGCCCATATACAGGCTGAAGTCGCTGGCGCGACGGGTGACCTGCAACAGCCCGATGATGCGCCCGCCGGGATCCACCAGCGGTATGAAATAGGAATACACCTTGCGCGCCCCAGCGGTGCCGAAACCGCCGCGGCGATCGTTTCCGGCCGCGAGCGACGCCGCGCCCTTGCGATCGATACCACGTTCGCCGATGCCCGCCGCGGCGATCTGCTTGCCTGATGCGTCATAAACATAAGCCCCGTACACCCGCCCGATCCGAAACGCGGATTCGAGTGCCTGTTGCACAGCGTCCCGCCGGTCGTGCAGCAATGCATCGTTCACCGGAAGGCGGATAGCGCGCGCGATGAGTTCGATATCTTCCTGCAGGCGATGGGTAACGCGCGCCTCGATGCTATAGAGCGCGATATAGCCGCAAAACGCGATCAGCGCCACCATCGGCAGCAGCACGTAAACGATAATGGCAGTTCGCAGGCTCAACGAGCGCCGGCGCCGCGATTGCCGGGCGAATCTCGGCGCTGGATCATCCGCCATGAAACAGCCTCCAGTCCATTGCATTTATGATTCCGACGAACGCAGGCGGCTGAATGTTCCTGATTACTCGTCCTTGCCGGAATCGTAACGCATCGCGCGCACAGTGGCCGACCGCCGATTCGCCCCGCAATCATATGCCTCACGAGGCGGCGCCATACGTTCCCGACTCACATAATCCGCCGCCCGGCGTCCGAGTCGCGCCGCCGGTTGCTCGATCATGCGCTGGGCCAGATCGGCAACAGGGAAGGTGATGGCAAACCCGCCCGCGAGTATCGCCCACAACGGCAAGCGCCCGTTGAATGCATGCAGCGCCGCGAGCAGGACGATCGGGTGCAACAGATACAGACTATAGGAAATTCGGCCGAGATACCGGAAAACCCACCGGTTGAGAAGCTGCTTTGCCGCATCATCGGACATGGCGATGACCAGCACCAGGCTCGCGCCCGCGATGATCGACCAGTCGCTCGGGATCATCAGATGCGTGCCGAGCAGCCAGTCCGACGCTCGTTCACCGTAGAGATACAGCGACGCGCCCGCCAGCATGCAAGCTGTCCTCAGCCGTGGCGACCCGGCCAGATACGCGGCCCGCAGCACGTCGCGATGACGCGCGAGCAATGCTCCCACGGCGAAGGGAAACAGGTAGTGGATGGTCCGGCTGTAGGCGGTCATTCCACCGCCCATGAGCGCCTGTCCCCACTCGGTCCAGCCGCTGAACCAGGCAACGCGGGCCACACCAGCCGCCGCACTCAGTGCCAGCGCCGCGGCGAACGTGCGCCACCAGGGCCAACGCCAGACGAGGACGAAAAGCAGCGGGAACAACAGTGAAATCCGCATCTCGTGGACCAGCGACCAGATGGTGAAATCGTAGCGGTCCGCATTGAACTGCCCCAGCACCAGCACATGGTTGCCCAACGTGGACGCGGTGATCGGCCACGACCAGAATCCGTTGATCCAGTGACCAAGGCCATCCAGGCGACCGGAATACAGGAACGCCTCGCCGATCACGCCAAGCGCGACTGCCGCCAGATACGGCAGATACAGCCGCGACACGCGCCGGACCACGTACGCGCTGTAACTCAGCTTCGTCCGTTCCAGCATCAGGTAAAGCACGAAGCCGCTCAGCACGAAAAACAGCATGACTGCCGCGTGGCCCGACCACAGCAGCCCGAGGGGTGTCTTGCCCAGCAACCAGAAAATGGCATGTATCTGCCGGTACGTAGCGCCATCCGCCCCCTTCAGGAGCAAAACATAGTGAAACAGCACCACGCTGAACGCTGCCAGACCTCGCAGCGAGTCGAATTCTCCGACCCGTCTCGACGTTTGAGAAGGCATGTCCGTGACTCGAGAAAAGCGTGAAAGCAGGATTCAGACAAGGGCGGCGCCGAAAATACCTGTGTGCCGCATGGCGTTCTCGGCGCCTTCAAAAGACGGCACATCCCTGTGCCAGGAGGGGCTGGTCTATTGATCCAGAACCAGTTGCGTATAAAAAGGCGCCGCCTGCGGAAGCGGCTTCAGCCGCGACCGATACGCTGGCATCGCGTCCGAAAGCAGAACTCGCGAAAGACGGCGTGGTAACAGCCGGTGCAACAGCGCCTACTTGCGCTTGCCGGCATCCGCCATCTTGAAGATGCGCTCGCGCAGCTGCGGGTCCTGCTGGGCGTCCTGCGCGATCTGGTTATAGGTTTCCACCTTCAGACCGCTGTCCTCGACGGCGCCTGTCATCTTGGCGCCGGCTTCCTGCTGCAGGGACTGCGCCTTTTCCTTGTCGTCCACCTGCTGCAGTTTGCCGATGTATTCCTGCCTGATCTCGCCCACTTTCTGGAAGGCGGACACGAACTTCTCCAGGGTGGCATCCGAATAGTGCGCCGACGAACCGGAAGGCGCGGCATTCTGCTGTGGCGCGTTATTGCCAGGTGCCGCATTTGACGACTGCGCCGCCGCGTGCTGAAACGGCAGCACCATCATGGCGACAAGAAACAGCCCGGCGATGAATCCGTCTCTTTTCGACATCTCGCTCCATCCTCTTGCAAACAATGTACACATTCGGGAATGGAGCAAGCTGCATGCCAGGACCGTAAAAGGCATGCTTACGCCGGATGCAGGGAAATGTTTCGCCTGATGTGCAGGGATGGCTGTGCCATTTTGGCCACCCTGGCCAAAATGGCATCCAAATCGGGCTAGGCGGA
>CAZYIP010000191.1:0-5300 GCA_964646895.1 uncultured Salinisphaerales bacterium | reverse complement strand
AGGTGCGTCTTCATCACCGAGGGGGGCAGGCAGATACCCTTGTCGCTGCAGGCCTGGGCGGTGACCAGCACGCGCAGGCCGCCCGCATCGGCTGCCGCTGCAACTGCGGCGGCGGAAAGCTCCGAGCGGATGACGGTATCATTTTCATAAACCTTGATGTCGGTATCGCCCAGGCGCACATCGCTCTTGATGCCAGCCGGGTAAGACGTTTGCAGCGCGAGCGGCTGCTTGTCGGCTTCAGCCTTGACCGCGGTGGGAATGAGAAAATCCAGCGAGGCGGGATTGGCGTTCACGTGCCAGCCGTCGGCGATGTGCAGGCGCACGCTCAGGCTGCGCGTGCCATCCGCAGCCACGGGCCCCGGAAACCAGGCCTGGATCCGAACCTGGGAGGCCGTCTCCGGCATCGCGCCGCCTGCACCCGCCATCCCGTTCGACGCGGTAGCGCCGACGTCCGCGGCGCCCGGCAACACCTCCGTATCGGCGGTCGCCGGCGGGCTTGCCGATTGCAGCGACCAGCCGACGACACCGGCCGCCACAGCCAAAATTACCACCAGCACCACAACCAGCGTCTTTTTACGCCCCATCGGGAGAAGTCTCCGCACTCTGTCGAATTGCATGCAGCAGTGAGCTCGCGGTAAACAGGCCGGAGAACCGCCCAACGACCTCGCCTTCGCGATTGAGCACCACCGCGTAGGGCAATCCCGCGCCGCCATAATTCAGGAGCAGGCGCTGAAGCTGCGGAACCGGCCGTGTAAGATCGGCCTGCAGGGTCGCGACACCGAGCCGGTCGATCGCGTTCACCACGCGTGAGTCCGTGTATACGGTCTTCTCCAGCACCTTGCAGTTGATGCACCAGTCCGCGGTGAATTCCACCAGCACCGGGCGCCCCGCCTGCGTGACCTGCTGCAGGGTGGCCGGTTCGAGCGCCGCCCACTGCAACGCACCCGCGCGCGGCGCTGTCGCCAGACCACCCGCATACACGATGGCGACGCCCGCCAGCGCGAAGCCGACGGCAACGGCGCGAGCCGACCACGCCTTCGAACGCAGCACCGCGCCACACGCCCACAACACCACCAGTGCTGCCCAGGCAATCCAGATCCAGCGGCCCCAGGTGGCCGGCAGCAAACTTTGCGCAAAAAATGCCGCCGCTGCCAGCAGGACGAAGGCCAGCGCCTGGCGTACCCGCTCCGACCACTGACCGGCTACCGGCAGGTGATCGAGCAGACCGGGCCGCAGGAGCATGATCACGTACGGCAGGGCCAGCCCGAAACCGACCGCAAGAAAAATGGCGATAATCGTGGCCGGCGGCTGGGTGATGGCGTAGGCCAGCACGCCGCCCAGAAACGGGCCCGTGCAGGGCGTGGCCAACAGGGCACTGAACGCGCCCGAGAGAAAAGGCTCAAGATAACGGCGACCGCGCAACGTCTGCGCGAACTGCGGCACGGGGATGCCAACGTCGCGAAAGGTGATGACGGCGAAGCCGCACAAAAAGACGATCAGCAGGACCAGAAACGCCTGCGACTGAAACAGCTCGCCCCAGGTCCAGTGCAGTGCCACGGTGGCCACGCCCAGTCCGAGGAAAAACAGCAGCGAACCGGCGGCAAACATGGCTGCCGCCAGGGCACGCTGTCCGGCCCGCTGCCCCGACTCATGCACAATGGTGCGAATCTTGACCGGAATGGCCGGCAGCACGCACGGTGTCAGATTAAGCAAAAGCCCCGCGCCGACGGCCAGCGCTAGCTGGCCGGCCAGTTCGAGTACGGATGTCGCCCACACGGCCTCTACCTCTATCCCGGCATCGCGCCGCAATGCCCTGCGTGCGGACAGTTTACCTCATTCGCGACACGTGCACGCCGCGCGTCAGGCGCCCAGTTCCAGCAAAAGGCGGTTCAGCCGCTGCACGTACGCGCCCGGATCCGCCAGTTCGCCGCCGTCGGCGAGTCGTGCCTGATCGAACAGAATGCGGGCAAGATCCTCAAAGCGGCGCGATTCCGGATCGCCATTGAGGCGCTTGACCAGGGGATGATTCGGGTTGAGTTCGAAGATGGGCTTCGACTCCGGCACATTCTGCCCGGCCGCCTCCAGCATGCGGCGCATTGGCGCACCGATGTCATGCTCGCCCACCGCGAGGCAGGCGGGCGACTCGGTGAGCCGCTGCGTCATGCGCACATCCTGCACCTGCTCGCCGAGTACCGCCTTCACCTTGCCGATCAGGCCATTGTAGGTTTTTTCGAGTTCTTCCTGCTCCGCCTTCGCTTCCGCTCCCTCGATGGCGCCGAGATCGAGTTCGCCCTTGCTGACATCCTGCAACGCCTTGCCATCGTATTCGCGCAGCGCCGCCATCACCCACTCGTCGATGCGGTCCGACAGCAAAAGGACCTCGACGCTCTTTTTGCGGAAGATTTCCAGGTGCGGCGAGGTACGCGCCTGCTCGAAGGTATCGGCGGCGACGTAGTAGATCTTGTCCTGGCCCGCCTGCATCCGCCCGACATAATCGGCCAGCGATTGCTCCTGCTGCGGCTGGTCGTTGTGGGTGCTGGCGAAGCGCAGCAGTTTGGCGATGCGCTCCCGATTCTCGAAGTCCTCGGCCGGGCCTTCCTTGAGCACGAGGCCGAATTCCTTCCAGAACGCCGCATATTTTTCCTGGTCGTCGGCCAGCGCGGCGAGCATGTCCAGCGCGCGCCGGGTCAGCGCCTTGCGCATGGACTCCACCGCCGGATCCTTTTGCAGGATTTCGCGCGAGACGTTGAGCGACAGGTCGTTGGAGTCGACCACGCCCTTGACGAAGCGCAGATACAGCGGCAGGAACTGCTCCGCCTCGTCCATGATGAACACACGCTGGACGTACAGTTTCAGCCCGCGCACGCCTTCGCGCTGCCACAAATCGAACGGCGCGCGCGCCGGCACGTACAGCAGGCTGGTGTATTCGAGCTTGCCCTCGACCTTGTGGTGACTCCAGGCCAGCGGGTCCTGAAAATCGTGGGCCACATGCTTGTAGAACTCGCGATATTCCTCGTCGCTGATTTCGCTCTTCGGCCGCGTCCACAACGCGGTGGCGGTATTGACGGTTTCCTCCTCGCCGGCCGTCGCGTCCTCGTCCTCCTTGTCGGTCTCCCTGGGCATGAGTACCGGTACCGAGATATGGTCCGAATACTTTCGCACCAGATGGCGCAGCCGCATGCCGTCGGCAAACTCTTCCTCGCCTTCCTTGAGATGAAGAGTGACGGTGGTGCCGCGCGTCGCCCGTTCCGCCGCCTCGACCGTGAACTCGCCCTGCCCGTCCGAACTCCAGAGCACGCCTTCGGCCGCCGCCATTCCGGCACGGCGGGTATGGACCTCGACCCGGTCCGCCACCATGAACGCCGAGTAAAAGCCGACGCCGAACTGCCCGATCAGGTGGGCGTCCTTCTTTTGATCGCCGGTGAGGTTTTGCAGAAAACCGGCCGTGCCGGACTTCGCGATCGTGCCGAGGTGCTCGATCACCTCGGCGCGCGACATGCCGATGCCGTTGTCGGTGATGGTCACGGTGCGCTTGTCGGCATCGAAGCCGACGCGGATCTTGAGATCGGGATCGTCCTCGAACAGGCTGGCATCGGACAGGGTTTCGAAGCGCAGCTTGTCGCAGGCGTCCGCCGCGTTGGAGATCAGCTCGCGCAGGAAGATCTCCTTGTGACTGTACAGCGAGTGCACCATCAGGTGCAGAAGCTGTTTCACATCCGATTGAAAGCCCAGAGTCTGCCTGCCGTCGTCACTCATAACGCCTAAGTCTCCCTGCCTGAATTGATGGAGCGAAATTATAGGGTTCGCCCGTCTATTTGGGGAGCCGGGGAGGCGCTTTCAAGGCAGGGCGGAAACCCTACGGCAGCATCGAACCGAGATCGGAGGCGGCGGTGGGGTAGGTCAGCACGGCGCCTTTGAGATCCCTGGCCGTCAGGCCGGCGCGCATCGCGAACGCGACCAGATTGATGACTTCGGCAGCCTCAGGGCCCACGATATGGGCGCCGAGAATGCGCTCCGTGCCGTTTTCCACCAGCATCTTGAACGCGTAGCATGGCTCGTTGACACGCCGCGCGGTGTACCAGTCCGGGACCTGCTTGTACTGGACGCGATAATCGAGATTCTGCGTGCGTGCCTGTTCTTCCAGCAGTCCCACCCTGGCCAGGGGCGGCAGGGTGAACACCGCGTTCGGAATGCCGGTGTAATCCACCGTCGCCTGATTGCCATCGATGAGATTGGTCGCCACGGCGCGAGCTTCCAGGGCTGCCACCGGTGTCAGGGGCAGCGGCCCGCCGGTGGCATCGCCCGCCGCGTACACGCGCGGGTTGGAGGCACTTTGCAGATATTCGTTGAGTGCGATCTTCGTACCGTCATGCTCCACACCGGCCGCATCCAGATCCAGATCGGCAACCGCCGGTACCCGTCCCAGGCTGTGGACCACGCTGTCCGCGTCCATGCGCCGCTCGCCATCCGCGCCTTCGGCGTGCAACGTACAGACGCCGTTGCGGCGCTCGATCCCTTTGGCTTCGCATCCGGTCAGCACGCTCACGCCCAGCCGGCGCGTGCGCTCCACCAGGGGCTCGACCAGGTCGGAATCGAACCCCTTGAGGACGCGCTCGTCACGCTCGACGATGGTCACCTCGGCACCGGCGCGCGCGGCAATATGTGCGAACTCGAAACCGATGAACCCGCCACCGAGCAGCACCAGCCGCCGCGGCAGGGTTTCGAGTTCCAGAAAGGCATCGCTGTGGGTGAGGTATTCGGCCCCCTCGAACGGAAGCTTCATCGGCTCCGCGCCGGACGCGATCACGATATGCCGGCCCTGCAGCATAACACCGTCGACGGTAACCTGATCAGGGCCGGTGAAGCGGGCCTTGCCGTGGTACGTATCGATTCCGCTTTTGCTGAAGGACTGCTCGCGACTCGCCGGAACCGGGTCGGTGAAACCGCGCTTGAATCGCTGCAGGGCCGCCCAGTCGATCCGGGCATTGTCAGGGATGACGCCTTTTCCCTGCAGCCGGGCACCGGCGCTGATGGCTTCCGCCGCCGCCCTGAGCACCTTCTTGGGGTCGCAACCCCGCAGGACGCAGGTACCGCCGAAGGGCCGCTGGTCGATCACGGCAACCCGCCAGCCCGACTGGCGGCAAGTGGTGGCCACGGATGTGGCGGCGACACCGGTTCCGATGACGATCAGATCGTAGGCTTCGCTCATGACGCTCACGCGCCTCGACCGTTGCAACGTTCCAGTGGGACACCGGTGCAATGGTCGAGTTCAGCCTGTCTGTCGGCGGCGCACGCGCCGC
>CAZYIP010000190.1:0-5407 GCA_964646895.1 uncultured Salinisphaerales bacterium | reverse complement strand
ATCGAACGTCGCGCAAAAAGTTGGCAGAACTAGCCGATCGATACCATGATCCATTTGGGCCCGGTAGTTCCTGGCCGATGTGACTATCAGTTCGGATACGGAGCAGTCATGAAACTTGCGACTTACGTGCAAAGTGGGCAGCCGCGCCTCGGCTGTGTCGATGTCGAACGCCGTCGAATTTATCCGATTGCGGAAAATACCCGGGATGGCGCGCACGCGATGCTGGACTGGATTCGTGCGCATCCCGAAGACGGGGCAGCTTTCAGTACGGACGGTGTGGTGCCGCTGGATCTCGATCAGGTCACCATTCAGGCTCCGATCCCGTTGCCGGCGCGCAACATCATGTGTGTCGGAAAGAATTACCTTGCCCATGCAGACGAGTTCGCACGCAGCGGGTACGATCGCAGCGATAGCGGTGGTGCGACCTCGCGTCCGGAAGCGCCTATTATCTTTACCAAGGCGCCGTCGAGCGTGATCGGGCCGGAAACGGCGGTGATTTATCCTCACGGACTCAGTGAGGAGCTGGATTACGAAGCGGAACTCGGCGTGATCATTGGCCGTGGCGGTCGGGGCATCCGGCGTGCCGATGCGTACAGGCATGTATTTGGTTATACGATCATCAACGATGTCACGGCCCGCGATCTGCAGCAGCATCACCAGCAGTGGTTCATCGGCAAATCGCTGGATACGTTTTGCCCCATGGGCCCCTGGCTGGTGACCGCGGACGAGGTTGATCCGGAGAACCTGAATGTGCGCTGCTGGGTCAACGAGGAATTGCGTCAGGACGCGAATACCCGGGACTTTATCTTTGACATTCCCGCAATCATCGAGACGCTTTCGGCCGGGATGACGCTTCAGCCGGGTGACATCATCGCCACCGGCACGCCGCAGGGAGTGGGTCTCGGCTTCAATCCGCCGCGCTTTCTGAAGCCTGGAGATCGCGTGCGTATCGCCATCGACGGGCTGGGGGAACTGGTCAACACTGTTGCTCGGGGTAACTGAAACAGCGAATTCCGGCGTCGACAGATTTCGCAGTTCCTGCGCATGGTGCGCACCGTCGGGCTTCACGCCATACGCAGTACGGCGGCGCCACGCAGCTTCCCGCTGCGCAGATGCTCCAGCGCCATATTCGCCTCGGTCAGGTCAAAGCACTGCACTTCGGTGCGGACGGGCACACGCGGGGCGAGCGCCAGAAACTCCTCCGCATCGCGCCGGGTGAGGTTCGCAACCGACCGTATCTCCCGTTCCCCCCACAGGGCCTGGTACGGGAAGGCGGGAATGTCGCTCATGTGGATGCCGCCGCACACGACGATGCCACCCTTGCGTATGGAACCCAGTGCGTGCGGCACCAGTGCGCCGACCGGCGCGAAGATGAGCGCGGCGTCGAGTTCGACCTCCGGGCGCTGGTCGGAACCTCCCGCCCATGTTGCGCCCAGTTGTCGGGCGAATGCCTGCGCCTGTACGTCGCCGGGACGCGTGAACGCGTAGACCTCCCGGCCCTGGTAAATCGCTACCTGGCAGACGATATGCGCCGCGGCGCCGAAACCGTAGATGCCGAGCTTTCGTGCATCGCCCGCCATGACCAGCGAGCGATAGCCGATCAGCCCCGCGCACAGCAGGGGTGCCGCATGCACGTCGTCATAGCTCGCATCGATTTCGAAACAGTAGCGCGCGTCGGCCACCACGTGATCCGCGAAACCGCCGTCTCGCTGATAGCCGGTAAATCGGGCCGAGTCGCACAGGTTTTCCCGCCCGTGCTCGCAGTAAAAGCAGCGCCCGCAGGTGTAGCCCAGCCATGGAACACCCAATCGTGTGCCGGGTGACCAACGGGTTCCGGCACCTGCGGCGACAACGATGCCCACGATTTCATGGCCCGGAATGATCGGCAGGGGAATATTCGGCAACTCGCCGTCCACCACGTGCAGGTCCGTGCGGCACACCGCGCAGGCCCGGACTTTCAGCAGCACCTCGCCGGGGCCGGGAGCGGGGGTCGTCCGCGCTGTCATCCGAAGCGGCTCGCCAATCCTGCTTAATACCATTGCTTTCATGGAAGTCGGTGCGGTACTGAGCCCGTTCATCGATCCATTGGCCGATGAGGGGCGCTTTTTCGCGACGTGCCCTGGTGATCACGACGCTCACCGGCGACATAGGCCGCCAGCCCGCGCAATCCCGGCTGCTGGACGCTGATCAGGGATGTGGGGATGCCCTGAAGGTAGGACTCCATGCGCCCGCCGGCCTCGAAGCGCTCGCGAAAGGCGGATGCCGAAAGCAGATCCTCCAGCCTCGGCAAGATGCCACCGGCCAGATAGACTCCGCCGCGGGCGCCGAAATTCAGCGCCAGGTTCTTCGCCGCCGTGCCCAGGAAAGCGAAGAACAGATCGAGCGCGTTTGCGGCGTGCGCATCGCCGGTGCGCGCGAGACGCGTGACGACTTCCGGCGCAACGTGCTTGCCGCCGGACACGACCCGGTAAAGGTTGCTGAGCCCCTGGCCCGAGAGCACGCGCTCCGCCGACACGTGGGCGAAGTCCTTGCGGAGCAGCTTGAGGACCCGCTCCTCCTCGTCGTCGGTGGCGGCCATGGTGACGTGCCCGCCCTCGCCCTCGACACACGTCCAATGGTCGCCGCACGGGACCAGCGCGGCGACGCCGAGGCCCGTGCCCGGCCCCAGGGTCACCAGGGGCGAATGCGGCTCCGCAGCGCCTCCGCCAATGGGATGGGCCTCGTTCGAATCCAGCGATGGCAGGGCATGGGCAATGGCGGCAAAATCGTTCAAAAGCCGCACCTCGTGGAGGTTCAGCGTGCGTTTCAGCGTTTCCGCGTCGAACAGCCAGCTATGGTTCGTCAGCTGCACCCGCCCGTCGATGACGGGCCCGGCCACTGCGAATGCCGCCCCTTCCGGTGCACCGCCGAGGTCGACCTTTGCGAGATATCCGTTCAGCAGATGCAGGGGGTCGCGATAGTCGCCATTGTCATACAGGGTTGCGGGCCCGAGGCCGCGATTGGGTTCCCACGGCGCCAGACGTGTATGTGTGCCGCCGATATCGGCGAGCAGCCAGCGCCGGACTGTCTTCGGTATTGTCATTGATCCATCCTGTTCAGTTTCGATAACGCTCACCGTTACCGCACATTCATATCATTGAAGTCTCTTTCAATCATAGCCGCTGAGTATCACGCACCTCGCGATGCGCTGCGGCGCGCGGGTGTGCGTAACCGGGGCGGCATCACGCAACACCGGTGCCGCATTCCGGTCGAATCGCATACAGATCGGGAAAGGCCATGAAAAGTTTCCCCGGCATCATGCGTTCCACCGATGGGGCTCTGCTGACGATCGCGCTGGTCGGGCTGGTTGTCGGTGGTGTGCTGCATCTCCAGCAGCAGCTGGCAATGGCGTCGCTGGCCTGGGCGGCCGCCACGCTGCCGGTGCTGCTCGGTCTCGTGGTGCGGATCGTGGCCACGGTTCGTCACGGCGAATCGGGGCTCGATGTCATCGCCGCCCTGTCCATGGCCGCGGCGCTCGCATTTGATGAAGCGCTCGCCGGCAACATTGTCGCGCTCATGTATGCAGGCGGCCAGTTTCTCGAAACCTATGCCGCCGGGCGCGCGCGCCGGGAGATGACCGCGTTGCTCGGCCGGGTGGCGCGCACCGCCATGGTGTATGCGCCGGACGGGCTCAGGGAGGTGGCGATCGAAACCATCGTGCCCGGCGACCGGTTGTTCATCCGTCAGGGAGAAGTCCTGCCGGTGGACGGAACGCTGCTCGGCGAACGCGCTGCAATCGATGCTTCCTCGTTGACCGGTGAATCGGTACCGGTCGCACATTCGAGAGGGGAAAAACTGAGAAGCGGGACGGTTTCGGTCGGGTCGCCCTTCGAGTTGCTGGCGTTGCGTGCGGCCGCCGACAGTACCTACGCCGCCATCGTGCGCCTGGTCGAGGAGGCACAGCGCTCGAAGGCGCCGTTCGTACGCCTCGCCAACCGGTACGCAATCCGGTTCCTGGGGCTCACGATCGCCATGGCCGGCGGTGCGTGGCTCTGGACGCAGGATCCGGTTCGTGCCCTGTCCGTGCTCGTGGTGGCGACACCGTGTCCGCTGATTCTGGCGGTACCGGTTGCGGTCATTTCCGGTATCTCGCGAACCGCGCGTCTGGGCATTCTGCTGAAGAGTGGCGGTGCGCTCGAAGCTCTGGGCCAGGCGCGTGTCGTCATTCTCGACAAGACCGGCACACTGACCTACGGCCGGGCCGATGTGAGCCGTGTCTGGGTCGCGGGTGAGCATGACGAGGACGAGGTGCTGCGGTTGGCGGCGTCCCTCGATCAGGCATCGACGCATGTCATGGCCGACGCGCTGATCAGTGCGGCACACGCGCGTTCCCTGCGGCTTTCCACGCCGAGCGATGTTCAGGAAACGGCTGGCGAAGGTCTCGTGGGCCGGGTCGACGGCCACACCGTCGCTGTTGGCGGAACCCGGTTTGCCGCTGCGTTCATCGTCCCGGGCGGGGGCCGGGAGAAGCCGGATTTCCTGAATGCCGCCGCTACTGTCGATGTGGTCATCGATGGCGAACTGGCGGGCGTGCTGGTGCTCGCGGACGGCGTACGCGCGGATGCCGGGCTGCTGATCCGGCGCTTGCGGCAGAGTGGTGTGCGGCGCATCGTACTGGCTTCCGGCGACCGTGCCGCCGTGGTTCGGGACATCGGCTCGCAGCTTGCGCTCGACGATATGAGGTCGGATCTCTCGCCGGCCGCCAAGGTCGACGTGGTGCTGGACGAGCGCCGGCACGGCCTGGTGATGATGGTCGGCGACGGAGTCAATGACGCGCCCGCACTGGCGGCGGCGGACGTCGGCGTGGCGATGGGCACCAGAGGCGCCATGGCATCATCCGAGGCGGCCGATGTGGTGCTTCTCGTCGACCGGCTGGAGCGTCTCGCCGACGCCATGGATGTCGCCCGCCGCGCCCGCACCATCGCATTGCAGAGCGTATTCGCCGGCCTGGGCCTGTCGATTGCCGCGATGGTCGTTGCCGCGCTGGGGTATCTGCCTCCCGTCCAGGGTGCGCTTTTGCAGGAAGGCATCGACATAGCGGTCATATTCAATGCGCTGCGAGCGTTGCGCCAGTAGTTTCAGTCAGTTTCGGAATCCCGGTTGACTCAAGATCGTACGGTTCTGGCCGACAAGATCAGGCAAGGGATGTAGATGGGGCTATTTCCCGTCTCTGCGCCACGCGCGGATCAGCACGATACGGCCATGAGGCGTCGTGGGTGTGCCTTCGCAGCGTGGACCGCAATTGGCCGGAGACAGCGATGGCGCGCGCGCCGGGCACAGCGAGTTATTACCGTTACTGGGGAAAAGCGCACGCCGGGGAAGGCGCTGCTGCCGCGTGCCACCTGCTCCCCCTCCACAGCCTGGATGT
>CAZYIP010000189.1:0-5427 GCA_964646895.1 uncultured Salinisphaerales bacterium | reverse complement strand
GGGCACAAGCGGCGCAGCGTCAGGAACCGCTGCCGGACGGCACCGTCGCGGTGGGCAGGTCCTGATTGCCGGACGGCATGACGACACTGGACGAGCCGCCACTCTGCGAGGTCGTGCCGCTGCCCTGTTGCTGCTGTCCATTGACATTCAGGATCACGAACTCCACACGCCGGTTCTGCTGACGGCCGGAGGCGGTGCTGTTGGAGGCAACCGGGTTGGCCTTGCCGTAACCGACCACGGTCATGCGCGCGCGGCTGATACCGCGCTGGGTCATGGCATCGGCCACGGCCTGGGCGCGTTCCTCGGACAGGCGCTGGTTGTATGCATCCGAACCGACACTGTCCGTGTAGCCCTCGACCCGCACACGGTCCTCCGGGTGCGCCTGCAGAAAGCTCGCCAGTGTATCCAGCGGCTGCTGCGCGGCCGGATTCAGCTGTGCGCTGTCGAATGCGAACAGCACGTTGCCGATGGTCAGCACGATGCCCTGGTCGGTCTGCCGCGGTTTCAGGGACGAGAGCTTGCGCTTCAGCTCCTGTATCTCGCTTTCGCGCGATTCAAGCTGCAGTTGCTGGCGCTGCTTCTCGGCCTGCTTGGCCTGCGCCAGCGCCTCGCCTTTCTGGCCCACGGCCTCGGCAATCTGGGCGCGCCGCTTCGCCAGGTAGGCGAGATGGTTGGTGCGCGTTTCGTCACCGGTCTCGCGCCAGGTCATTTCCGCCTGGTTCAGGGTATCCTTGGCCTTTTCCAGGTCCACGGGTGCGTATTTGTTCACGCTTTGATTATCGGCCGCCGCGGCCACCGACCGGACTGCGTCCTGCAAGGCCGCATTCTCGCTATTCGACGGCGCCCCGGCGCAGCCCGCCAGCAACGCCAGCAGCATCGCGCCCACCGCAAGTCTGATTTTCATTACTGGGCCTCCTTCCGGTTCAGCTCCTGCCTCAAGGTATCGATGCTTTCCTGCACCTGCTGGGTCTGGGCCTGAGCCTGCACGGCCTCGGAGCGCGCCTGCGCCAGTTGCGCGTCCACCGTTGCCTCTTCCGCTAGGCGCCGGGCCTTGTCGTAGTCTTCTTCCGACGGATCCTCTTCCCGCGCCAGCTGCTTCGCCTGGTCCAGCTTCTGGTTGGCGTTGTAGAGCAGCTTCGGCGCGTTGTCCCCGGCGTTGCTCTGTTGCGCCTGCGCAACGGCGTATTCCGCCTTGGTCAATGCGTCGTCGGGTTTGTTCGTCGGTGCCGATGCACACGCGGTCAGCAGGACCGCCAGGGCAAGGCCCGGCAGCCATTTGAGTTGCCGTATTTCCATGTCCTTCCCTTCCTTCTTAGGAATTTATCAGGAGCAGATACAGGGAATATGACCGAAGGAGACGCGTTCAGGTTCAATCGGCGAGCCCGTCATCATGGGAATGATGCGCGCTGCGGCAAGCCGGCAGCCGGGGGTCATTCGCGCTGGGATCGAAGCCGTTGCTCCAGTTCGGCAAGCCGTTGCGGCGTACCGACGTCGCTCCACAGGCCGGTATAAACCTCACCGGTCGCCCGCCCATCGGCGACGGCTGTACGCAGCACCGGCGCCAGCGGAAATGCCGGCGATTCCGGCGCGCTGTCGCGAAACAGGGACGGCCGATACACACCGATGCCGCTGAAGGTCAATCGTGGCAAATCACGACGATCGCCGGAAACGATCCGATCGCCGGCCAGCGCCAGATCGCCGCCCGGGTTGTGGGGCGGATTGGGCACCAGGATCAGATGCGCGCGTACCCGCGTGGGCAGATGGGTCTCGATCCGCCGCAGTGCCGCCAGGGGGAAATCCGTGTATACATCGCCATTGACCACGGCGAAGGGTGCATCGCCGTCGGCAGTCGCGAGCAGCGGCAGGGCGCGCCGGATCCCGCCACCGGTTTCCAGCGCCCGATCACCTTCATCGGAGTAGCGCACGCGCAGGCCGAAGTCCGCGCCGTCGCCGGCATAACGGCGAATCTGATCGCCACGGTAGGCGAGATTGATGACGATGTCGGAAAACCCCGCGGCCGCCAGCCTGCGCAGATGCCAGCCGAGCAACGGTGTTCCCGCAACCGGGAGCAGCGGCTTTGGACAGGCATCGGTGAGCGGGCGCATGCGCTCGCCGCGACCGGCCGCCAGGATCATCACCTTCATGAAGCCGGGCTTCCCGGCGCCTGTTCGTCCAGCGAATCCAGCAGCCGCAGCAGCGGCGAAAACTCGGGATAACGCCGCGCCGCCGCGCGAATATAGCCGAGAAAGCGGGGGATGTCCTCAAGATACCGCGGCTTGCCGTCGCGATGGCAAATGCGCGCAAAAATCCCGATCACCTTGAGATGCCGCTGCAGCCCGATCCAGTCGCAGGCACGCCGAAAGTCGGCGAAATCCCGTGGCACCGGGAGTCCGGCCCGTTCCGCGCGCTCGCGGTAGCAGCGCAGCCAGTCGAGAATCCGCCGCTCGTCCCAGGAAATGAACGCGTCCTTGAACAGGCTCAGTACGTCGTAGGCGATGGGACCGTGAACCGCGTCCTGGAAGTCCAGCACGCCGGGGTTGGGCGTGGATACCATGAGATTGCGCGGCATGTAGTCACGATGCACGTACACGCGGGGCTGCGCCAGGGCATCCCGTTCCAGCTGCACAAACGTGCTCTCCAGCACCTCCCGCTGTGCCGTGCTCAGGTCCAGCCGCAGATGACGCGCCACATACCAGTCCGCAAACAGCTGCAGCTCGCGGTGCAGCAGCGCCCTGTCGTACTCGGGCAGCACGCCCTCGCGGGTCGCGAGCTGCCAGCGGATCAGCGCATCGATGGCATCGCCGAAAAGCCGGTCCGCATTGTTCCCGTCAAGCACCTGCAGATAGGTCTGCTCGCCCAGATCGCCAAGCAGCAGAAAGCCTTGCGCGAAATCCTGCGCCAGTATCTCGGGCACATGCACCCCCGCCTGTTGCAGCAGGTGCGCCACGTGCACAAAGGGCCGGCAATCCTCCTGCCCGGGCGGCGCATCCATGACGACGTAAGAGTGCCCACCGGCCTGGACGCGAAAATAGCGGCGGAAGCTGGCATCGCTGGAAGCCGGGCGCCAGCCTTGGATGTCGGCGGCGATCTGGCGTGCGGTCCAGTCTCTCAGCGCGTTCAGGCGCGTTTCATCGGTTTCGGTATTCGCGCTGGCCATCGGTATAATCGTTGCACTCAATTTCGAGCCGCCTGTTCATGCACGCCGTTCCGGATCGATAGGAAGCCGCCGCTTGAAAAAACGAAGCAACAAGCGACACGCGTTTCTGATCCTTCCCGCCCTCGTCAGCCTGTTGCCGCTCGCGGCCCGCGGCGCGCCCATGTGTCCCGACTTTACGCACCGCGAACTGGCGCACAGTCTGGCGCAAAATCCGCAGCCGGTTCTGCGCGCCTGGGCCGACCAGGCGGAAGTCACGCCCGATGGCATTTCCGTCATGACCGGTGATGTGCGTGCGCGCCAGCTCGACCGCCTGCTGATGTCCGGCAAACTGTATTACGATTCCGCCACCGCGATCGCGCGCTCCCCGGGGCCGACCTATTTTCAGAACCCGACCATCGGCGTGCATGGCGACCACGCCTGGATCAACATCAACAACTCGTTCGGCGGCTTCGATGACGCCAGCTTCACGTTGCCGACCGTCAGCGGTCGCGGTACCGCCGACCACGTACAGCTTCGCGGCAAGGACCAGACGCGCCTGCACCATGCCACCTACACCACGTGCCCGCCGGGCCACACGGTATGGCAGCTTTCGGCGAGCCGCGTCGATCTCGACCAGGCCAACGACGTCGGCACCGCGCGCAACGCGACCCTGCGTTTTCTGGGTGTTCCGTTCCTGTACTCGCCGTGGCTGACGTTTCCCATCAGCGACAAGCGCAAGAGCGGATTGCTGCCGCCGACAGTGGGTACTTCGAGCAACACCGGTTTCGATCTGAGCGTGCCGTATTATCTCAATCTGGCGCCCAATTACGACGATACCATCACCGGCCGCGTCATGACCAAGCGGGGCATCCAGCTGAACAACGAATTCCGCTACCTGATTCCGTCCGGTACCGGGCAGCTGAGCACCGAGTACATGCCCCACGACAACGTGTACGACGACGACCGCTGGCTGGTGTCCTACCGTCACGCCGGCCTGCTGAGCGACCGCTGGAGCGTGCATGCGGCCTACAACCGGGTCAGCGACGACGATTACTTCGGCGACCTCAGCAGCGCGCTGTTCGTCTCCGAACCCGACAACCTCACGCAGAGCCTGCACTTTGCCTATCAGGCGCCGCAGTGGTTTTCGTTTCAGGCCCTGGCAAAAGGCTATCAGACGCTGACTCCCGGCCTGCCGGCAACCTCCAAGCCCTACACGCGCCTGCCGCAGTTGCGGCTCGACGCCGAGAGCCCCGGCGACTGGTTCGGATTTCGCCTGGTGCTGGACAGCAGCTTCACCAACTTTACCCGTGAGGACGGCCTCACCGGCATGCGCACCGACGCCGCGCCGGGCATCACCTACCGCTACGACAACGACGCCTGGTACCTGAACGGCGACGTACGCTACCGTCAGACCAATTACCGGCTTCGCGACACCGAACCCGACGAGCCCGAGTCGCCTTCACGCGGCCTGCCCATCGTCAGCCTGGACAGCGGCCTGCGTTTCGAGCGCGCCATCGGCGACGCCTGGGTGCAAACCCTGGAGCCGCGACTTTTCTATGCCTACATTCCGTATCGCGATCAAACGGATCTGCCCGTATTCGACAGTGGCGAGCCGGACTTCAATTTCATCGAGCTGTTCGAGGCCAACCGGTTCACGGGCACCGATCGCATCGCCGACACCAATCGCATCACCACCGCCCTCACCACGCGCCTGCTCGACGGCCACAGCGGTGTCGAGAAGCTGCGCGCCGGCATCGGCCAGATTCACCGTTTCACCGAGCCGCGCGTGACGCTGCCGGCATCCGCCCGCTCGCTGACCAATCCGAGCGAGTCACCGGTGACGCGCCACACCTCGGATATGGTCGGCTTTCTCGACTACCAGATCAGCTCACGCTGGTCGACCCACTACGACACCGAGTGGGACCCGTACGACAACGAGTTCAACCGCACCGCCGTGTCGCTGCGCTATCGCGGCCCGAACGATACCATCATCAACGCGGGCTACCGTTACCGGCGCGACTACCTGGAGCAGACCGACCTCTCGATGACCTGGCCGATCGGCAGGCAATGGCGGCTGTTCGGGCGCTGGACCTTCTCCCTGCGCGACGATGCCACATTCGAGACGCTGGGCGGCATCCAGTACGAGAGCTGCTGCTACATCGTGCGCGCCGCCTACCGCCGCTATGTAGTGCGCGGCGACACGCCGGGCCTCGACATGAACTCCGGCGTCTATGTGCAACTCGAACTCAAGGGCCTGGCGCGCTTCGGCCAGAGTGTCCGCGATTTGTTCA
>CAZYIP010000188.1:0-5567 GCA_964646895.1 uncultured Salinisphaerales bacterium | reverse complement strand
CCCATCGCTTATACTATCGGCCGCCTGATCGTTTCCGAGTTTCACACGTGTTGGAGTCTCATATGCCGGCCGCTGACAGCAAACCCGCCAGTACCCATTTCCTGCGCAACATGATTGCCGAGCAGATCGAGTCCGGCGCGCACCAGGGTCCGGTGATCACGCGGTTTCCGCCGGAGCCGAACGGCTATCTGCACATCGGTCATGCGCGCTCGATCTGTCTCAATTTCGGGCTGGCGGAGGAATTCGGCGGCTACTGCCGGCTGCGCTTCGACGACACCAACCCGGAGGCCGAGGAACAGCAATACATCGACTCGATTCAGGCGGATATCCGCTGGCTGGGATTCCAGTGGGAAGGATCCGTGCGCTTCACGTCGGATTACTTCGATACGCTCTACGAGTATGCCCTGCACCTGATCAATAACGGCGATGCCTATGTCGATGAACTGTCGGCAGAAGAAGCACGCGAATACCGCGGCTCCTGGAACGAGCCGGGCAGGAACAGCCCCTACCGCGACCGCAGCGTGGCCGACAATCTCGCCGCGTTCGAGAAAATGCGAGCCGGCGGATTCGGCAACGGCGAGGCGACGTTGCGCGCGAAAATCGACATGAGTTCGGGCAACATGAACCTGCGCGACCCGATCATCTATCGCGTGCGTCATGCCACGCACCACCAGACCGGCGATGCCTGGTGCATCTATCCCTCCTACGACTTCGGTCACGGCCAGTCGGATGCGATCGAGGGCGTGACCCACTCGCTATGTACGCTCGAGTTCGAGGACCATCGCCCCCTCTACGATTGGCTGATCGAACACCTGCCGGTGCCCGCGCGACCGGTGCAGACCGAGTTCGGGCGGCTGAATCTGAATTACACGATTACCAGCAAGCGCAAGCTCAAGCGCCTGGTGGACGAAGGCCATGTGGACGGCTGGGACGATCCGCGCATGCCGACGCTGGCGGGTATCCGGCGGCGCGGTTACACGCCGCACAGCATTCGCCGGTTTTGCGCCATGACCGGCGTTTCGCGCACCAACAGCGTGGTCGACATGAGCATGCTGGAGCACGTCATCCGTGACGATCTCAACGAAAACGCACCGCGTGCGATGTGCGTGCTCGACCCGATCAAGCTGGTCATTACCAACTTTCCGGAGGACAAGGTCGAGATGCTGCGCGCTCCCAGGCACCCGCAGCGCGAAGACCTGGGGGAACGCGAGCTGCCTTTCACTCGCGAGCTGTGGATCGAGCGCGAGGACTTTCGCGAGTCCGCGAACAGGAAGTACAAGCGCCTCGTGCTCGGCAACAAGGTGCGGCTACGCAACGCCTACGTGGTGACGGCCGACGCGGTGGTGAAAGATGCCAGCGGCGAGGTTGCCGAAGTGCATTGCAGCTATGACCCGGACACGCTGGGAGAGAATCCGGCAGACGGCATCAGGCCCCGCGGCGTGATCCATTGGGTGTCGGCCAGCCACGGCAGGCGTGCGACGGTGCGCTTGTATGATCGCCTGTTCGCAGTGGCGGATCCGGCCGGCGCCGAGGGCGATTTCGTCGACCTCATCAACCCGGACGCGCTGCGTGTCCTCGACAACTGCCGCATTGAACCCGCCGCCGCCGACGCTGCGCCCGAGCAGCGCCTGCAGTTCGAGCGTATCGGTTATTTTGTTGCCGATCGTTACGATCACCGGGCGGATGCGCCCGTCTTCAATCGCACCGTCGCCCTGCGCGACACCTGGGGCGGGCAAGCCGACGCCTGAAAGCTGTCGACTGTCGCGCGCCCGTTGGTTCCGGTCCGCGACGACCCGGCGCTGGCGCATAAGCGGGAGCGACAGCCTCGAACGGTGCGGCGTAAGCGGTAGCCATCTTCTCGTGCCTTTCATGGAGCCCCGGACCGGGGCTCGCCCGTCTTCATGAGACCAAACAATTCCACGCGGCAAACCTCGCGGACCAGGCCTATCGTCTCCTGTCGTGACGAAGCCACCTGGATCTGTCCCGCGATCAGCAGTACCGCAATGCCGTGTACCTTCGCCCAGGCGCTTACCGCGAGCCGCCCCGCATCGCCCCCGGCATAGGCGCCGCTTTCGATACCGTTGCGGATGATCGCAACCAGGGCTTCAAAGGCACCGTGCGCCGCACGGGCCAGATCGTCGTCCCCAGCGTGACCAAGCTCCCCGCCGAACATCAGCCGCGTACGTTCCGGGTTGTCAAGGGCCAGCCCGACGTAGGCGACGCCGGCCTCGACAAGCTGTCGAGCCGGATCGTCCGGATACCTGGCTGCGGCTGCGTTGACGGCATCTGCCAACGCCTCGAACCCCACCATTGCCAATGCCCGCAGCAACGCCGCCTTGTTGCGAAAGTGCCGATAGGGACCGGCATGACTCACTCCTGCCCGACGGGCGGCCGCGCGCAGGCTCAGGCCCGCGACACCCTGTTCGCGCAACAGCTCGGTCGCTGCCTGCAACAGGGCGTTGCGGAGATCGCCGTGATGATAGGGCTGCCCGCGTGTGTTTGTCCCGGTCATGACGCCCAATGTAGCACTGGATGTTGACATCAGCAACATAAGCACCTAACTTAATGTTGACGATGGCAACATCGCTTCCGTCCATCGATGATTTCAGTATTCACACCGGAGATACCTGACATGATCGGATTCATTCGCTCCGCGTGGCGCAAACCCATTCGTGCCAGCCGATTGCGGCGCACTCCTCATGCGGCACTGCACTTCCTGCGGCGCCAGTCCAATCGTCCCGCAAGCAGTGCGAGTACACCTCGCCCACCGCAGCGCAAAACGGTCGACTTGACGGAATATCCGGACCTGGTCGTCATTTACCTGGGCATGCGCGTCAACCGATTGACGGGGATCAGGACTCTGCTGGGTTTCGGTCCGAAGCTGGGAAAGGCGGTCCAAGCGCAGCCGGACGGGCTGCTTCTGCACGAAAACATCGTCTATTCCCTTTTCCCGCCCCATATCGGCATGCGCGAGTACTGGCGAGACTTCGAATCGATGGAGAACTGGGCGCGTTCCGATCCGCACCGACAATGGTGGCGCACGTTCCTGCGCAATTCGGGCGGCACCGGGTTCTGGCACGAGAGCTACTTCAAGCGCGGCGGCATGGAGGCGGTCTACGTGGACGTAGGGAAGGACATCGGCTTTCTTCGCTTCGCGCCGCAAAAAGCACCACAGGGAAGCCTGTTTTCCTCACGCGGGCGCGCCGGGCGCGGCGATACGCCTACCAAACCCGCGCCGGTGAGCGAGAACGACCTCTATCGCTAAAGCGCAGCGATGTCTTTGACTGTCATGTCAAAAGGCTTCTACGTCGCATCGCACTGAGGCGGGCGCGACGTCTGAAAATCACTGACGGAGGCGGCAAGTTCCGCGATGCGCGTCGCAATCGGATCGAACTCATCGACCGGATAGGCCGCAACAAATTCCACCATCCGGGACCCCTGCGTGGTTTCCAGAGCCACCAATTGTCCTTCGCTTATCATGCCCGCATAGCAACGTAGCGGGAGATAAGCAATCCCGACACCGGCGGCCGCCATGGCGGCCGCGACCCCCACGCTCTTGCACCGGGCGAAGTACCGGCAGCGAACGTTCGCCTGCCTGAACCAGTTCTCGATGTGCGCGTAGTGATACGACGCGTTTTTAAGGCCGATGATGGGAAAGTGTGCGAGCGATTGTGCCGTATGGCGAACGCCATTCAATTCAAGGCGTGGACTTGCGAGCCATGCAAACTCCACCTGCCCCAGCGTCCGCGTGCGAAGATTCATGTCAGGCGTGTGACCGGGAACCAGTACGAGTTCCAGATTGCCATCACGCAATTCGCGCATCAAATCGGCAGTCAATGCTTCTTCTATTTCGAGCCGTATACCCGGATAAACCGCAGAGATCTCGTTGATCAGCTCCGGCAGCCAGGTCATCGACACGACCTCGGCGACACCGAGCCGGAGGCTGCCCGTGATCGTCTCGGGCGAGGCCATCCGGTACAGGATGGTCGACTTGAGTTCAAGCATTTGAGTGGCGTACTCCACGAGTTCCCGCCCTTTCTCGGTCAGTCTCACATTGCGCTTCGAGCGATCGAACAACGAGATGCCGAGCGTACTCTCGAGTTCGCGGATGCGCATGGATACCGTGGATTGCGTGGCGTGCAGCCGGCTGGCGGCCGCCGCGAAGCTGCCGAGCTTGGCAGCCCAGAAAAAAGTCTCAAGCTGCTGAAATTTCATGAAAGCCTCCTCCTCCGTTGCGCACCGCCCGGTGTCAAAGGCCGGCTCCGGCAACGCATTCTGCCCGATTATACCGGCGGGCGTAGCGTGACAATCCCCTCCTCCGCCGACCAGAACAAAGTCTTCATGCGGACCGCTCGCCGCCGTGCCGCTGAACTTCGTGAACAATGCCGATAACTTGATACATCAAAAAAAGTGAATCAATTAAGTAAAAAATTATCGTTTGAATTGATTTGTCGCTTATCGTAGTGTCCTGAACAGAACAACGAAAAACACGTTGCCGAAATAATTCCGGTACATGTCGTGAACAGGAGGAGGATTGTGGTAGTCGTTCCGGGTATTAAACATGCTGAAGATGCCGGCGGCGACGCGATCAAATCGCGAAAGCTCAAACTGAGCGTGCGAATTCAATCCATTCGCTTTCTCGCCGACAGCATTCTGGCGTTTGAACTCGTCGACCCGGACGGCGCGAATCTGCCTGCTTTCACCGCCGGCTCCCACGTCGATGTGTATTTGCCGAACGGTCTGATAAGACAGTACTCATTATGCAATGATCCAGCGGAAACGTTCCGCTATGTCATTGCAGTGCAGAGAGATTCCGCCAGTCGCGGCGGATCGTCGGCCCTGCATGAAGACATCAGGCCAGGCCAGATGATAACCATCTCCCGCCCGCGCAACCAATTTACTCTGGACGAAACCGCAAGTGAATATCTCCTGCTGGCCGGCGGTATCGGGGTGACCCCGATCATGTCGATGGTTGCGGTGCTGTCCCGGCTGAAACAACCGTTTCACCTGTATTACTGCACCCGTACCCCATCCAGAACCGCGTTTCTCCCTGAAGTCAGCGAATTGGTTGAAAAGGGCAACGCAACGCTGATACACGATCACGGAAAACCATCCGATGGACTCTCGCTGAACTCGATATTGGGCGAATACCGCAACGGCCAACAGTTGTACTACTGCGGTCCCGCCGGCTTTCTCGAAGCAGTCGAGGCGGCTTCGCGCAACTGGCCGGACGCCGCCAGGAAATGCGAGCGGTTTACTGCACCCGTCGCCCCCCGGACGGAGCATCGTGAACGCGACGCCGGCTTTTACATCCGGCTCGCGAAAACCGGAAAGCAGTTTTTCGTGCCACCGGAGAAAACCATCGTCGACATATTGCGCGAACACGGCTTCGACATCGAAACCTCGTGTGAAGAAGGTTACTGCGGAACGTGCATGACGCGTTACCTGGAGGGCGACCCCATCCACCGCGACAGCGTCCTGGATGACGAGGACCGCAGCGAATTCATGATGATCTGCTGCGCCCGGGCCGAATCTCGCGATGAATGTCTCGTGCTCGATCTGTAGAG
>CAZYIP010000187.1:0-5581 GCA_964646895.1 uncultured Salinisphaerales bacterium | reverse complement strand
CCTGGCGGACCGCGGTAATACCAATGGTGGCGATGTCCTCTCCAGCATCCAGCATCCAGCATCCAGCATCCAGCATGGACGTCACGCGAACGGTTCCGCGCTGGAATGCTGGGGGTATAAGCGACACGCTTGATGAGCAGGATGGACCTGCGTTCAGCGCCGCGCCAATGCGGGCAGGTCCGTCCACCTTTTTACCGATCGTTTTGCCTCCACCCCCGGGTTGAATCGCCCCATGCGATCGAAATGCGCCTCGAAATCGCGTAAATGCCCACCAGTGCCGCGGCGCCTCCAGTGCAAAAGCGGGCTCTTGGCGTTGACCTTGCACACGTGTCAGATGTTCATCCCCCACATCTCGGCCAATTTAATGGTTGCATAGCCGACCACCAGGAGAAGACACCCAAGCCACATTCCATAAAAATGGACCACAAATGGAATGCGCAGACAGCTCGGCAAGCGCCGGAAATCGAACTCCGGGTGCAGCCGCCCATTAGCCCAGCGTGAAGCCGAAGAAAATGCATAAAAAGTCAGCCGGTGTATCCGATAAAACGTAAAGTCCCCGCGTCGCTGGAGTTGCTCACTCAACTCCGGATCGACAATGGCATCGGCCTTCGGAACCAGCCAGAACATGGCATAGACGCTGTAGCCTATCCAGAGAAGGCTCACCAATAGAAAATTGAGCCCTGTCACGCCAGCAAACTGGACCAAAAATGGGTCGCCCCAGGACAAACGAACGAACCAGACCGAGCAGGTTGTCAAACACACGGCAACCAGCAACAGAATGAATGTCAGAACGCGCAAGTTCATGGCTGACGGGCCGAGTAAGTGTTTTCAAATACAAGTCCGTCCACCTTTTTGCCGATCGTTTTGCCTACCCCGCCTCCGATGGCTCCACCAGCGACACTCCCGGCAGCGCCCAGCACGAGGCCACACCACAAAACGCTGCTGCCTAACGACTCAAGGCCAAACAAGGCGTTGCAAACACCATAAGCCGCGATACTGCCCAAGGCGCTTCCACCGGCACTCCCGGCAAAGCCGCTCCCTTTTACCACCATGGCGCGGTGACAATGGCGGTCGTCGCCGACCTCACAAGCCTTCGCAATCGCATCGGCCGTCAAGTAGGCATCGATGCCAATGAGCAGGTAGCCTGCATGGTCCAGGTGACGGGTCACCCGCCCCATGCGATCGAAATGCGCCTCGAAATCGCGTAAATGCCCACCAGTGCCGCGGCGCCTCCAGTGCAAAAGCTGGCTCTTGGTGTTGACCTTGAGCGCGTGTCGGGTTTTCTCGTCCAATCGAGTTCCGAAGGTGATGGCACGGGCCAGCCGCCCGGCGGCGGTGTCGAGGCTTTCGTAAATGCGACGGCTTGCAACGAGGAGGACTGACGAACGATATGAAAATACGCTTCCTGCGATTCCATGAACTTCCCTGTCGATGAGAGCGAAAATACGAGCGCTGATTATCCCTGCGATATGCCCGCGCTGCAATCGGCCCTCAGCCGGTATCCGGCCAACGCGAGGCACCGGCGATCAGCATCTGGCGGAAGCATCGACGCCAGTGGCAGGCGCAATCCCGGGCAGGGAAACCGGCTACCATGCCGGCCTGACTGCTTGCGGCCACTATACGCACACGATGATGTAATACCGGGCCACCTTGAGGGAAGACCGGCGACGGGCCGAACATCAGTGGTTAGCGCTCGAATTGCTTCAGTTGCATGATTCCGACCTGCGGGTTTGCGAGCCCGCATTCAGCGCCGCGCCAATGCGGGCAGGTCGTCGTACTCGCCAAGTGCCTGGTGCATCATGAGACGCTTGAGGGGGAACAGCCGGTCCACCAGGCTCATGCCGCCGTTGCGCAGCACGCGCAGCGGCGGCAGAGGTGTTTCATAGAGCTGCTTCAGGCCGTGGACCACGCCCATCATCAGCATGTTGTCGCCCTTGCGTGCGCGCTCGTAGCGGCGCAGGGTCTGATAACCGCCTACATCGCGACCGTGCTCGGCGGCGGTACTGACTGCCTCCGCGAGAGCGGCGGCATCCAGCAATCCGAGGTTGACGCCCTGCCCGGCCATCGGGTGGACGACATGGGCAGCATCGCCGACCAGCGCCACCCGCGGGCGCACATATTCGCGGGCATGCATCGCTCGCAGGGGAAAGCTGGCGCGGCGACCGACGGTCACGATCTCGCCCAGGGCATGGTCCGTCGCCTCGGCCAGTTCATGGGCGAATTCATCGTCGCTGGCGGCGAGGAGATGCTCGCACCGCTCCGGGCTCTCATACCAGGCCATGGATACCCGCCCGCCAGTGAGGGGCAAAAACGCCGCCGGTCCCTGCGGCCGGAATCGCTGCCACGCGGCCTCCTCATGATGCTTCTCCGGGTGCACGGCACCGACGATGCAGCGCTGCCCATAGTCGGAACTGTGCACGGGCATATCGAGCAGCGTTCGTGTTGGTGAGCGAGCGCCATCGGCGCCCACCACCAGGCGCGCACGTATGCTCGCGCCATCGGACAGCTCGGCAACCACGGCATCGGTATCCACCCGGAGTGCCTGGATGCGGCGGCCACACAGGAACTCGACGCCGCCATGAGCAGCGCAGGCCTCCCAGGCGGCGGTCTGGATCAGGCGGTTTTCCACGATGTGGCCGAGTTCCGGCAAGCCGACTTCGGCGGCATCCATGGTCAGTCGGCCCGCGCCGGTCGCATCCCAGACACGCATGGAACGAAACGGGCTGATGCGCGTGTCGCGGATACGCGGCCACATGCCGATGCGTTCGAACAGCCGCTGCGCAGCGGGCGAGATGGCACTCACGCGCAGGTCGTAATCCGCATCCGCAATCTGTTCCGGCGACGGGAACCCGGGTGGCGCGGCTGCTTCCACGACGGCGACCGAAAGCCGCCGTCGAGTCTGGTCATGACTCAGGGCACACGCCAGTGTCGCCCCCACCATGCCGCCGCCGATGATCATCACGTCATGCACGGCTGCGCTCCGTCAGCGGCAATCCTCGCGCCAGCCGCGGCATGTGGCCGCTCGCGCCCATCGTGCGCCGCGCCAGCCAGCGCTTGGCGCCGGGCAGCAAGTCCAGGCCCAGCAACCCTGCCGAACGCAGCGGGCCAAGGGCGGGCCAGCGGTTGGAAAACAGCTTTACCAGCCCGTGAGTGAAGCCGGCCACCCGGGCCTGATCCCCTGCGCGCCAGCGCTGATAGTGCTGCAGCAATTCCTCGCTCCCGGGATCGCGGCCTTCCGCAATCGCATCGGCGATCAACTCGGCGAGCACGGCTGCGTCCCGCAACCCGAGGTTGAAACCCTGCCCCGCGACCGGGTGCAGATTGTGGGCGGCATTGCCGATCAGTACCGCGTGCGGCGCCCACAGGCGCTCGCTCAGTACCCGTTTGAGGGGATAGACATGACGCGCCCCGACCCGCAGGAAGGCGCCCAGCCGATCTCCAAAAACGTTGTGCAGGGCGCACAGGAACGACGCTTCCGGCGCGCCTGCCATTTCTTGCGCGCGCGCCGGTGGCAGCGTCCAGATGAGCGCGTAGCGCTCGGCATCCACGGGCAGCAGTGCGACCGGGCCATCGGCATCGAAGCGTTCGAAAGCCTGCCCCGCACGGGGCCGTTGAGGGGTTACGATCGTCACCAGCGCGCTTTGCCGATAATCGGCCTCGCGCACACCGATGCCGAGGGCCTCGCGAACGCGCGAACGAATGCCGTCGGCGCCGACCAGGAGCCGAGCGGTCAGGCTGCGCTCGGCACCATCCTGGCTGACCGTTACCCGCGCGCCGTCCCGGTCGGCGCTGATGTCACTGACGGTCGCCGGGCACAGCACGGTGAGGTTATCGACGCGTGCCATCTCCTCGAACAGCACGCGTCCGAACACCCGGTTCGGCACCACATAGCCCAGCGCCGGCACCCGCTGCTCGTGACTGTCGATACGGGTGACGCCGAACCGCCCACGCTCGGAAATATGGATATGCCGGATGGGCTCCGCGACCGCGTCCAGACGGTCCCACAGCCCCAGGGTCTGGTAGATACGCTGGGAGCCGTGTGCCAGCACGGTGGTGCGCTCATCGTAGCTGGGCTGCGCCGCATGATCGGGCGGCATCGCCTCTATCACGCCGACCCGCACGGGCTGCGATGCGAGGGCGCACGCGAGACTCGCGCCGACCATGCCGCCACCGACGATCAGCACATCGAAGGAAGGCCCGTTCACTGCCGCATCAGGGATTCAATCTCATCCGCGCGCTTGGGCACGTCGGCGGTCATCACCTCGGCCCCGTCGGCGGTGACCAGTACATCGTCCTCGATGCGGATGCCGATGTCCCAGAAGCGCTCGTCCACACCCTCGGAACCCGCGGGGATGTAGAGGCCAGGCTCCACCGTGGTGACCATTCCCGGCTCCAGTTCGCGCCATTCGCCGGCACGCTTGTAGGCGCCCACATCGTGTACATCCATGCCCAGCCAGTGCCCCGTGCCGTGCATGTAGAAGCGGCGGTAGTCCTGGGATTCGATCAGATCGTCCACATCGCCTTCGAGAAGGCCCAGGGTCACCATGCCCTCGGTCAGCACCCGCACCGCCGCCTCATGCGGGCGCATGACATGGTTGCCCGGGCGCACGGCTTCGATGGCCGCCTCCTGCGCCGCGAGCACACAATCGTACAACGCGCGCTGTGCGTCGCTGAAGCGGCCATTGACAGGAAACGTGCGCGTGATGTCGGCGCAATAGCCGCGGCATTCCGCGCCGGCATCGATCAATACCAGATCGCCGTCGCGCAGGGGAGCGGCATTTTCGACATAGTGCAGAATGCACCCGTTGGCGCCGCCGCCGACGATGGAACCGTAAGCCGGCTCCATATCGTCGCGCCCGAACTCGTAGTGAATTTCGGCGGCAAGCTGGTATTCCGTCATCTCCGGCCGACAGCGAGTCATCGCCCGGCGGTGAGCGCGTCCCGAGGTCGCCATCGCGCGGCGCATGAGCTCCAGCTCCGCCGGCTGCTTTCGCAAACGCATTTCGTGCAGAACGGGATCCAGCGCCACCACTTCATTCGGCGCCTCGATACCCGCGCGCTCGCGCTGCCGCAGTCCGACCAGCCAGCCCACGAGGCGCTCGTCCATCCGGGTACGGTTGCCCAATGTGTGAAACACACGGCTGCGCCCGGCAAGCAGATCGGGCATGAGTTCATCCAGGCGGCCGATCTCGAAAGCCTGATCGGCACCGTAATCACGCATCACCCCTTCCGGCCCTGCGCGGCGACCGTTCCAGGTTTCGCGCATCGGATCGCGCTCGCGACAGAACATGATGAATTCGCCATCCGCCCGTCCCGGTGCCAGCACGATCATGGCCTGCGGCTCGGTAAACCCGCTCAGATAGCGGAAGTCGCTGTCCTGACGGTAGGGATAGAGCACGTCGCGGTTGCGGGTTTGCTCCGGGGCGGCCGGCACGATGGCGATGCCATCTCCGCCAATCCGCTGCATCAGCTCGCGGCGACGTTCGCCGTGTTCATTCCGGTTCATCGGTTTCTCCCCGCCAAGCTCCAGGGTCTGTTCACAATCACGCACGGGGCCGCGCCGGGAGCCATTTTCTCGCAA
>CAZYIP010000186.1:1970-5587 GCA_964646895.1 uncultured Salinisphaerales bacterium | reverse complement strand
CGGCAAGCTCACCGTGCACGCCGGACAGCACCAGTTCGAGGGGCCGGCGGAGCTCAATCTACCTCTGCCGCAGTTTCCGGACTCGATTTGCGTGGAGTGCCTGCTGCATGCCATGCAGACGGGCAGCGCGCTGGCGCCCAAGAACGGCTGATGAATCACATGCTGATCGATGCCTACCCGGAGGATGCTGTAACGACACTCCTGGCATTCGTAGCCGGACAATCCGCCTACCTGTTGATCGACCAGGCTCAGGCGGCCGCCGAATGTGCGTATGTCCTGCGCGCATTACCAGCCGTGGCATTCACGCGGATATTCGAGGGCCGCTACGCGGGCGATGACGTGGCAGATGTTTCACCGCTGCTGCTGGCGCTACCCAATACCGACGCGGAACGCGAAGCGTTCATCCGACGCTGGCTCCGCATCACAACCGGATTACCCATGCTAAGCGCCATCAAGACGGACCAGCCATTACCGGTGGTGAACCGGCATTTCCAGAACCAGCTCGAAGCCGCCGGGCCGGACGATACCGCCTATATACTGCGCTGGGCGGATACCCGCTGCCTGGCGCTACTGCGCGATGTCCTTACGCAATCCCAGCAGCTCCGCCTGATGTCCACCTTGACAGCGTGGGCATGGTTCGACCGTGGCGGCCATTGGGTAGTGATGCAGGGCGAGCCGGACTCAGCTGAACCGACCCGCGAGGCAACAGAGCCCTATCGCCTCGATGATGCCCAAATCCAGGCCATTCAGGACGCCTCGCTCGCCGATACCCTGCTCCGGCATCTTTATCACAGCCGGCAAGGATTGGTATTTCGGGTTACCCCCTCCAGGGTGCATGCCAGCATCGAACAAACGCTGATGCAATTGCGTGATGAGTACGGTGCCCTGCCGCCGATAGCGGCGTGCAGCCGTCCGGTTGTACAGGCGTTGCTCAAAGAAAAGCAGGCGGCCACCCACCCGGAGGCTTGATGCGATGCCCCGTGGCCAGTGTACTTTGCTTCGGACGCTTGTCGCCGCCCTTCTGGCGATCGCGCTGGTCGCGTGCAACGACGATCAAAATGACCAGGGGCAGCAAATTGCAACCGCCGCTACCTCACCGAATACGATTCAGCCCGGTGACGGCGGAGAGAAGGGCCTTATCGTCAGCTTGCTTAATTACACCGACGAAAACATCGGCCCGGTGTACGTGGATGGGGACTGGGCGGGAAACATGGGCAAGCACGGTGGCGGCACTTCGTTCGCGGGTGGCGCCGCCGTGCCTGCCAAGTGGCGCAGGGACTACAAGCTCAAGATCAGCTGGAGCACCGACGCGCTATTCCATCAGGATCCCAACAAGCTGTACAGCCGCATGGTTCCCCTGCAACCCTACGGCCCACATGATGGCGGGATCCTGTGGGTTGCATTCTTTCCAGATGACGTGATTAAGCTCTACGTCAGTGCGGCCGGTCCTGGGCATCCCGACTTTCCGGCCAAAATAAAATATCCATTTGTACAATGCTGGCTGGATGGCTTCAAGGACTGCCCGGTGGCCGGCAAACCCGAATCGCATTAGGTAACAACATAGTCAAGGACAGATCCATGATTCAATTCGCCCCCTCCGCACTAGTACCGCCTAGTGCACTCACTCCCGAAGAGATCGCGGATGCAGCCACATACCACCTCGAGATTCACCCAGCACTGAAATGCTGCGCAACGCTGCGTATCGGGTTCTTTTTTGACGGGACTGGCAATAATCGGGAATTGGATCTGCCGCATCAAAAGCAATCGAACATCGCGAGACTGTACGACGTATTCGATGTGGGAACACCAGACACAAAATCATCCGTAGATGTTCCTAATCGATTCGCCACATACGTTGCCGGGGTCGGAACCCCGTTCAAAAAAGAGATCGGCGATAGCGGCACCGGCCTGCAGCGCGATGCCGGACTGGCGGCAGGCTGGGGCGGCGAGTCACGTATCGTCTGGGCACTGCTGCAGCTCCAGAACCATGTCCACTACTTCTATTACGGCAAAACGCTGAGCGGCGCACTCGGCTACGGCGACAGTGGACACCAGCAGGTTTTCACCAGCCGCATCGTGAACACTCCGCTTGAGGGCCGCGGTTTGGGGAAATCGGCCGAACAAGTCTGCACCATCAGCGATCCAGATGAGCCGGGCGATGGCACGGTACCCAAGCGTTCCGGCTGCGCACCGGCAGCCTGGTCTCGATCTGTATTGGCGGTCGATACCGAACATGAGGCTGCTTTTCGCGACTGTGAGCCCGCCCGTTGGTTCACCGTTCGCGCCATTGTCAAGATTGCCCAGGCTGTTAAGGACACGCCGCTGGTCTACCCATGACATCCCGCAACTCGCCATCGCCCCGATTTTGGCGTGGATTACTCCCGATGACGGCCCTTGCTGTCATTGCCTGCCAGCCTTCAACGCCTTTGCTCACGCCCGAGGAACACGCCTTCATGAGCCACTATACCGCGCAGATGACGCCGCGTTGCTTCGGACGCTATCTGATAGACCTGCCCGCAGATATGAAGCCCGCAGACACGGCCGCCGTTACCCTTACGATGTCCCCTTACTCCGAGCGCAGCGGCGGCATTCATGTAAATGTCACACCGATGCCTAAAAGCAGCTTTGACAGAATGTTGGCGAGACGCGAAAAAACACTGGAAAGCCAGCATATAGCAGGGCACCCTGGGCAAGCCTATCTGGACGAAGCTGTTCCGGTGATTGACGGCAGTGGTGTAATTTTTAACCGCTCTGAGAACGGTGCATCCCGTGGCTCCCGCATACTGGAATTGCACGGATGGAAAAACCACTATGCTATCAAGATGACAATCAGAGCTAATGATGTGGATTATCCCGAGTACGCGGACGATAAACAGCTTCAGGCATTAGGCTCAACCGTTCATACCAAGCTCAACATACTCCAATCTTTATACAAACGTATCCGCGGCCGCCAAAACAACGAGATTCCACCCGGGCCCGGCGCTTGCATTCAGAATGGTTTCATCAGCAGCAAGAGTTCAGAAAAACTGCGTGAAGATATCATGATGGGGTTTGTTTCCAAAACGATGCCCGATGTGAGAATCCACATCGAATACGACAGTGGACTTCGCACAGAGACAGAGTTACTCGATCGGATTCCAGAAATAGAAAAGATGCTCAAAGCGGCCAATGGTCACATTGTGCGCAAGGGCCACGCCAGATCAAAGGTCGGACTGGCGTTTGAAGAAGTGCTTTCCACGGGCATGACGCCTGATAATCAAGTAATCGGCCAATACTTCACGCTTGAGGCAAACAGCAAGATTGGCAGTGCGCAAACACCCTTGCTCATAATCGACTTCTGGAATGGTAATCGCGAGAATAAAAGTCATCACACCTCCCTCCCAAATGCCTCACTGAGTGAAGCCGAATCGCTGGCACTGTGGGACGAAATCGCCGCGACCTTGCGAGCCCGGCCAGCTGCGTTCTGAACTCAGGAGGATATTGCGCTTGGGGCTCACCAAGAAGCTCACAGATCGCAGGCGTCATAAACGCTCGATCACCGCCTCGGTGAACCCGATCGTCGAGCACTGGCACGGCGCGGCGGCGCTGTCGACGTGTTATACGCTGTTCGGTGCCGT
>CAZYIP010000186.1:0-1870 GCA_964646895.1 uncultured Salinisphaerales bacterium | reverse complement strand
CATCCAGCCGCAGCCTTGATGCGAATAACCCGCGGTCAGCACATGATGCCTCGAATGATTGTTATAAAAAAGCACGGGGTTCCTGCCTACGGTACCGGCCCTATCATCTGTCCCGAGGACGCACCCAACGGCGGAGCAACCTCCTGTCGAAGCATCTCCAGCCGGACCGGGGAGTCAGTGGCCATTGCAGAGTCCCCGTCGAAGATGACGCGCCAGCGCAGATACCCCCAGGTCAGGGAGAATTCCCGCCCGCCCGGATTCAACGGCAGCTGCCCGGTCTTTTCGTACCAGGCCAGATCCGCAGCCTCTTGCTGGCTCAATGGGCGCACCGGGGGAATCACAGATGAGCCAGACGGTATCGCACCCGGGTTCGCCGCCTGCCACTGAAGTCTGTCCGCATTCCAGGGCGCAAAGCGTGCCTGGCGGTACTGTAGCTGGCGCATCCGCGTTTCCTGCCGGCGCCGCCAGACCTTCTGGCCGGACGCCAGGGGCTTGAAGCTGGCGCGCGAGTCATGCACATAGTTGTCGAACAACTCGACCAGCGCCCGGTCCTCGTGCAGGTGCAGCGGGTGATTCCAGTAAACTCGCACTTGGCGCCATTCCGGCAGCTTGTGATGTTCGATCAGCTGTGAGAACAGCGCCGACAGATGCGGCGGAATCACGGCACCTACCGTCAGCATCTGCACTGCGCTGCCTGGATTAAGTGAGTAGTGCGCCTGGTTTTCGGCCATCGCTCGATCGAGATCGGCCAGTGCCCTGGCCTCTTCGCGCAGCTCTTCGTTGGCATCGATCAGGTCGCGGCGCTCCTGCGGTGCGGCACGACGCGTGGTCGGCAGGTCGGGCAGGGTATCGAGGCGCAGTCGGCGCCAGCGGATGTACTGACCGTAGAGCGCGTGCATGATCGGCACCAGACCACCTCGGGCCACCTCGCGCGTGGCCGCAATGTAGGCGTTGAACGCTGAGATGAGGGCGTCGGAAGCCTGCATGGCCTGTCTGGAGCGGTCGAGTATCTCCGGTGCGTCCATGTTCAACGGCACCCCTGCTGCGACCGCGGCGCGATACATGTGCCCGAGCGTGATCTGCGACAGTTTGTCGGCATCCCTGGGGCTGCGCCCTTGCTCGCCCGGCGCGTAGCAGCCGCCCACATCAGCATGCACGCCAGGATAGACGTATTGCTCCACATTCGCCGCATCCAGCGGAAAGGAGCCACGTACCTCGTGCGCGGCCACCAGATGCAAACACTTCTCCACGTAATCCGGGATTACCAGGTTCTGTGGCTCGGCCCAGCCACCATGACCGGTGATGAACCCCTCCGCCAGCGCTTGGGAAAAGCCCACGGATGCCACCGTGTCGAACAACCCCACGAAGATGACGCGCAGCGGGATGCCCGCCAGCGTCATGCCCCCCGCATCGAGCGCTTCGCGCAGCCAGTTCACAAACACGCGCGCTTCGGCGGCGCCGCGCGAGAAGCCGAAAACCGACAGATGAATCGCCTCCACGGTCGGTTTCTGGCGGCGCCAGCGCGCCAGGCGCCGGCTCAGCTCCGTGGTGCGCTCGCGCAGCAGCTGTCGGCGCGCATCGTCGTAGTTATGCGTGTTGGCGACCTTGTAGGCGACGACCGTGACTTGCCTAATCCTCTCCCACGGGAATACAAAAGGCTCGCTGGCGCCGTCGGTCTCACGATGCATGCGCAGCACGCTGATGTGCTGGTCCTGACACGCCTGCTTCAACAGTTTCAGCTCGCTGTCGCCGTAACCGAGGGCTTCGCTCAACGTACGACCAAAGCAGAACTGGTGCACGTGATTGTGCAGTTGCAGCAGCGCCCACACGATGCGCGACTCGCCGCCCCAGCCCGTGGCGAGGCCGGCTT
>CAZYIP010000185.1:0-5598 GCA_964646895.1 uncultured Salinisphaerales bacterium | reverse complement strand
AGCCGCTCCCACAAAAGCCCCACAAAACTTCCGCGCAGTCCACCCGCCACTTCCGCGAAGGCGGGAATTCAGTGCCTTGCGCTGACCACGCGGGGAAAGGCACTGGATCCCGGACATCGCTGCGCGATTCCGGGATGACGGCGGCAACAATCCCTCATCCATTGAAAAACACCAGCACGATCGCGCCCGTCACCACCAGGTTCAGCAGCGCCAGCGGCAGCATGAGTTTCCAGCCATAAGCCATGAGCTGGTCGTAGCGCGGACGTGGCAGCGCAGCGCGCATCAGAATGAAAAAGCTGACGAAAAAGCCCAGCTTGATGAAAAACCAGAGAATTGGCGGCAGCAGCGGCCCGCGCCAGCCGCCGAAGAACAGGACCACGATCATGGCCGAGATCAGGATGATGCTGGCGTACTCGCCGATGAAGAACATGCCGAACTTCATCCCTGAGTATTCGGTGTGGTAGCCCGCGATCAGCTCGTTCTCGGCCTCCGGCAGATCGAAGGGCAGACGATGCGTCTCGGCGATGCCGGCGATCAGGAACACGAGAAAACCGAAGAACTGGGGGCCGACGAACCACAGGCCGCCGCTCTGGGCATTGACGATGTCGCGCAGATTGAAGGTGCCGGTCAGCATGATCACGCCGCAGACCGACAGCGCCATGAAGACTTCATAGCTGATCATCTGCGCGGCGGAGCGCAGGCCGCCGAGCAGCGAGTATTTGCTGTTGGAGGCCCAGCCGCCGAGCACCACGCTGTACACCGACAGCGAGGTCATGGCGAGGAAGAACAGCAGGCCGATGTTGATGTCGACCACGCCGATCGCTGGCGTGATCGGGATGACCGCGAACGCCAGCAGGATCACCACCATGATGATCGCGGGCGCCACGACGAACGTCACCCGGTCGGCGTAGGGCGGCGTCCAGTCGTCCTTGAAGATCATCTTGATCATGTCGGCGACCACCTGGAGCACGCCGAACGGGCCGGCGCGATTGGGGCCGTAGCGGTCCTGCCACAGACCCAGCATGCGCCGCTCCACCCAGGTCAGCAGGGCTGCCGCACCCACTACCACCAGCAGGATGCCGAAGACGTTGGCGATGTGCAGCCAGACAGCCAGCATGATTAATGATCCGCAGCCCGTTGTGCATGAACAGGCCGCTGCCGTGGGAGCAGTGCTTGTGGGAGCGGCTTCAGCCGCGATCTAGGCCGCTGAAATCGCGGCTGAAGCCGCTCCCACAAACGCCGCCCCGCAAAACGCCCGCAGAGAGTTCCCGTCATTCCCGCGAAGGCGGGAACCCAGTGCCTTTCCTCGGTCGTGCTCATAACCATTCAGAGCCCCTCGCCATCCGGTTCCGCACCGCTAGTCGCCGCCCGCAGCTCGGCCCACGCCGGCAGCGCAAGCCCCGTCAGCCCTTCGAGGCCGGCCGGAATGCCGGCGGTGCCGCGCGCGAGGCTCGAATCGATGCGCACGCGCAGCCGCACCGCACGCTGGCCAATGAGGACGGTCGGATGATCGCTGTCGTCAAGCTTCAGGGCCGCGGCGTCGTCCGCGTGCAGGGCGATGTAAGGTTCGGGAATGCGTTCGGCGAGTGGCGGCGACAGCGCGCTCAACTCGTCGGAGCCGAATACCTCGTACAGCGGTAGCGCCCGCAGGGCATCGCCGCGGCGTTTGAAGGCGGCCGGCGGCCGCCCGCCGTAGCGGGCCCTGGTATTCAACCGGGGTTCGATGAGGCGGGTGCCGCTGTCGCCGCCACGCAGAGGGCCGTCGATTTCCGCCTGAAACTTGTTGAGCGACTGTACGGAGTTCCAGCCCGGCGCCCAGAAGAACGGAATCAGCGGCGATGGCGCCTCGCCGTAGTGACCTTCCATGGTGTACGAGAATGGAGTGTCCGGGTCACGCGGCGGTTGCGGCTCGTGCACGCTCCTGTCGGCGTACATGGCGGTGCGGCCGCTGTAGCGGTGCGGCTCTCGCGCCAGCCGGCGGTCCGCAATGCGATACCGTGCGGGCGGTGCGGCCTCTCGAATACCCTGCAGCACCGGCATTGCATCGGCGCACGCATGGATGAGCTGATCCAGGGTCAGCCAGGCGATGCCCTCGGCTCTGCCGCTGCGCGTGGCGATGACACTCAGCCAGCGCCAGCTCGCCTGCACGTCGTTTTCGGCATTGGGTTCGAGCACGGCGTAGAAACGTTGCGCGCGCGCTTCATTGTTGATCAGCGTGCCGTCGGTCTCGGCGAAAGTGGCCGCCGGCAGGATCAGATCGGCCGCGGCGGTGGTGGCATGGAACACGCTGTCGATGACGATCACCCGGCGCGCCGCCGCGAGCGCCGTGCGTACCTCCTCGTGCCCATGGCGCCGGAACAGGTCGTTCTCCATCACGATCACGGTGTCGGCGGAGCCGTTGCGGAGCTTTTCGAAAGCGGCCGTCAGCGGCCGCCCGTCCAGCAGGCGCACGCCGAGGCTGTTGGCCTCGGGTACGGTGTAGAGCAAGCAGGCGGGAGACTGATCCTCGCGTTCACGCCGCTGCAGTGCGCGGGCCACGTTGGCGGCGGCCTGGATTATCGCTTCGCTGTGGCAGCCGGGACCCGACACGACCAGGGGCCGTTCGGCATCGCGCAATGCGTCCGCGATGTCTGTGGCCAGCGCGCGCATGTCGTCGTCGAGATCGGCGACCGCCGGTGAGGCGTCATCCAGTGCATGCGCGACGGCGAACCCGAGACGCGCGATGTCGTCTGGCGTGCCATGGAAGGTGCCGCTGCTGTGTTCGTCCAGGCGCGTCGCCGCTGGCGTGGCGATGAACAGCGGGCTGCGCAGGCCGGGCGGCGTGGCCTCGCGCACGCCCGGGTCGTGCCACAGGTGCACGCCGGCCTGCTCGGCGCGGCGGAACGAGGCCTGACGCGTGGCCTGGAGCAGCGACAGTGCCAGCCGCGGCGCGCTGTTGTTGAGGTCTTCGCCCAGGACCAGTACGGCATCGGCCTTTTCCGTCTCGCGCATGGTTGGGAAGTGCGCGTCGCCGGCGCGCATGATGTCCAGGATCAGGCCGATCAGGTGATGGTCCGAATCCGACAGCCCGTCGTGGAACTGCTCCGCACCGACCAGTTGGCGCAGCGCGAAGTTGGCTTCGACCGAGGCACGGGGCGAGCCGATGCCGATGAGGGTACTGTCCCTGAGCGACTGGCTCAGCCATTCGAGCGCGCGTTCGTGGGTGATCGGTTTGCTTCGCTGGTTGCGATCCTCCCGTTGCCAGGGCTGAAAGATGCGCTGCTCGCCGTTGACGTAGTCGTAGCCGAAGCGGCCGCGGTCGCAGATGAAATAGCCGTTGACCGCATCGTTGTAGCGGTTGAGGATGCGCTTGACCGCGCCGTAGCGCTCATTGGGACTGGTGTTGCAGCCGAGACCGCAGTGGTTGCAGATGGAGGGGGAGGAACGCAGATCCCACTTGCGCGTGTAGCGATCGCCCAGGGTCTTGTCGGTAAAGACGCCGGTCGGACAGACTTCCGCCAGATTGCCGCTGAACTCGCTCTCCAGCACACCATCGGTGGCACGGCCGAAGTAGACCTTGTCGTGCCACTGCTGCACTTCCAGGTCGTGGCCGCCCGCGTAGTCCTTGTAGAAGCGCACGCAGCGGTAGCAGGCAATGCAGCGGTTCATCTCGTGGCCGATGAACGGGCCCAGATACTGGTTGTGGTGGGTGCGCTTGGTGAAGCGGTAGCGGCGGTAGACATGGCCGGTCATGTGGGTCATGTCCTGCAGGTGGCATTCGCCGCCTTCCTCGCACACGGGGCAGTCGTGCGGGTGGTTGATCATCAGCCACTCGATCACGCTGGCGCGAAACTGGCGCGCCATCGGCGCCTCGATGGAAAGATGCGTACCGTCGGCGGCCGCATTCATGCAGGCCATGGTCAGCTTGCCCTGGGTATCGTCGGCGTCCTTGTACAGGACGATCGCGCATTGACGGCACGCGCCGCAGGAGCCCAGCGCCGGGTGCCAGCAGAAGTAGGGCAGATCGAAGCCCAGCGACAGGCAGGCCGAGAGCAGGTTCTGGCCGTCGTGGACCTGGTATTCCCGTTTGTCGACGGTGATCTTGGCCATTCGGTTGCTCCGTCCGATCGCGGCTGAAGCCGCTCCCACCATGCGGGCTCCCTCTCCCTCATTGGGGGAGAGGGGATTTGTTCACGCCGCCGACAGCCCTCCGGTCGGGTCCTTCCACGGGCAGCGCTTTTCCTGGATGTGGCGCTCGAAATCCTCGCGGAAGTGCTTGAGAGCGGTGTGCAGCGGGATCATCGCGCCCGGTGCGTGGGCGCAGAAAGTCTTGCCGGGGCCGAGAAAATCCACGTGCATGTGCAGCAGCTCGATATCCCGCGGCAGGCCCTGGCCGGCTTCGATTGCGCCCAGGATGCGCTCGGTCCAGGGCAGGCCGTCGCGGCAGGGTGTGCACCAGCCACAGGATTCCTGCGCGAAGAAGTGCTCCAGGTTTTTCATCAGCGCGACGATGCAGGCGCGGTCGTCGATGACCGTGACGCAGCCGGTGCCGAGGCGGCTGTCCGCCTGCTCCGGGGCCACATAGTCGAGGGGCATGTCCAGATGCTCTTCGATGAGCAGCCCGGTTGACCCGCCGCCCGGCAGGCAGGTGCGAAAGCGGTAGCCGTCGAGCATGCCGCCGGCGTGTTCCTCGATGATTTCGCGCAGTGTGGTGCCCAGGGGCAGCTCCCAGCAGCCGGGGCGTTTGACCCTACCGCTGGCGCCATACAGCTTGGTGCCGCCGCCGCCGTCGGTCAGCGCGAGATTTTTGAACCATTCGCCGCCGTGATTGACGATGTGCGGTACGCCGCACAGGGTTTCGACGTTGTTGACGACGGTCGGGCGTCCCCACAGGCCGCTCACCTGCGGGAAGGGGGGCTTGTGCCGGGGTGTTGCACGCCGGCCCTCCAGGGCGTTCAGCAGCGCCGTCTCCTCGCCGCACATGTAGCGTCCGGCGCTGGCGTGCACGCCGATCTCGAAGGAGAAGTCCGAATCCAGAATATGCTCGCCCAGATAGCCGCGTTCGCGCGCCTCGTCCACTGCGCGAAGCAGGCGCTCTTCCGCCGGGATATATTCCCCGCGCAGGAAAATGTAGCCGGTGCTGGCGCCGATGGCGTAGGCGCTGACTATCATCGCCTCCACCATCTGATGCGGATCGCCCTCCAGCAATAAACGGTCCTTGAACGTGCCGGGTTCCATTTCGTCGGCATTGACCACCAGATACTTGCGCGCGGGTGCGTCCTCGCCCCGGGGGACGAAGCTCCACTTCTTGCCGGTGGGAAAACCGGCGCCACCGCGACCGCGCAGATCCGAGGCGGTCACCTCGTCGATCACGTCCTGCGGGCTCATGTCCCGCAGTGCCTTGCGCACCGCCTGATAGCCGCCGGCCTTTTCGTAGGCCGTGATGTCGAGCGGCTCGCGGTCGGGACGGATGTTTTGCGTCAGCGGTGTTTCCATGGCGTTTCCATCGTGAAGGCGGATCGTCGTACGTATCTGTTCCCTCTCCCCTTGGGGTGAGGGTCAGGGAGAGGGGTGGCGCGAAATTCCACCCTCTCCCCGACCCTCTCCCGCCAGCGGGAG
>CAZYIP010000184.1:0-5614 GCA_964646895.1 uncultured Salinisphaerales bacterium | reverse complement strand
AGGCGCTACGCGCTTTCTCATCGTACATGTCATTGTATTTCGACCAGGCATCATGGCCCAGGATCCGGGCTTGCTCGGGGTTGTGTGATGACATTTGCTCCATCGTTGAAGGGTGCTTGCAGCACCGGTGGTGCTGCTGGCTCCTCAAGCGGATTGCCGGGGTGTGGTCAGCCAGACCGCGAGCAACGTCAGTAGCATGGCGAGGCCACCGCCGCTCCAGCCCAGCACGAAAGTGAGTGGCAACGCGTGTGGAGGGACGCCGGCCCAGCCGATGGCCCAGAGCAGCGCCCAGGGTCCGATTGAGCCGACCAGCGCCAGGGTGATCGCCGCCGTGGCGAGCAAGCATAGGATCGGGCCGCACCAGCGTGAGGGGGCGTCGTTTTTGACGGCGCCGGCACCGGCGGGCGCCTTCGAGTTGGGGTCGACATCGATAATGCGACCGTTAACCCGAATCACCGGCTTTCGCCAAACGTGCGCGGGCGATGCCGGCGAGTGTGCTGCCAGCTCCGCCAGATCCCGCTGGTGCATGCGCAACCACTCCCGGGGCCACTTCGGACACGGCGCCACTCGCAGTGCCAGCCAGTTTGTGGCGAACATTGGAAAATACAATGGAAACATGAGAATGTATAAAATCGTCATCCCGTAGGGCAAACCGAGCGCGAGCTTTTCGCCGGCAAAATGGTCACGCCAATTTTCCATAAGGCCGCCGAGGTTGAGTATCATCCACCACGCTGGGCGCTTGCGTTGGAGAAAACGGTTAACCGGCGGCAGCGCCTGCAGGCCTTCCTCCATGTACCGGCGCACATACTCCATGGCCGGCAAAACGCCTGCAGAGGCGGACATGGCGGGCCCGACGCGCACGACGTGCAGTGTATTCCCTGTTTTTTTGGGGTGGCCGCCGGCACCGAATTCGACATACACGCCGTGATAGAGCCGGTTGGGCAGATAGGGCGATGAGACGGTGCTGCGGATCACCGGGACTAGGCGATTCCAGTCTAGCTCCACCGGGCCCTGATAATTCCACACCCAGACTTTCTGGCGTTTACGGTCATAGCGGGTGAATATGTCGACGGGGGCGAGAAATGCGGGGCCGACCCAGGCGACGGTAACGAGAGTTGCTAAAATAAGGCAAAACGCGCCCGATATCATGAAAAACAGAAAGAATAAAAAACTGGTGCTGCGACCTAAATCGAGCGCCATGCTATACATTGCCGGCGGTATATAATACCAAACCGCTGAAAATCCGAATAGAATCACCAGCACCCCCACGCCCCGCAAATACGAGTTCCCGCCTTGCCCGGCTTCCAGGTAAACCGGGTTCACTTCATATACCAGTCCGAAACCCGATGCGCCCGAGTCCAGCGGCTGATGGGGCGGCAGTTCCCGGGTATTGTCGGCATAGCGATTGAATGCCTCGATGGCCCGACGCGCGCGGCGCAACCCGAGCATGTCAGCGCCGGGCCTCGCGAAAGTCCATGCCATTGGGGCCGGCCGTCATCACCAGCTCTGGATGCTGGGCGGCATCCGGCCAGTAGTGAAACTTCAGCCGTGCGTGATCCTCGTAGTCCGGATTGATTTTGAACCGGGCGGTGAGCACCGCCATTCCTTTCCTGAAGGTGACGGTCAGCGGCTCCACAATCTCGATCACTTCCTCCATGGGGATCAGCTCCTGATCGGGTCGAATGGCGGACATTACCGCTTCCGGCGGGTGTGACCTGAGGTCAGGGTCGTAGCTGAAGTCACTGGTGCGGTGGTTCAAGGTCATCCAGTGCTCCGAGGGCACACCCCGCGTTTGCAGTGCGTATGCAAAATCACTGTAATCGCTGTAGCCGGGCATAATCACCCGTACGGTCAGGTCATCCTTGCCAAACCAGCTATCATCCCACTCGAAGGTGATCTGCAGACCATACAGGGCGTTCTGAAAGGCTTCCAATTCGATACGGTTCCCTCTTGAATCCGCATACAATGTGCGCTCGGTGCCGTCGTATTTTTCCGCATTGCGATACCAGCAACGCGACAGCCAGACTTCCAGGGGAGTATCTTCACGGGTGAGCGCCTGGTAGGCTAGATAAATTCCGGCGACAAAGGTGACAAGACCGATGGCAATCCAGCCCCCGACCGGGATACATGCCAATACTGATCCGAAGCTGATCACTATGCTCGTGAGGGTGCCAGTGGCACCCACTCCGGCCAGTATTTCCGCGCCTTGCACCATCGCGGCCGCCGCACCAGCGAGACCGGAGACAAACATCATGAAACCCGCACCTTTATATAGATAGGCCGCATCCCTATCGCCATCCCGCAACAGTCGGTTTGCTTTTGCAAAATCCTGAAGACCTTCTGCCCACGCCACCCCCATCGCAAACATGCTTCCCCCTACCTCGAAAAGCACACCGGAAACAATCATTCCAGTGGCGGCTTTTTCCGATGCGGTCTTAGCTATGTCCTTCGCCACATGTTCAACGATTTGGTTCCGCGCTGCTGATGAAACCTGTTTGCCCTGTACCTTGCCGATGGTTTCGGTCACCGACGCACCGACGGCCAGCACACCGGTGACCACGCCGAACACACTCTCCCTGAAGTCTTGTGCGCCGCGCTCGTCGCCTTCACCCCAGGTCTTTTGCACACCATGTAGGGCAGCGGTTAGATTCCACAACGCCAGCGCGCCGAACAATCCCACCCAGCGGGCGTCAGCGGTTTTGACGAACTCCCGTGTGGCAGTAAACGGATTGCGGATGGTTACCTCGGTGCTCCCCGTGGGTGCGCGCAGGGCCTTGACGGCTGCCTGCTCCAACAATTCAGCTTGCCCCTGGGGCAGCCACAGATTCAGCTCGATCAGGGTCGCGTCCGAGAAGCGCCCGCCGACAAAGCCGCCGCCCACGCTCTGGGTGAGCAGGGCGCTGCGCGCGTGCATCACACGTCGGCTCATTGTGGTGGTCGGTGGCCCCCAGCTTGTCTCATAAAGCATGGACACCACGGTTTTGACCGATAGATAGATTCTGGCCGGCTCCAGCACCGTATCGGCACGTGCCGCCAAAATGATGCGCAAGCGCGCGCCGATCACTTCCGCGCGTTCGGCCTGCTTTTGCAAGAGCAAAGGAAGCAGCGACGCCACCGTTCCTGCGATGGCCCCGGAGTCTTGCGTAGCTGGGCGGGTCCGATTGTGCTCACGGCGCTCTTTCAGCCAATTATTGAAGGCCTCGAAGCCCTTGCGGGCACTGTGATAAATCGATAATCCCGTTCCGCCGATGCTCAGCATTTGGGTGACGACATCGTCATCCCCGGCGGCCAATGCCTTCCAGAGCGGATTGTCCTCCTCGTATTTGTCCGATAGCCACCCGTCCAGCCACCACCGCTTTTCCTCTTTCAGCGCTCCCGAGCCTTGTACACAGCTTGCAAAGTCGCGCTCCAGTGCCATACCGCTGTCACGAAGCTTACCGTCATAGGCATTCCAGGCGATCTTGAAGGCGGTCTGACTCACGACAGCTCGCCAATCGCGACTGGCGCGCTCGATGACGCCTGTGTATTGTTCGATGGCTTTTTCTTCCGCCTCTTTGTCGGCCATCAGCCTGGCCATATCCAGTTTCGGCGCATAGCGTTTGGTCCACTGGTCGCCCTGATCATTGTCGACCATGCTGTGTTTGAGACCCAGGATAACGTCACGTACGATTTTGGGACGCAGTGTGGCCTCCGCGGCCTTGTAGTGCGCCAGTCGCCCTGCGCTGATGTTGCGCCAGCAGGCGGTGTCTCTGGCCAAACCCACGATATCTGGCAGGGCGAGGACAACGCCGCCCTGACCATTGGACCGTTCGTGCATGCGCGCCGCCAACGGCCCTGCTTCTTCCAGTCGTATCCTGACCTGCCGGGTGCTCGTATCACTGCAGAGTTTCTCCACCCGGCCGCGATCCGGCAAATACTCCAGCACGTGTTCCTTGAGCGCCTTACCGGTGGCCTCCAAACGAAAGGCAGCATGGTCCATCAGCGTCGCGGTGCGCCCTTTCTCCGTGCCCAGGTACAGCGCCCTAGCGTCGATCGTGACCATATAGGCCTTGCGCAGTTGAGGATCGGAGCGAATCCGGCGACGGATCGATTTCGTCCACCAGATACGCGAATAGCCGACCCAGAGCACCTTATCGGCGTTTTTGGCATTCTCGATACTGATCAATGACGCTTCGAGGTTGTCGCCTACACGCGAGCAACCGAAGGTGGGTTGTTTTTCGGGCCTTTCCTGATCCGCGACGATAGTTTCCTTGAAACGCCCGTCCGACGTTGCCGCGTAGCATCGCCAGGGCGAGTCATATTGATTCGGATCATAGACGTAGACATAGCCCTCGCTGATGACGCGAAGCATCAGCTTGCCGGGCGACTTCCCATGGCCAATTAACTGATGATAGACACTGTTGGCAAAGGCGCTGGCAGCGACCCCACCCGGTAACTCGCCGGCCCCATTGGGCACATACGCCACACGCAACGGTAAAATCGGCAACCCGGGGCGGCGACAGAATTTCCCTTTGCACGGAAGTTTTTCATCTTCCGTCATGATGGTTCTCCCTTGATTAGCGGCTCGGGATGCTCTTTACTACCGATTGCCAGTCATCCTCATCAAAATCAGCGGTGGCGCGGACGTAGCGGGCCTTGCCGGCACGAATCCGGGCAAGCAACGCCGCCCAGCTTCCGGCTCGCTCTAGCGGTTTACCCAGCCTGACTCGATCGGCCGCAAACCACGCAAGGTCATCCTCCTGCGACAAACCGACGCCTTCACCGACGCGGATGCTGGTACGCAATCGATCCCAGATGTTTTTCGGATCACTCGGATACGCTTGCATCGCCAGGCATTGCAGCGCCGTGTTCATGAGGCCCAACAGGCGCAACGTCGCGAGTGGTGGTGTGCGCCATTGCGCTTCCGGTGTTGCCGGCGACAGCTCTCGCCAGTCGCCGAAGCTGTCTATCAAACCCCAGTACGCACCGATCATTCCGCAGTTACCATCATGGGAGCCATAGAGTTCGGCGGCATGCTGCATCGCTCGCGGATCCCAATGGCGAAAGGTGCGAGGTGTATCCGTTTCGTCTCGCAGATGAGCGCGCCTGGCGATGACATGGCCGAGGTCGCCCAGCTTTTCATTGGTGATGAGCCATGCGCAAACGCTACGAAAGCGTCGGTTCCAGGATGCGGGCGCGAGGGCTTCCGTGACCGCGGTTCGCAAACTGTGGTTGATAAAGCGCTCATGATCCGACCCATTAGGGATGTCGATTAAACAGGGGCCCCGCTTTTGCGTACCGGCGCCCAGCCGTAGGGGGTACGTATGCAAGCCGGATTTCTGCAGGGCGGTTTCGTAGTTGTCCTCTTGGAGCGGATCCCAGATCACGACCACTCTTGCTGTGCCAGCGGCTTCCGATGTCGTGCGCAGCCCATGAATCGCGCGCTCCACCTTTTGATTCATAAGCTGCTCAAGGGGAAGTATTTCGGGCACGCTAGCACCTTCAGGCGATCAGGCTGCCGCGGCCCGCGGCTTCGTCGACCGACGTGAGGCAGCCTGTGGTCCGCGCCCATGCTAATGACGCCCCGGCCGCCTCCCCACCTGCCGGTCCGGCGAGTTCGCGCTGCGCGCCGTGG
>CAZYIP010000183.1:0-5747 GCA_964646895.1 uncultured Salinisphaerales bacterium | reverse complement strand
TCTTTTCCGTCTATATTCTGATTTTTCACCGTTGTATCACACGCCTGGAAGTTGAGGCTCATCTAACACTGTATACTTCATTGCTATATCATTAATATATATTGTTATTTGGCTATCGCCCTGGTCGCCGGCCGGTTCGATTTCTTCTGCGTGTATTCCGCCGTATCGATCAATGCCACCGCGGTGCGTGCGGCGCGCTGCGACCAGAACTCGGCGATCGAGCCGAATATGGTACCCCTGTTCGCGTGATCCGTGGCCTGGCGTTGTGCCTCATCGGCCAGACGGTGCAGGCAGGCTTGCGGCTGTGCGCCGAGCAGATCGCGCAAGATATATCGCCGGCTGCCGAAGCCAACGGCGACACCCAACCTTTCGGCAATGCCGGCCAGGTCGCGCTGACTCAGAATCAGACCGCTGCGTATGGGGACCAGGAGCGCTGCGGCCATCTCGTCGATTCCGCAAGTCGCGGCATCGATGTCGATGCCTGGCGGGGCCGCGCGCAGGTGCAGGGGCAGTTGCCCGGGAATGCCGGATAATCTGGCCTCGGAGTGAAAAATTGTCTGCGCCAGCTCTGCCCACTGACGATAGGGTGCCGGCGCGCTGCGTGCCATGCAGTCCAGGTACGGTGGCAGCCAGCAGAGCAGATGTTCCCAGAGGAGGGCGCGCCGGGCGTGCGCTGCCTGTGCATCGCGTCCGGCGCGTTCGGCCAGCGTGGCGTAATCGCCGAGAAGGGCCCCCAATGCGTCGGGCGAACCGTCGATCCGGGCACCGAGCAGACGGCGAAAACCGGCGACCCGGTCGGCGGCTTCGCCCCCGATCGCACCTTGTTCACCCAGATAGATCGAGGCGTAGGGCACGCACTGGGTCACAAATGTCTCGGTGTGCGCGATGCGCCATGCTTCCAGCGAAGCCGGCGCGCCAAGCTCCAGCGCCTCCGCCCAGGGCCGGTGCTCAGGCCCCGGGGGCTCCACCAGCGCGGCCAGCAGCCGCAGCAGGTCAGCACTGGCAGCCGGCGCCGTCACGATGTGGTATGCGGCAGCCGCGAGGCTTCACGGGTGGGCTTGAGAGGCCGCAGCAGCCAGCGCGGTCGGCGGCTGCCGTCGGGCGAAACCTGACTCGCCGGGCGCGTCATCGCCAGCCATTCGCGATAGACCGCATCCGCCTTCGCGATGTCGACGTGGATCTGGCCCGGCGTATCGCCAGGTTCGGCTGGCGTTACGCGCACTGCCTGATGCCAGCAGTGCTGACCGGAGACCGGATCGGGATGTACGCCGAAGGTCAGGTTCTGGTGCACGCCCACGGCCGTCCACCAGGCTCGCATGCTGTCCGGGGCCGACGGCCGCGGCGATAACGGCTGCGCGCCGGGCTCGGGCCTGAGCGCCCAGTCGTTGCCGTCGTGGCTCAGTTGGGTCTGCATGATGCGTTGCTGGGCATCGGTGCCGCCGGTGAACTGCCAGCGTCCCATGTGGTGGCTGCACGCCACCACGCCCGGTCGTATGCCCTGGGTCACCCAGGCTTCGCCGACGAAATAGCCGATATCGGTATTGACGCGAATGAGCGCGCTGTCGGCAATGCCCAGGCGCAGCGCATCGCGCGGGTGGATCCAGACCGGGTTGTTGTGCGCCAGCTCATTCAGCCATTTCGCATTGATGCTGCGGGTGTGGACCTGGGTCGGCAGCCGGAAGGTCGGGATCAGGGGCATTTGATCCGCCTCCAGCCTGTCGCGGTGAATATGGCTTTTGATGTAGGTTGGCAACGCGTATTCCGGCCAGCCCCACGCCGCCACGGTCGAGGAATAGAATTCCAGCCGTCCGCTGGGGGTGGGGAAGCCTCTGAGAACGGCATCATCCACCTGTACGCCGACCGCGCGCCTGCCATCGCTGTCCGGCTCCGGGTCGGGCGCGGGCGCGGTGTTGACTTTGGGCGGAGCCGCGGCGCGGGTGTAGACCCGGCCGTGCGCATCGATATGCTCATCCTCGATTTCCGCCGCGTCGACCGGCTGCTCGTGAAGCGCGCTTTCGCCGTCACTGACCTTGAAGCTGCCGTAGCGACGCATGTACGCCAGGGGGCTCAGGCTTTGAGCGGCCGCTTTTTCCGGCAGGCCGGGAACCGAGTTTTCGAATATCCAGCCGTAGTACTCGTCGATCGACATCCGCTTGCCCGGATTCGTCCTGGATTCCACATGCTGGCGGATGCCCAGCTTGCCGTCGGGGTCGATGCGCCAGGTCAGCTCCAGCCAGAACTCGTTTTCCTCCCAGACCTCGCCGGGGTTGACCTGGCGGGTGTCGGTGATGGTCTCCCCAAGACGCTCGCGCGCGGCCCGCCGCACGGGTTGCCGAAAGCCCAGCCACTGGCCGTTATGGGTTTCCTGGGAGGACAGGTCGTGGCGTTCCGACGCCATGCCCATCGGCAGGACGTAGTCCGCAAAGTAGGCCGTCTCGCTCCAGATCGGGGTGATCGCCGCGTGCAGGCCGATCCGGGACTCGTTGGAGAGCATCTTCACCCAGTTGAAACCGCAGGGGTTTACCCAGACCGGGTTGTAAACGCGGCTCAGGTACACGTCGATCCGGCCGCGGCCTTCGTTGACGAAGTTCGGAAGCAGGAAAGACATCTCGTTGATGCCGAGCGGGTATTCGTCGGGATAGGTCAGCTCGTTCCAGAATTCCGGCGCTGGCGCGCTGGAGGGTTTTTTGGGTACGAACTTGTTCCAGGCGTTGGGGTACACGCCGCCGGGTGTGCCTATTGCGCCCAGCAGGCAGTTGAGCAGGAACATGGTGCGCGGAACCTGCCAGCCGCCAAGATTGCCGGCCGCCGCCGAGCGCCAGTTCTGGGTGGCCAGGCGGGTGCCGGCCCGGGCCACCGTTTCCGCAACCGCCTCGATCTGGTGTTGCGGCACCTGCGATTCGGTGGCCGCGTATTCGAAGGTGTAGTCGGCGTAAAGGCCCGCCAGCACGGTCTCGAATGCCTCGAACGTGGCAGGCTTGTCCGCGTGCTCCGCGGTCATGTATTCGTGCCAGTTCCACCAGCGGCGCACGAATTCGCGGTTGTACTGCCGTGTCTGGATCAAATGGTTCGCGATCGCGAGGAAGATGGCCGCCTCGGTGCCCGGATAGGGCGACACCCAGTAATCGGCGTGGGTGGCGGTGTTCGACAGGCGCACATCCACCACGATGATCTTCGCGCCGCGCTTCTTGGCTTCGATGATGCGCTGCGCGTGCGGATTGAAGTAGTGCCCGGCTTCCAGATGGGAGCTGGTCAGCAGAATGACGTCCGCGTTCGCGTAGTCCGCGCTCGGCCGATCGTAGCCCATCCAGTACTGGTAACCGGCGCGGCCGGCGGACGAACAGATGTTGGTATGCGAGTTGTGCCCGTCGACACCCCACATCTTGAGAATTTCTTCGGTAAACCCGTCCTCGCCGGGGCGGCCCACGTGATACATGATCTCGTGCCGGCGCTCTTCCAGGATGGCCGTCCGGATCCGCTCGGCGAAGGTATCCAGCACCTCGTCCCAACTGACCCGCATCCACTTGCCGCTGCCGCGCGCACCGGCACGCTTGAGGGGGTAGAGGATCCGGTCCGGATCGGTAATCTGGGTGATTGTCGAAGGCCCCTTGGCACAGTTGCGGCCGCGTGATCCGGCGTGCTCCGGATTGCCCTCGAACTTCCGGACTTCCAGGCTTTCCTTGTCGACATAGGCCAGCAGGCCGCAGGCCGACTCGCAGTTGAAGCACGTTGTGGGCACCAGCATGTAGTGCTTTTCCCGGCGTTTGCCGCTTCCGGCCACCGGTTCCAGGGCAATCCAGTCGTCCCAGTGTTCCTTGGGCGGAAAGCCGGCGAGGTCGATACGGCTGGCACCGGGATAGAAGGTCTCGCCACGCGCCTCGGTCTGTGTGCGCAGGGCCGATACGCGGGCGTTCAGCGAGTTGATATGCTCGGCAGTGTTCATCGTATTCTCCCCGCTCTATGCCAGCGGCACGGCCTGGCCGCCCTGAACGAATGCGTGCTCATACGCGAGAGGGCCGAGAAAGGCGAACAGGCAGACGGCAACACCGGCCCACGGCGCCGCCAGACCGATCAGCGACAGCACCACGCCAGCCACGAAGAATCGCTGAAAGCGCCCGCGTGTCATTTCCCAGACCGCCAGCCCCGCGTGCGCGGTGGGCGCCGGTGCGGTGACCTCCGCGGCAACGAAGGCCAGGTGGGCGAGCGTCGCCCCGGCGGTCCACCACAGCAGCATCTGCGTGGCGTTCGGTGCGAAAGCCATGGCGAACGGCACCAGCAGTGCCGCGCCCGTCGCGATCGCCTGAACCAGAAGGTGTGGCGCGAGCAGCGGGTTCTGCCACAGATCGCGTCCCTTGGACTGACCGAACAGAAAGGCCGTGTAAATCGAACTCATGATGGCCAGTATCGCGCCCGGGATCATCAGGCCCGTGGTGACGGCCATGGCGCCGGCGATGCTGGCTATGAAATGTACGAGCAGCAGTACGCTGTACGCGACGAGGATGACGCCTCCCTTGACGAGCCAGCTACGCCATTGCGGGCGCCAGAAGATCAGCCAGAAACGGAACGGGTGCGCCAGGTCGGCAATCAGCAGCAGACAGGTGACGGCGACGAAGAAGCCGCCGCCGATTGGCGCCACCCAGCGCCAGAGCGGGTTGCCAGCCTCGATCATGCCGGATGCCACCAGCATGAGCGCAAGCAGGTATACCCCGCTGCCGATGTTCTTGGTCCAGGTATAGGTCGAAACGCGCCAGTCCCACGGGCTGCGATGGGCCTGATCGTACGACAGCTTGGCCGCGGCCGCGGAGGTACCACTGACCGGATGCCCGGAGGGCACGATATCGCTGCCTTGCGGTTGCTGCGCCCAGGCAAAGTTGCCGCCGGCCGGGCGGTCGGCGGCCAGCGGATCGAGCGTGGCCTGATGGGCGGCCTTGTAAAACAGCTTCGGGCGAGTCTGCTTTTCCGGCCTGCGCACCATGACCGCTTCGCGCTGGACAACCTGCGCCACGCGCGAATCGGGATCGTTGAGGTCGCCGACGAAGATCGACTGGGTCGGGCAGACGGTTACGCATGCCGGCTCCAGCCCCGAATCGATCCGGTGCGAGCAGAAGTTGCACTTCTCCGCCGAGTGATCGATGGGATTGATGAAAATCGCGTCATAAGGACAGGCCGCGATACAGGCCTTGCAGCCGATGCACACATCCTTGTTGAAATCCACGATGCCGTCGGGGCGGGTGTACATTGCGCCGGTAGGGCAGGCGGCGGTGCAGGGGGAGTCCGTGCACTGGTTGCAGCGCGTGACCTGAAAGGCGCGGCGGGCGTCGGGATATTCGCCGACATCCACCGACTTCACGTAGGTTCGCGAGACCCCGAGCGGTACGCTGTTTTCGGACTTGCAGGCTGTCGTGCAGGCGTGACAGCCAATGCATGTAGACTGGTCGATGACCTTGGCCCAACGCGCCAACGTGGTTGACGGACCGGGTGTTTGCTCCATGAGCTTGCCCCCCATTGCCCTGAAAACCTACTAACATTACGCTGGGTTGGCTATTTTGAAAAATGCATAACGTGGATAGCTCCCATGCATTTAAAGCATATCTAGCGGTGTTGATGCCGGATGTTCGGGCACCTGGCACCGCCTTTCATCATTATTTCGTAAAAGGCTGGCGACATGACTGATACCACACAGACCAACCCTCGTTTGCAGATAAGCCAGGAGCGCTTGTGGCGCAGTCTGATGGAGCTGGCCGGCA
>CAZYIP010000182.1:0-5814 GCA_964646895.1 uncultured Salinisphaerales bacterium | reverse complement strand
CTGCGACAGCGAAAATTCCAGCCCCAGGGTGAACAGCAGGAAGACGACGCCGTATTCGGCCAGCGTGCGGGTTTCGTCGGTATTGGTGATCCAGCCCAGGCCGTGCGGCCCGACCAGCATGCCCGTGCCCAGATAGGCGAGAATCGGCGGCAGGCGCACACGCCGCAGCGCCAGTACCGTGATCACGGCAAAGCCGAGGAGAATAATCGCGAGGTTCAGGCTGCTGCTACTTTCCACTCGTCCTCATCTGGAATGCGATGGAACTCCCTCCGCGCGCTGAACGGGAGCATGGCGCCGTTGTCTACCTGTAAACGCCGATGCAGGCGGACGCGCGTTCCGTCCGTTCACCGCGGAGCACTGTCGATGGATCTGATTCGCATCATACTTGCCATTCTGCTGCCGCCTGTCGGCGTGTTTCTTCAGGTCGGCTTCGGCCTGCAGTTCTGGATCAATATTCTGTTGACGCTGCTCGGCTACATTCCGGGCATCGTCCATGCCGTCTGGGTCATCGCCAAGAACTGAGCGGCCGTCTCTGCCCACGCGCCATGTCAATCCTTGACGATCAGGCGACGCGGGAAATCGGCGAAAGTCTCGCAGCCGGTTTCGGTGACCCGGAAGCTCTCGCTGATTTCGATGCCCCAGTCCTGCAGCCAGATGCCGGGAATGCAGTGAAAGCACATGTTCGGCTGCAGTTCGATCTTGCTGCCCGGGCGCAGGCTCATGGTGTGTTCGCCCCAGTCGGGCGGATAATTGAGTCCGATCGAGTAGCCCAGGCGTGATTCCTTCATCAGCCCGTGCTTCTGGATCGACTCCTGCCACGCGCGCTCCACATCCTCGCAGGTAACACCGGGCTTGACCGCGTCCAGCGCGGCGTTCAAGCCTTCCACGACGATGGCCGCGGTGTCCGTCAGCCGCTGCGGGGGCTTGCCGAGGTGCACCGTGCGCGCCATCGGAATATGGTAGCGGAAGCGGCAGGCGGCGAGCTCCAGAATCGTGGTTTCGTCCTGGTTGAACGGGTCGTCGGTCCAGGTCAGGTGTGGCGTCGAAGTGCCGATGCCGGTGGGCAGCAGCGGCGCGATCGCCGGATAGTCGCCGCCGTATTCCTCCGTGCCGCTGATCTGGGCGTGGTAGATCTGTGCAACCGCGTCGCACTGGCGTACGCCGGGGCGGACGGCGTCGACTGCAACCGCCATCACCTGCTCGATGATGCGCGCCGCCTCCCGCATGTATTCGAGCTCACGTTCCGACTTGATCGCGCGTACCCAGTGCACGAGAAAGTCGCTGTCGATGAACTCCGCGTCCGGCAGATTGCGCTGCAGTACGCCGAGCGCCTTGGGCGAGAGATACTCGGCGTCCATGTTGACTCCGATGCGGCGCTTGTCGAGGCCGCGCTCGATGAGTACGCTGGCTGCATAGTCCATCGGGTGCAGCGCATCGGCGTGGACGTAAACGTCGGAGTACGCGTAGATGTTGCGGTCGTCCAGATACGTGGTTTCGCGCGCGCCGTTGGCGTCCATGAAGCGCCCGATCCAGAACGGTTCCTCCTCCTCGAGTACGACCACCACCATCTGGGGTACATAGAAGGACCAGCCGTCGTAACCGGTCAGGTAATACATGTTGGCCGGATCGGGCACCAGCAGTACCTCGATGCCCGCTTCCTCCATGCGCAGCTTGGTCTTGTACAACCGGTCCTGATATTCGGACAGCTCGAAACGCAGCATCTCTCCCCGTACCTCTCGTGTTCGTTGACCCCGGTCCGGACGACTTTTTCTCATCGTACACCGCCGCGCGGCGCGCGGCACCCGCCATTTTGCCCGGTGGCCCGGCGGTGCCGGTCACAAACCTTGAAAGGCGTATCGCTAACACGATACACTCTGCCGATTCTGGGTCCCGTTCGTCTTCGATAGACTTTTACAATACGGCTGCAGCGAGATGAAAAGAACATTTCAACCGAGCAACCTCAAGCGCAAGCGCGATCACGGTTTTCGCGCGCGCATGGCGACCCGCGGCGGGCGCAAGGTGCTGCGTGCGCGCCGCGCCAAGGGTCGGGCGCGGTTGACGCCCTGAGACAGTCATGGCGACCGCGCGCTTGCGCCGGCGCGCGCGGTTACGTGAACCCGCCGAGTTCAAGCACGCCTTCGCCCACGGGCGGCGCTCCTCCAGTGGCTGTTTTACCGTCATTGCTGTCGAAAACGGCCGCGATCATGCGCGCATCGGGCTCGCCGTGGCACGCCGCAACGTGCAGAGAGCGGTCGATCGCAACCGGTTGAAGCGAATCATTCGCGAGGTATTTCGCTTGCGCCAGGGAGATCTCGCCGGGTTCGATCTGGTCGTTACGGTGCGCCGGGGCGCGGCCGCCTTGAGCAACGAAGACGTTCGGGTTCATCTGCAAAGGTTATTGGCCCACCGTCAATGGGAACGATCCTGATATTTCTCGTGCGGGCGTACCAGCGCCTGATCAGTCCGCTGTTCGCGCCGCGTTGTCGTTTTTACCCAAGCTGTTCGGCATACGCCATCGAGGCTTTGCGCCGCCACGGTGCCCTGCGGGGCTCCTGGCTGGCCGTGCGCAGGCTGATTCGCTGTCACCCGCTGAACGAGGGCGGCTTTGATCCCGTCCCGGATTCCCGGAGCCAGAACCTGTCAACAATTAGCCACGACGCCGGGTGGCATCCAGAATGCGGCCGGTCAAGGCGCGAGGAGTGAAGTTTGGTGACTCCGGATGAACGACGAGCAACGCTGGACGACTGCATTTTGAGCGCCACCCGGAGGGCTGCCGGTGCGGCCCCCGGGGTAATAGTGGACGGGCCCTAGCCTCCATGGAAAATCGACGGTTGGTACTGCTGTGCGCCCTGGGCGTCATCCTGTTCTTCATGTGGGAGGCATGGCAGCGCGATTATGCGCCTGCTCCGCAGCCGCAGACCGCCAGTGCGCCGGCAGCGCACGACCAGGCGGCCAGCAACAATGGCGGCAGCGCCGGCAACACGCAGGGAGGCGAAGGCATTCCGGTGCCCGGGGTTGCCGAAGACGTCAAGCCGGCCGGGCCTGCTTCCACGGCCACCGCGAGCAACGGCAATTTTCTTCCCAACGGCACGCGCATCCATGTGCGCACGGACAAGCTCGATGCGGTGATCGACACTCACGGCGGCGGTCTGCGGCGTGTGACCCTGCGCGGTTATTCCGTGTCCCGCGAGCATCAGGGCAAGGATCTGAATTTCCTCAACGATCAGCTGCCTTACTTCTTTGTCGCGCAGTCCGGCCTCGCCAGCCATGCCGGTGATACGCCCACCCACCACAGCGTTTATCACGCCGAACGCACGCAATATGATCTTTCGGGCGGGCAGGACAAGCTCAGCGTGCCGCTGACCTGGACGGGTGAGGACGGGCGCAAGGTCACCAAGATCTACACCTTCCATCGCGACAGTTACGAAATCGATCTCAGGTACGTGGTGGACAACGGCGCCGCGCAGCCGTGGAAAGTCAGCCCTTACCTGCAGTTCTGGCGCACTCCGGAAACGCCGGTGGAGAACCCGAAGTTCTGGAGCGGGTTCAATGGCATCGCCCTCTACCGCGAAAAGGACAAGGGCGGCGATTACAAATTCCACACCAAGGGCTACGACGACATCGAAAGCAATCCGCTGCAGTTCCAGCAGACCGGCGGCTGGATTGCAATGGATCAGCATTACTTCATCGCGGCCGTCATTCCACCTGCCAAGGCGCAGCACCGCTACTTTGCCAAACCGCGCAATATCCCCGGCAGCGGGCAAAAGGCCTATGTCGACGGCTATGTCGGCCCCGAGCACACGGTGGCAGCCGGCGCCACCGGCTCGTTCGACACCCGGCTTTACATCGGGCCGAAGCTGCAGGATGTGCTGGGTGATGTCGCGCCCGGCCTCGGGCTGTCGGTGGACTATGGCATCTGGACCATCGTCGCGCAGCCGATCTTCTGGGTGCTCAGCCACATTCACGGCGTGGTCGGCAACTGGGGCTGGTCCATCGTCATCCTCACGCTGTTGATCAAGCTGCTGTTCTACAAGCTGACCGAGACCCAGTACAAGTCGATGGCGCGCATGAAGAAGTTCGGGCCGCGTATCAAGCAGCTCAAGGAGCGCTACGCGGACGATCGCGAAGGCATGCAGAAGGCCATGATGGACCTGTACAAGAAGGAGGGCTTCAACCCCCTTGGGGGTTGCTGGCCGATGGCCGTGCAGCTCCCGGTGTTCATCGCGCTGTACTGGGTGCTGCGCGCCAGCGTGGAGCTGCGCCAGGCGCCCTGGGTGCTGTGGATCAACGATCTGTCCGCGCCGGATCCGTACTATGTGTTGCCGGTCCTGTACGGCATCGTCATTTTCCTGCAGCAGCGCATGTCCGGCAGCATGATGACCGTCGACGACATGCAGCGCAAGGTGATGATGCTGATGCCGCTCGGCATGGCGGTGTTCTTCGCGTTCTTCCCCTCTGGTCTGGTGCTTTACTACATTATCAGCAGCTTCATCAACATCGGGCAGCAGGCATTCATCATGCGCCGTGTCGAGGTGGAAGAAAACGCCCATCACAGCAAGGCTTGACGGCCGCCCATTGTGGGAGCGGCTTTAGCCGCGATGGGGCGTGCAATGATCGTGACCGAAGTCGTTCCGCTGTCACAATTACCGATTCACGTGCGGTACGCATCATGATCGGCCAAGCGCCAACGGCAGACACCATTGCCGCCGTGGCCACGCCCCCCGGCCGGGGCGGAATCGGCATCGTGCGGGTTTCCGGGCCACGGGCGGCGCAAGTGGCGACGGCCATCCTGGGGCGCGTGCCGCCACCACGGCAGGCAGTCACCAGCCGATTTTACGGCGCTGACGGCAGCGCCATCGATCAGGGTCTGGGTCTGTTTTTCAAAGCGCCGGCCTCGTTTACCGGCGAGGATGTGCTGGAACTGCACGGCCATGGCGGCCCGGTAGTCATGGATGCGTTGCTGGCGCGCACCCTGGAAGCCGGCGCCCGCCCGGCCCGCCCCGGCGAATTCACCGAACGCGCGTTTCTCAACGACAAGCTCGATCTCGCCCAGGCCGAAGCGGTCGCGGACCTGATCGACGCGGCCTCGACACAGGCCGCCGCCGCCGCCGTGCGCTCGCTTCAGGGCGTGTTCTCCAGACGAATCCACGCACTGGTGGAGAATCTGGTGGAACTGCGCGCCTACATCGAGGCGGCAATCGACTTCCCCGAGGAGGAAATCGACTTTCTCGCCGAGCGCGGCATACTCGATCGCCTGGATACGCTGCGCGAAGACCTCCGGGTACTTCGCGCCGAAGCGCACCAGGGTTGCCTCATGCACGAAGGGATGACCGTGGTGATCGCCGGGCGCCCCAATGTGGGCAAGTCCAGTCTGCTCAACCGGCTTTCCGGCGCCGAAACGGCGATCGTCACCGCGATTCCCGGCACCACTCGCGACGTTTTGCGCGAGCGCATCAGCATCGACGGCCTGCCGCTCGAAGTCATCGACACCGCCGGGCTTCGCGACACGGACGACCCGGTGGAGCGGGAAGGCGTGCGCCGCGCCCGGGCCGCGCTGGAGCGGGCCGATCGCATCCTGCTGATGGTCGACGACCGCACCGGCATTGAGCCCGCCGACCGGGCGCTGCTGTCCGCCCTGCCGGCCGGGGCGCCGGTGACGATGATTCGCAACAAATGCGACCTCAGCGCGGCGCCTCCCGCAGAGGAGGTGCATGATGACACCACGCATCTGCGGCTGTCGGCGCGTACGGGCGCGGGCATCGAGTTGCTGCGCGCGCATCTGAAGGCGTGCATGGGCTATCGCGCCGCGGACGG
>CAZYIP010000181.1:0-5898 GCA_964646895.1 uncultured Salinisphaerales bacterium | reverse complement strand
TGGAGCGGGTGATGGGAATCGAACCCACGTCATCAGCTTGGGAAGCTGAGGTTCTACCATTGAACTACACCCGCCTGGAAATCGAGATTCTAGTGACCACGCGCGTGTCTGACAAGCTCACGATCGGCGGCACTGGCGGCAGCGAGCGCGGTTTCCACGTCCTTGCCCGGAAACAGCACATGGCCCATCTTGCGGCCCGGCCTGGGCGGCGTCTTGCCGTAAAGGTACAGGCGTGCCGAGGGATCGCTCAGAAGCGCGCTCCAGTCCGGCGCCCCGCTGTGCCACAGATCGCCCAGCATGTTGAGCATGACCACGGGCGAGAGCAGTTGCGTATCGCCCAACGGCAGGCCGCAGATCGCACGCATATGCTGCTCGAACTGCGAGGTGACGCACGCGCCCAGGCTGAAGTGGCCGCTGTTGTGCACCCGGGGTGCAATCTCGTTGACCAGGACGTCACCGTCCTCCAGCACGAACATTTCAGTGGCGATCGTGCCCACGTGATCCAGCGCCTCGGCCACTCCGGCGCCGATTTCGATCGCACGCTGGCGCACGGGCTCGGAGATACGCGCGGGGACGATGCTCAAGTGCAGAATATGATTGCGGTGGATATTCTCGGCAATCGGAAACGTGCGTATTCCCCCCTCGGGGTCGCGGGTCACGATCACCGAGATCTCACGCTCGAACGGCACCACGTCTTCGAGCACTGCCGGCTGCTCGCCGATCTCGCGCCACGCTGCCGCGATATCCCGCGGGCGCTCGGCGCGCGCCTGGCCCTTGCCGTCGTAACCGCCGAGACGGCTCTTGATGATGGTGGGCCCTTGCAGCTCGCCGGCGAGTCGCGTGCAATCCGCGTGCGTGGCGACAGCACGGAACGCGGTCTGCGGGAATCCGTGACGGGCAAGAAAGGTTCGCTCGGAAAGCCGGTCCTGTACGGTCCGGAGCACGGCTGCGGAGGGCCGTACCTGCGTCAACGGCGTGATATGCTCCAGCACGCGGTAGTCGACGTGCTCGGTTTCCACCGTCACCACATCCACCCGCCGCGCCAGCTCCGCAGCGACCTCGGCGTCGTCGAAGGCACCGCGAATGAAGCCGTCGGCGGCGCGCGCGGCGGCGCAGTTTTCCGCCGTATCGGCCACCGTGGTGTGCAAACCCAGGCGCTGCCCTTCCAGCGCCAGCATCCAGCCCAGCTGGCCACCGCCCAGGATGCCAACGCGCTGTGCGGGGGTGCCACTCACAGGGAATCTTCCAGCACGCGCCGGGTCTGCTCGCGCCGATAGTCCTCAAGGCGCGCCCGCACCCCGGCATTGCCCAGCGCCACGATGGACGCGGCGAGCAGTGCCGCGTTTACCGCCCCGGCCTCGCCAATCGCAAGAGTGCCGACCGGAACGCCGCGCGGCATCTGCACGATGGACAGCAGCGAGTCCATGCCATTCAGCGCCTTCGACTGGACCGGTACGCCGAGCACGGGCAGCAGCGTTTTGGCCGCGGTCATGCCGGGCAGATGGGCAGCGCCGCCCGCGCCGGCGATAATCACCTTGAGGCCACGCCCGGCGGCCTGCTCCGCGTACTCGAACAGCAGATCGGGTGTGCGGTGGGCCGATACGATGCGGCACTCGCGGCGCACGCCGAGCTCATCCAGAAGGTGCGCAGCCGGCTCCAGCGTCGCCCAGTCGCTGCGACTGCCCATGATGATGCCGACCTCGGGCGCGTCCGCCTGCGCCTGTGACATAAGACTCTCTCCCGTCGCACGCCCGCCGCGTCACCGGGTGCCGGGCGGAAAGCCCTCTATGATACCAGTTGCGCGGGAAGTCGGGTGTATCGGTATCGCGGCTTGCGCCGCTCCCACAATTCTGTCCCCTTGCCCCTCGGGAGCTGGGTTCGGGCGAGGGCGCCGCAACATTCCACCCTCTCCCCAATCCTCTCCCGCCAGCAGGAGAGGGGGGTAGAATTGTGGGAGCGGCTTCAGCCGCGATTAAAGGCGAAATCCATGCACGGCGGCGATTTCAACGCGCCGTCACTCCTGTAACAACCAGTCGCGCACCGCGGCGATCTGATCCGGCGCCATCAGCATGGGTGCGTGGCCAACGCCGGCAAACTCCACCACGTCCACCGGTGCGGGGCCCCGCTCGCGCATCGCGGCCACCGTTTCCGGGCGCAGCAGGTCGGACTCGGCACCGCGCAGCACCAGGACCGGGCAGGTGATGCGGCTCCAGTAGTCCCATAGATCCACATCGCCGCTCGGCAGGTCACCGAACGCATCGGCGATGGCCGGATCGTAAGCCAGCCGGTAGTGGCCGTCCTCGAACTGACGGGCACTGTATCGCGCCAGATGCACCCACTGCTCGCGTGTCAGCGGACCGAAGCCGGTATGCACCTGGCTGAGATAATCGGCGACGGCTTCCAGGTCGGCGAAGTCCGGCGCCTTGCCCAGATATTCGGCAATTCCGCTCAGCGCCTGACGCGGTATGGACGGACCGATGTCGTTGAGCACCAGACGGCGGATGGGGGAGTTGGGCTGCGCGGCGATCAGCATGCCGAGCAAACCGCCCATGGAGGTCCCGACCCAGTCGAGCTCGTCCACGTCGAGGCGCGCTATCAGCCCGACCGCGTCGCTCAGGTACTGCGGATACTGGTAATAGCGGCCATCGGTGAGCCAGTCACTGGCGCCGCGACCGACGACATCCATGCAGGCAACCCGGCAACGATCGATCAGTGCGCGCGCCAGGTCGTCGAAGTCCCGCCCGGTGCGGGTCAGGCCGTGCGCACAGACTACCGTCCGCCCGGTCGCAGGTCCGTCCCACTCCGTGTAGGCGATGCGGTGGAAGCCGTCCGGCGACAGGCTCAGATAGGTTCGCTGGTGCATGTTCATTGCTGTCCGCTGTTTCCCGGTGGCGGATCGTAGGCGACATCGATGACTTCCAGACGCACGCGCCCGCCCGGCAGGTCGACCTCGACTTCATCGTCGACGCAACGCTTCAGCAGGGCCCGCGCCACTGGCGAATCGACGCTGATCCAGCCGCGCGCGGGATCGAACTCGTCCGACCCGACGATCCGGTAGCATCGCTCCCGCCCCTGCCCGTCCATCAGCCGGACCCAGGCGCCGAAATACACGCGCTGTTCGTCGTCCGGGCGGCGATCGACCACGGTCAATTCGTCCAGCCGCCTGCCAAGGTAGCGCAGGCGCCGATCGATCTCGCGCAACTGTTTCTTGCGATAAGTATATTCCGCATTTTCCGAACGGTCGCCCTCGGCGGCTGCCGCAGCCAGCGCCTTGACCACCTCGGGACGTGTGCGGCGCCACAGCTGTACCGCCTCGTCGCGCAGCCGGCGCATGCCCTCGGCGGTGATGTAGCGGGAGCCGCGCCCCTGCGCCGTGCGAAACCGGGCCACTGCTGCTTATGCGACGCGCGTGCGCCGCACCGGGCCGCGCGCGGCGGCCGGCGCCAGCTCCGCCGGATCGAAATCGTCGGTGTCGATGCAATCGTAGCGCAGCTTCTCGAAGCAGCGCACCAGATCGGCCTGAGCCTGGTCGAGGATACCCGCTTCCACGCTTTCGCGAAGCTGCGCGTCGAACTCGAACGCCTTGATCTGCCGCCTGGATACCGCCTTGTGAAATTTGCCATAGGGCACCGCTGCCTCCTGCAGCAGCGCGAACGCGGCTTCCATGCGCCCGAACACATCATCCTCGTCTCCCCCACCCCAGTACGCATGCTGCGTGATGCGGTCACGCACACCGCCGGGCTCCATCATCTGCCCGGCGATCCGGTGCGCAACCCGGTCGCTCACCGGCCGAAATGGCCGACCGGCCGGGAAAACCACCAGCCGCATGAAGGCGGCCACCAGGCGATTGGGAAAGTTCGCGAAAATGCCGTCGAAGGCCAGGCCGATCTCGTACAGCGACTGCTCCACGGCCCACTGCACGGACGCCAGTTCCTCTGACGGCCTGCCCGCGTCGTGATGATACTTGAGCACCGCCGAGGCCAGATACAGGTGGCTGAGCACATCCCCGAGGCGCGCGGACAGGCGTTCGCGGCGTTTCAGTTCGCCGCCGAGCATGCCCATCGCCACGTCGGACACGAATGCCAGTGCCGTGCTCATGCGCGCCAGGCGCCGATAATAAGCGGCCGTCGGTCCCGTCACCGGCGCACGCGCCAGCAGGCTTCCGGTCACCCCGTGGGTGAACGCGCGCACGCCGCGGTTGATGGAGTAGCCGACATGCCTGAACAACAGCCGATCGAACTCGCGCAACCCGGCGGCGGCATCCGGGTTACGTGCGGCCTCCATCTCCGGGAGCACATACGGATGACAACGGATCGCGCCCTGGCCGAAGATCATCAGGTTGCGCGTGAGGATGTTGGCACCCTCGACCGTGATGCCAACCGGAATCGCCTGATAGCCATAGGCCAGATAGTTGCGCGCGCCGAACATGATGCCGCGACCACCGTGAATATCCATGGCGTCGTTCACGGTACTGCGCATCATTTCGGTCATGTGGTACTTGGCGATCGCCGAAACCACCGAAGGTTTCACGCCCATGTCGCCGGCGCTCGCCGTCAGCACGCGCGTCGCCTCCAGTACATACGCGTGCCCGGCGATGCGGCTCATGGCCTCCTGCACGCCTTCGAACGCGCCGATGGGCAGGTTGAACTGGCGGCGGATCGCGGCATAGGCGCCAGTCATGCGGTACGACACCTTGCCCGCCGCGGTCGCCAGCGCCGGCAGCGAAATGGCCCGGCCAACCGAAAGACACTCCACCAGCATGCGCCAGCCCTTGCCCGCCATCTCCTCGCCGCCGATGATCCAGTCGAGCGGGATGAACACATCCTTGCCGCGCACCGGGCCGTTCATGAACGCAAGCCCCATGGGAAAATGGCGGCGGCCGATCTCGACCCCCGGATGATCGGCCGGAATCAGCGCGCAGGTGATGCCGATATCCTCCTGGTCGCCCAGCAGGCGATCCGGGTCGTACAGCTTGAACGCCAGCCCGACCACGGTCGCGACTGGTGCCAGCGTGATGTAGCGCTTGTTGAAATTCAGGCGAATGCCCAGTGTCTCCCGGCCGTTGTGCGTCCCTCGACACACGCGCCCGTAATCAGGCATCGAGCCCGCATCCGAGCCCACGTCCGGGCCGGTGAGTGCGAAGCATGGAATTTCCGTACCCTTGGCGAGGCCGGGCAGCCAGCGATCCTTCTGCGACTCGGTGCCATAGCGCATCAGCAGCTCGCCGGGGCCGAGCGAGTTCGGCACCATCACCGTCACCGCGGCACTGATGCTGCGGCTCGCGATCTTGGAGACCACCGTGGACTGCGCCAGCGTGCCGAATTCGCGACCGCCGTAAGCGCGCGGGATGATCAGGCTGAGAAAACCCTCGTTCTTGATGTAGTCCCACGCCTCGGGCGGCAGGTCGCGATCGCGTCGCACGATACGGTCCTCGTCCAGCATCGCGCACAGGGTTTCCACCTGATCGTCGAGGAAAGCCTGCTCGTCGGACGACAGCGGCGTCACCTTGTAATCGAGCAGCTTGCGCCAGTCCGGACGTCCCTGAAACAGATCGCCTTCCCACCAGGTGTCGCCGGCCTCCAGTGCCTCGCGCTCCGTGGCGGTCATCGGCGGCAGCACTTTTCGAAATGCGGCCAGGATCGGCCGCGTCAGAATGGCGCGACGCAACGGACGCAGATTGAACAACGCCGCCAGCGCCACAAACACGCAGCCGACGACAATGCCAGCGGTGGCGCTCATCATTCCGGTAGCGAACAGGCCAACGAGGTAGATCGCAACCGCAAGTGTCCACACCAGCAGCGGCACGCCGATGAAGGCAAGCGTCCAGGCCGCCGCAATGGCGATGAGAGCAGCGTACAGAATGGCCATGTCTACCTGTCTCCTTGAGGTAATTGATCC
>CAZYIP010000180.1:0-5910 GCA_964646895.1 uncultured Salinisphaerales bacterium | reverse complement strand
GAATGATTGTGAACACGGCCTAGGGCCGCATTTAACAACGAACTACAAGCCCCCATTCCGCGACAGAGGAAAAGTCCATGAAAAAGCTGATTACCATACTGGGAGCGATGGCGCTGGGGATAGCCTGTGCAAGCGCCGCGGCGGCGACTCACTGGGACATGGCGACGCCTTACCCGGACGCCAACTTCCATACCCGCAACGACTACCAGCTCGCCAAGGACATCAAGAAAGCGACCGACGGCAAGCTTGTCATCACCATTCACAGCGGCGGTTCGCTGATCAAGCATCCGCAGATCCAGCGCGCGGTGCGCACGGGCCAGGTGCAGGCCGGCGAGGTGTTCATCTCCATCCTCGGCAACCAGAACCCGATCTACTCGATCGATTCCGTTCCCTTCCTCGCCACTTCCTACGAACAGGCGAGGCAGCTCTGGGAGGCATCGAAGCCGGCGATCGAGAAACTGATGCAGCAGCAGGGCCTGAAACTGCTGTACGTGGTGCCGTGGCCGCCACAGGGCTTGTACACGAATCGTGAAATCAACTCGGTAGAAGACCTCAAGGGCCTGAAATTCCGCACCAACAACACCGAGACCTCCCGCCTCGCCAAGCTCACGGGCATGATACCGACCCAGGTCGAAGTCCCCGAAGTGCCGCAGGCTTTCGCCACCGGCATCGTGAATGCCATGCTCACCTCGCCCTCCACCGGCGTGAACACCCAGGCCTGGGATTACGTCAAGTACTACTACAACATTCAGGCGTGGGTGCCCAAGAACATGGTGTTCGTCAATCAGCGCGCGTTTGATGCCCTGGATCCGTCGGAGCAGCAGGCGGTGCTGAAAGCCGCGCAGGAGGCGAAAGAGCGTGGCTGGAAGATGAGCGAGGAAGAAGCCCACGCCATGACCAAGAAGCTGGCCGAGCATGGCATGAAAGTGAGCGAGCCGTCGGCCAAGCTTGAGCAGGGGCTGAAAGAGGTTGGCGAAAAAATGCTGGAGAGCTGGGAGAAGGAAGCTGGCGCGACCGGCAAAAAGATTATCGAAGACTACCGTAAAAGCCAGTAGCCGCGCTTGCGGCGACGCGCCATGAAGCGTCTGCTCGCGTGGTTCTACAACCTCTGCGGGGTGCTCGCCGGTGTGCTGATGATCGCCACCGGCGGGCTGGTGCTGGCATCGGCGCTGGTGCGCCCCTTCGGCGGCGTGGTGCCGGACGCCAACGCACTGGCGGGATTCTGTTTCGCTGCCATGATCTTTCTCGGCCTGGCGCCGACGTTGCGCAATGGCGGCCATATCCGGGTGAGCCTGATCCTGGGGCAAGTGCCGCCACGGGCGAGGCACGGCATGGAACTCTGGTGCCTCACGGTCACGCTGCTGCTGGTCGGCTACCTCGCCTACTGGATGGTGCACCTCACGATCGCCTCCTGGCGTTTCGGCGACGTCTCTCCGGGGGTGCTGGCGGTACCGCTGTGGATCCCGCAGGCAGCGATGGCCGTGGGCGCGGTCGCGATGGCGGTGGCCCTGCTCGATAACCTGATGACCGTGATTCGCGGCGGCGAACCCGACTACGAGCGCCTTGCCGAATCCATCGACGACGACACGGCGGATCGGTAAGTGAGCATCGTCACCGAAGGCATCATTCTGGTCGTGCTGCTGTTCGTGTTGCTGGGCAGCGGCATCTGGGTCGCGGTGTCGCTGTTTCTGGTCGGATTCACGGCGATCGCGTTTTTCACCAACGCGCCGGTCGGCCTGATCATCAGCAGCACCATGTGGGGCTCGCTGGCGTCGTGGACGCTGGTGCCGCTGCCGCTGTTCGTATGGATGGGCGAGATCCTGTTCCGAACGCGCCTGTCCGAGGACATGTTCAGCGCGCTCGCGCCGTGGCTCGGACGCCTGCCCGGACGCCTGCTGCACGTCAACGTGCTCGCCTGCGGCATCTTCGCGGCCGTGTCCGGTTCGTCCGCCGCCACCGTGGCCACCATCGGCCGCATGTCCATTCCCGAACTCAGGCGCCGCGGCTACCCCGAACCCATGGTCATCGGCTCGCTGGCCGGCTCCGGCACCCTGGGGCTGCTGATTCCGCCATCCATCATCATGATCGTGTACGCAGTGCTGGCGGAGGTTTCCATCGCACGCCTGTTCATCGCGGGCGTGATCCCCGGCCTGGTGCTGATCGTGCTGTTCATGGGCTACATCATCGGCTGGTCGCTCACTCACCCGAAGCGGCGCGCGCCCGCGGAGCCGGCGCTCGGTTTTTTCGACAAGATCCGCAAGTCGGGCCGTCTGATCCCGGTGGTGCTGCTGATTCTCGCCGTGATCGGCTCGATTTACGCGGGCTTCGCCACGCCGACGGAGGCGGCCTCGTTCGGCGTGGCCGGCTCGCTGCTGCTGTCCTGGGCCGGGGGCTCGCTGTCCTGGGCAAACTTTCGTCGCAGTCTGGTCGGCGGGGTTCGCACCACCTGCATGATCGGCTTCATTCTCGCCGGCGCGTCGTTTCTGACCGTGGCGATGGGCTATACCGGCATCCCGCGCCATCTGGCGGAGTGGATCGCCAGCCTGCACCTTTCAACTGCCGAGCTGCTGTTCGCGCTGACCGTCTTCTTCATCATCATGGGCTGCTTTCTCGACGGCATCTCGGTCGTGGTCCTGACCACTTCGGTCATCCTCCCGATGGTGCAGGCCCAGGGCATCGATCTGATGTGGTTCGGCGTCTACCTGGTGATCGTCGTGGAAATGGCGCAGATCACGCCACCCGTGGGCTTCAACCTGTTCGTGCTCCAGGGCATGACCAATTACGACATTTTCCGCATCGGCTATTACGCGCTGCCGTTCTTCTTCATACTGATGCTGATGGTCGTGCTTATTACCGCATTCCCGGGGCTGGTGTCATGGCTGCCGACGACCATGACCCAGGCCTGATCCTGCCGTCCGGTATCCGCAAGGCACAGCGGTGTGGATCACACCTGCGGTGCGGCCCTGTGCCACGGCAGGTCGGTCTGATACAAAGCCGCCTTGCACCGCGCGTGACGCTGGTTATACTGGCACGGAAACCGGCACGCGGAGACAGGCAAAATGCAGGACAGCCAAGCCGCCGGCGAAGTGCTTTCGCCGGTCATCACACCCTTCAAGGCTGATCTCACTCCCGATGGCGCGCGGCTGGCCCGCCACTGCCGCTGGCTGCTGGACAACGACGTGGGCCTGGCCGTGTTCGGCACCAATTCCGAGGCGAACTCGCTGGCACTGGCCGACAAGCAGAAGCTGATCGACACGCTGGTCGCCGAAGGGGTGCCCGCCGAACGCATGATGCCGGGCACCGGCTGCTGCTCGATCGAAGAAACGGTCACCCTCACCCGGCATGCACTCGCTGCCGGCTGCACCCGCGTGCTGATGCTGCCGCCGTTCTACTACAAGGGTGTCTCCGACGAAGGGCTGTTCCGCTATTTCAGCGAAGTGATCGAGCGCATTGGCGATGCGCGGCTGCGCCTGCATCTGTACCACATACCGCCGGTGGCACAGGTGCCGCTCGGACCAGCGCTGATCGGGCGCCTGATCGCGGCGTATCCGCAGACGGTGGCCGGCATCAAGGACAGCTCGGGCGACTGGGCGAACACGCAAAGGCTGATCGACGATTTCTCGCCGGCGGGTTTCCGGGTGTTTGCCGGCAGCGAGCGCTTCCTGCTCGCCACGCTGCGGGCCGGCGGCGCCGGCTGCATCAGCGCGACCGCCAACGTCAACCCGGCGGCGATCGCACGGCTGGCGCGGACCTGGCGGGATGACGACGCTGACGCCCAACAGGCGGCACTGATCCGCATCCGCGAAATCTTCGAGAGCGTACCGACCATTCCGGCGCTCAAGGCAGCGACGGCGCACTTCAGCGGTGAATCCCGGTGGGCGGCGCTGCGCCCGCCCCTGGTCGAACTCGACGAGCGCGACCGCGGCCTGTTGCTTGGCAAGCTCGATCAGGCCGGATTCACCATGCCGGGTCTGCGTTGATCCGGAATACATTGAGCATGAAATGCGCCGCTTGCAGGAGCGGCTTCAGCCGCAGTCAGGATGACAGCCCCCGGATCACTTGACCAGGCACGTGGAGTTTCCCGCACGGCACGCCTGGCACCGGTCTGTCGTTACAGCCCGAGCATCGCCAGCATGCCGCGCCGCTTCGGGCGCTCCTCCTCGCCGGTATCGCCATGGTTGAGCAGAAAGCGCATCACTTCGCTGCCGTCGAGCGTGTCATAGAAGCGCATCATGCGGATATTCAGCTCCATGCGCATGGACGGCGGAGTGTGCAGCAGCGGATACCCGGCGGCCATCAGCACGCCCTGCATCACCAGCCACGCCACCCGCGCGTTGCTGCTGGCGAGAAACTGATTGACGCTGACGCACAGAAAGCACGCCACCGCGCGCTCGTGCGCATCCGCAATCGTATTCAGTGCCTGCATCGCCGGCTCGAAGCGCGGATTGACAATGTGTGTGCGCGGCACGCGCCGGTAGGTGCCGCCGACCGGCACCCGGCGATCCTGAAACAGACCCCAGTTGAGGCCGGTGTCACGAGCGGCTTCGCGGTGCAGAGCGCAGAACGTCTCCTCATCGAGTGCGAACGCCCGATCCTCGACCCGTTCGATCATCCGCTGCCACGCGCGCGCCAGATTGAGGATCTGCTGCTCGTCCTCCAGCCGGTGTCCGCCCACGGTCACGCCGCCAAGCAGACGCTCGACCTCGTCCTGCCTGAAGCCGATATCCTCGATCGCGCCTGATGTGTAAACATGCTCGGCCAGGCGCAGCCGCGTGTCCCGGCACACGGCGGCAATACCCGCGGGGGCGGCTATCCCGCCCCGGTGGTCCGGCGGGCGATAATGGAATCCCAGGACGTTCCTGGTGCCGGTTCGATTACTCATCTCTTCATCAAATGGTAGTCTATGCGCACACTGCCGACACCGTGCCGGTGGTGCCGCGGGACCCGTCACGTCCTGCGTCAAGGCAAACCATTACAGACTCGCGCAAGGGCTCGCGGTGGCAGCCTTTCTCCACACTCTGATTGCTCTGGTTTCGGCTCACGCGTACTGGGCCTACGCTCTGGTGTTCCTGCTGGCGCTGGCGGAAGCGGCGCCCATCATTGGCACCGTCGTACCCGGATCGCCGATCATTCTCGCGATCAGCGCGCTGGTACCCAGCGGCGCCGTCGAACTGTGGCCATTGCTCGTGCTGACGGCCGCGGGCGCAAGTGGCGGCGACATGATCTCCTACTGGGTCGGTCACCGTTATCACCGGGACGTGCTGGAATTATGGCCATTCCGGAAAAAACCGCAATTGTACACACGCGGCCAGGCTTTCTTTCAACGCCACGGACCCAAGAGCATCTTTCTCTCGCGCTTCGTGCGCGGCCCGCATGCGGTGGTGCCGCTGATTGCAGGCATCATGCGCATGCCCCTGCGCCCGTTCATACTGATGAACGTCGCATCGGCACTGATCTGGGCGCCGTTGCACACCGTGACCGGCGTGCTGCTGGGCGCCTCGTTGACGCTGGCCGGCGCCGTCGCCGGGCGCCTGGCGGTCTTCGCAATCGTGCTCATCGCCACATTGTGGCTGATCGCCTGGCTGGTGCGCATCGCCCTGCGCCGCGGCCTGCCGTGGATCATCAACGCACAGGAGCGGACCTGGGGCTGGGCGCGCGCGCGCAGCAACTGGGGCAGCCGGTTGCTGCTGTCCGTGCTGGATCCGGAACAGCGCGAAATCCGCGGTCTCGGTGCCGCATTCATACTCATGCTGGCAGCCACCTGGCTGTTCGTGTCGGTGCTGGAAGCGGTGGTCACCGGAAACCCGCTGGTACGCGCGGATGTCGCGGTTTATCACTTCCTGCAGGGGCTGCGCACGACCTGGGGCGACCAGATCATGATTCGCGTCACCGAGCTGGGGGATACGGAGG
>CAZYIP010000179.1:0-6000 GCA_964646895.1 uncultured Salinisphaerales bacterium | reverse complement strand
ATCCGACCGCCCGCTTCTCACCCGAAGAACTGCGCAAGACCCTGCCGACACACCGTAACGGGTAAGACGTTATTCGCTTTCTCCACCACCCGCGGGCACGACGAGCGAGCGAACGGCCCGGGCCGGGCAGGCCCTTCGGAGCCTTGAATGTTCCCCCGCGCCGGTTAACGTTCAGCGACCTCGGCGGGCTCGGCATGCAGGCGCACACCCAGTGCATGAACGACCCTGAGTATCGTGTCGTATCGGGGCCGGGAACCCGGTGCCAGCGCCTTGTACAGGCTCTCGCGTCCCAACCCTGTATCGCGAGCGAGTTGCGTCATTCCGCGGGCTCGGGCAATGTCCCGGATTGCCGTTAAAAGCACATCCGGGTTTGGATCTTCCAAGGCGGCGCTCAAGTATTCGGCGATGGTTTCCTCGTCGTCGAGATAATCCGCCGCATCGAACGGCGCTGTTTTCACTGCCATCATTTACTCCTCCCGCAGCTCGCGGGCCAATTTGAGCGCACGTTTTATGTTGCGGGTTTGTGACCCTTTGTCACCTCCCACCAGAAGCAGGTAGACAACCGATCCGACCTGCGTGTAATACAGCCGATAACCGGGGCCAACATGCACTCGCATTTCGTAGACACCGTCGCGGATCGGTTTGCAATCACCAAAGCTTCCCGCCTCTGCCGATCGTATACGCTTGACAATTCGGGCCTTGCCGACCTTGTCTTTCAGACGCGAGAGCCATGCGTCGAACTCATCCGTGCGGTAAAACTGGTACATTACGCTCACTGTATCCAATCGGATACAGTTTCGCAATGTGTACAGGCCGCCGAAACCTCACGGCTTGTGGCCGACGCTGGGCGGGTCATTGAGACAGTATGTCGACGAAGGCCGCGGACAGTTCCGGGAAACGAAATCGGCAATACGCGCTGACCGACCACGATCAGGCGCTACTTGCCCTACCCGTAGTGGGTCGAGCCGCCGAAGAACAACTCGGCGCCCTCGCCGATGGTTTCGGTCAGGGTCGGATGCGGGTGGATTGCCAGGGCGAGGTCCTCGGCCACGGCGCCCATCTCCACCGCCAGCACGCCCTCGGCGATCAGGGATTCGGCCTCCGGGCCGACGATCCCCACCCCGAGCACGCGCCCGTCTTCCGGTGCCACCAGCAGCTTGGTCAGCCCCGCGCCGGCGCCCATGGACATGGCGCGCCCCGCCGCCCGCCACGGAAAGCGCAACGTCTTGATCTCGCGCTGTTCGGCCTGCGCCTGTTGCTCCGTCAGTCCGCACCAGGCAATTTGCGGATCCGTATAGACCACGGCGGGAATGGCGCGCGGATCGAACACCGCCTTCTCCCCCGCGATCGCGCGGGCCGCCACCTTGCCCTCGTGCATGGCTTCGTGGGCGAGCAGCATGCCGCCGGTCACATCACCGACCGCGAAAATGTTGTCTGCGCCGGTCCGCCGCTGCCCGTCCACCTGGATGAAGCCCTTGTCGTCCGTCGCGACGCCGGCCGACTCCAGATTGAGTGCTTCCGAGTTGGGCCGGCGGCCGATGGCGACCAGTACGCGATCGAAAGCGGCGTCGGAGGATTCATCGTCGCCTTCCAGCGTGACTCGTACGCGGTCGTTGTCCTCGTTCAGATCCGTCACCCGCGTATTCAGGTAAACGGCTTCGAATCGCTCATCGACAGACTGGGCCAGCGGCTTGACCAGATCCGTATCGGCCCGCGGCATGAGCCGGTCGGCCATTTCCACGAGAGTGACCCGGCTGCCCAGGGCCTGGTAGACCATGCCCATTTCCAGGCCCACATACCCGCCGCCGACCACCAGCAGCGTCTCCGGGATATCCTTCAGATCCAGGGCGCCGGTGGAACTCATCACCCGCCCCTGATCGTCGAAGTCGGTGCCCGGCAGGGCCACCGGCCGCGTGCCGCTGGCGATGATCGCGTGCCGAAATCCCATACGATCGCGCTCGGCGCCCTCCAGGCGGACCTGCTCCGCACCGTCGAACGAGGCCCGCGCCTGCACCACGCGCACGCCGCGCTTTTTGCACAGGGTACCGACACCGCCGGCCAGCTTGTCCACCACCTGATCCTTCCATTGCCGCAGGGCATTAATATCCACATCCGGGCGCGCGAATTTCACGCCCATGCGCTCGGCGGCCGCGCTCGCGTGCAAAAGTTCGGTGACATAGAGCAGCGTCTTCGACGGGATACAGCCACGCAGCAGGCATACGCCCCCGAGCCGGTCCTCATCGCTGACCAGGGTGACATCCAGTCCCAGTTTCGCTGCCTGGAATGCGGCTGCGTAGCCGCCCGGCCCGCCGCCGATCACCAGCACGTCGGTCCGTTCGGGCAGTTTGTCGCCATCTTTGGACATGGTTAGATCTTTAGCAGCAGCGACTTGGGATCGTCCAGAATCTCGATCAGCGTGGTAACGAACCGGGCGGCATCGGCACCGTCGTTGACCCGGTGGTCAAATCCCAGAATCAGCGGCAGCCGCAGGCGCGGAACGATCTCGTGGGCATCCAGATCGCCGCGCACCACCGGCTCCAGCCGCGCCTGCGCCATGCCCAGAATCGCGACCTGCGGATAATTGACCAGGGGCATGAACGCGGAACCGCCCATGGCACCGGGGTTGGTCACGGTCATGGACGCGCCCTGCATGTCTTCGCGCTGCAGATCGCCGCTGCGGGCCTGCTCGGCAAGCGCGCCAATCTCCGCAGTAAGTTCGGTCAGGTTCTTGCGATCCACGTCCCGGGCCACCGGCACCAGCAGGCCCTGCTCGGTGGCGACTGCCATGCCGATGTGAAAATAGCGCTTGAGGACGATTTCTTCGTTTTCCGTATCCAGGCTGGCGTTGAAGCGCGGAAATTCCTTGAGCGCGAACACGAGCGCCTTCATCACCAGCACCGTGAGGGTAAACTTGCCGCCCCCGGCCTGCGCCTCCGGCGCATATTCCCGGCGGAAGCGTTCCAGTTCGGTGACATCGGCCACGTCCTGGTGAAACACGTGCGGGATCTGCGCCCAGGACTGGGCCATGTGCTGCGCGGTGGCGCGGCGGATGGAGCGCAGCGGTGTACGTTCGACCTCTCCCCACTGGCTGAAATCGGGCAATGGTCCGGGCGCCGAACCGGGCGTGACCGCAGGCGCACCGCTGCGCTCGCGCTGCTTGCCGCCCCCGGCCGCCGCTTCCACGTCTTCGGCTGTGACACGCCCGTGCGGTCCGCTTGCTTCGACCGTACGCAGATCGACGCCTTTTTCGCGCGCCAGGCGGCGGGTGCTGGGCGCGGCCGGCACCGGGCCTTCGTCGGCGGATTTGCCATCGCGCCGTGCCGGCTGTCGTTCCTCCTTGTCTTCCGCCGGCTCTTGTTGCGATTCCTCGGCGCCACGCTGTTCCTCTTTCGTCCCGCCTTTCTCCTGTGGCTGTTCCTTCTGTGCCGACGCTTCCTCCTCGCCGGCCCCTTCCTTCTCCTTTTCCTCTTCTTCGCCTTCGCCCGCCTCCGACTCTTCGCCACCCTCGCGGTAGGTGATCAGCGTATCGCCGACCTCGACCATGTCGCCTTCCTTGACGTGCAGCTTCTCGACCGTGCCGGAGAAGGGTGCGGGCACATCGGTGCTGGCCTTGTCGGTCTCCACCGTGAGCACGATGTCGCCGTCTTCGACCTCGTCGCCCTCGCTGACGTGGACTTCGAGAATCTCGCCTTCGTGCAGGCCTTCGCCGGGGTCGGTGAACTTGAATTCCTGGCTCATGTTCTAGTCTCTCAGGACGGCGCGCGCCGCTTCCAGAATGCGATTCGCGTCGGGAAGATAGGCTTGCTCGCGAGCGAAGAAGGGCACCATGGTGTCGAAGCCGGTGACGCGCCGAATCGGTGCCTCCAGGTACCAGAACGATTCCTCGATCAGTCGTGCCATGATCTCCCCGGCCGGCCCGTAGGTGCGGTGCGCCTCGTGCACGATCACGACCCGCCCGGTGCGCCGCGCGGATTCCGCGAAACGCTCATGATCCAGCGGTGAGAGGCTCAGCAGATCGATCACCTCGGCCTGTGCCCCGTCCTCGTCCGCCAGCCGATCCGCCGCCGCCAGCGTCCGGCGCAGCATGGCGCCGTAGGTGATCAGCGTCAGGTCGCGCCCTTCGCGGACGGTTTGCGACTGCCCCAGCGGCAGGGTTTCCTCGTCGTCGGGGACTTCTTCACGAAACGCGCGGTAGACGGCCTTGGGCTCGAAGTAGACCACCGGGTCCGGGTCACGGATGGCGCTCACCAGCAACGCGCGGGCATTGCGCGGGCCGGAGGGCACCACCATCTTGAGGCCGGGGATATGCGCGTACAGCACCTCCTTGCTCTCGGAGTGATGCTCCAGCGCGCGCACGCCGGCGCCGTAGGGGATACGCGCCACCAACGGTACCGAATAGCGTCCCCGGGAGCGCCAGCGCATGCGCGCCGCGTGCATCTCAAGCTGGTGCAGGCCCATGTAGCTGAACCCGGAGAACTGCATTTCGTACACCGGCTTCAGCCCGTACAGCGCCATGCCGACGGAAACGCCGGCGATGCCGGTCTCCGCCAGCGGTGTGTCGATCACCCGCTGTTCGCCGTAGCGGTCGAGCAGGCCGTCGGTGATGCGGAACACGCCGCCGTCGACACCCACGTCCTCGCCGAGGACGATGATGCTGTCGTCGTTTTCCATCTCCTGCATCAGGGCCAGATTGATTGCGGCGGCCATGGTCAGATTGGCCATCGTCTAGCTCTCACCCTTCAGCGAGCGCTCGAACGCGCGCCGCTGGGATTGCAAACAGGGCGGCGGCTCGGCGTAAATGTAGTCGAACATCACCGGCGGGCCGCCCAGCTTTTCGATGCGCGACGAAGCTTCCTTCCACGCATCGCGAACCTGTTGCCCGATTTCATCCTCCAGCGATTCGACGTCGTTGTCGGACAGCAGATCGCGGTCGATCAGATATTTCTGGAAGCGTGGCAGCGGATCGCGCTTTTCCCACCTTTCCACTTCCTCCTTCTCGCGATATTTCTTCGGATCATCCGCCGTGGTGTGAATCGACAGACGGTAGGTGACGCACTCGATCAGGGTGGGGCCGTCGCCGGCACGGGCGCGCTCGGCGGCCTCGGCCGTGGCGGCGTAAACCGCGAGGATGTCGTTGCCGTCCACCTGCAGACCGGGAATGCCGTAGGCGAGCGCCTTCTGCGCCAGCGTCTTCGACCGGGTCTGCTTCTCGCGCGGCAGCGAGATGGCCCACTGGTTGTTCTGGCACAGGAAGAGGGTCGGCGTTTGCAGGACGCCGGCGAAATTGAGCCCCTCGTGAAAATCCCCTTCGGATGTGGCGCCATCGCCAAAGAATGCGATGGCGACCTCGTCGCGGTCGCGGTAGCGGGCGCCGTAGCCCAGTCCGACAGCATGCGGAATCTGCGTGGCCACCGGCACCGCGATCGGCAGATCGTGCCTGTCCTCGGGTATCGCCGCACCTTCGTTGTAGCCGGCGAGGAACACCAGCAGGTGCGGCAGCGAAATACCTCGCCAGAGCATGGCCGCGAACTCGCGAAACGCCGGCACGAACCAGTCCTCGTCCCGCAACGCCGCCATGGAGCCGATCTGGCACGCCTCCTGCCCGCGCACCGGCGCGAACGTGCCGATCCGCCCCTGGCGCTGCAGGACCAGCAGGCGCTCGTCGAAGCGCCGGCTGAGCAGCATGACCCGATGCATCCTCAGCAACAGATCGTCGTCGATGTCCGGTTCGAGATCCCGGTCCAGCTTGCCGTTTTCGTCCAGGATCGACAGGTATTCGAGGGTGTGGTCGAGTTTGATCTTCTTTCTCGGCATGCGAGCCTCCCGCATACGGACCGTGTTCGCTGGTATTTGTCGCTTCGGCAAGGCGCGAAGCTGCCAAACATGTGCGGCCGTTTCGAGCGAAACGGCACCTGGCGCGGATCCGATGCGGTGTGGCAGCCGCGTACCAGACGGCACGCGGGCTGATGCGTGTTGAATGACTCTGTAGATTTACTTTAG
>CAZYIP010000178.1:0-6007 GCA_964646895.1 uncultured Salinisphaerales bacterium | reverse complement strand
TCCGCGTAGCTGTCGCGTGATCTCGGCATCGTCGTCGAGGCGCAGCAGGGCGTCGGAAAGGCGCGCCCGCACCTGTCGTAGCAGAGCGCCGGGATCACCGGTGGCCGGGGGCGGGAGAGTTATCTGCGGCAGGTCGGTGCGCAGGTCGGCGAGTTGGTCCAGTATGGCGTTCAGTGTCGCTGCTGCCGGAGTACCGCTATCCAGCTTCGTATGGCAGGCGCGCAGGTCGGCCGTGATCCCTGCCAGTACTTCGGCAACGTCGACTTTGCTCAGATAGCCGATTGCCACCGGATCGTCGAGCTCCGAAAGCAGGCAGGTGGGGGAACTCAGGCGCTGGTCCTGTGCCGCTTCCCCGTCTTGACTGTCGTCCACCATGGTTGAGAGCCGTGTCAGCTGTGCGTCCCCGTATCCTAAACCATTTCCGACTGCCGCGGACCCGTCGTTTGCATCAATTGGCGGCCGGTGGCATCACGTAGTCCCAGGTTTCGGTGAGCGTGTCGCTATCGTGGGTGAGCCACGTGCGCACGTTGATCGGGTGGTCCGGCAGCGGCAAGACCTGGATGACCTGGCGCCAGCCATGCACGTGTGGATTCTTCAGCACCCGATTTTCCAGGACTTCCGCCTTGGGGGAAACCTCGACGTGCCCTTTTACACCGCTGTCATCCGCCAGCGAGTCGAGTTTGTCGCCACTGTAATCGATGACGAACTTGGTCGTACCCTTGTCGGCATCGCCGCCGATGAGGGTCGCGACGACACGGCCATTCGGCGAACGCAACGGTTGCGTCAGCTGCCAGTGAATGGAGTAGGCGATATGTAGCGGTTCACCCGGCGCGGGCGCCTCGTCGGCGACCCAGAAGGCCACGATGTTGTCGTTGGTTTCACCGTCTGAAGGAATCTCGACCAGTTCCACATGACCGGGCCCCCAGTCGCCTTCGGGTGTGATCCAGGCGCTGGGCCGGTCCTCGTAATACATGTTCAGCGACTGGTAGTCGTCGAAGCGGCGGTCGCGTTGCATCAGGCCGAAGCCCTTCACGCCTGGCAGCAGAAATTCGCTGTCCGCCAGGTGGGTGGGGTTGCTCAACGGGCGCCAGATCCATTGGCCGGTACTGGCGTGAATCAGCAGCCCGTCCGAGTCGTGGATGGCGGGGAACGGGGAATTCGCCGGCCGGTGATTGCCGATGCCGTAAAGATACATGCTGGTAAGCGGCGCCAGGCCGAGCTTCTTCACCGGTTTGCGCAGGAACAGCGTGGCTTCGACATCGGTCACGGTTTGCGCGCCTGGCCGGATAACGAAACGGTAGGCACCGCTGACGCTGGGGCTGTCGAGCAGCGCGTAAAGGGTCATGTGGTCGGCATCGGGCGCCGGTTTCACCAGCCAGAAGTCGCTGAAACGGGGAAATTCCTCGCCGCTGGGCTCGGCCGTGTCGATCGCCAGTCCGCGGGCGGACAGGCCGAACCGGCCATCCTTCGGAACCGCGCGAAAATAGCTGGCCCCCATGAAATTGATGACTTCGTTGAACCGGTCCGGGCTGTTGATATGGTAGAGGATACGAAAGCCCGCATAACCGAGGTCCGATGGCAGCGGCCCGCCGATGCGTTCGGGTTCGTAGTTGAAACGCCCCGGCAGGAACGGCAGGGTGTGCACGCCTTGCTCGTCGACCATGTGCAGCGTGACGGGCTCCGCGAACAGATAGCCGGCGGGCCGCAGCTCGATATGAAACGGCCGGTCGGGCCACAGTGGCTTGTCGCGCCGCGAGCGGATGCTGCTCCACTGGTCGAAGTCGAGGTGGCGGAAGCGCTCTGATACCTGCACCGGCGCCTGATAAGGCTGCCGAGCCAATTGCCGTGCCTGTTCCACTACCTGTTCAAAACCGAATTTTTCGGCGGCGGTGGCGGCCGGCATGGCGAGGATCGCGGCGAGCAGCGCGCATGCGATGATCATGCACGTCTCCACCCTCTCCCGCCGGCGGGAGAGGGTATAGGTGGCCTTTGCGTTACTTTGTTTCGGGGGCAAGGACATAATCCCAGGTTTCGGTGACGGCATGGTCGTCGTGGGCCAGGAAGGCGCGCAGTTGCACCGGCTGGCCCGTCGTCGGGGCGATCTTGAACACCAGCCGCCACCCGTTGATTTTGTCGTTGCGTTCCACGTAGTGGTAGAGCAGCTTTCCATTGTCGTCCGTGCTGATATGGCCTTTCATGATGCTGTCCGGCGGCAGATTCTTCAGCTCCCCGCCGGCGAAATCCAGTATGAACTCGGTCGGCTGCTTCAGGTCGCGTCGGGTCATGAAGGTGTTGACCACGCGCCCGGCGTGGCGCTCCGGCCCCATCTCACCCCAGTGGATCCGGTAGGCGAGGCGCACCGGCTTGTCCGGCCGGGGTGGCTTCGCGGGCTGCCAGAAAGTGACGATATTGTCGTTGGTTTCGTTGGGTGTGGAAAACTCGTACAGCACCACGTGACCCGCGCCCCAGTCGCCCTTCGGCTCGATCCAGGCGCTCGGGCGCGCCTCGTAACTCATGGACATGGACTGGTAGGTGAAGAAGTCGCGGTTGCGTTGCATGAGCCCGAAGCCGCGCGGATCGTTCAGCTGAAACGTATAGGTGCTGGCGACCTGCGGATTGGCGAGCGGGCGCCAGATCCACTCACCGGTATCGGTGTGGATCAAAAGCCCCTGCGAATCGTGTACCGCCGGCCGCAGGTAGGCTGGTGGACGATAGTCGCCGCGGCCGTACATGTACATGCTGGACAGCGGCGCGAGGCCGAGCTGGGCCACGGACTTGCGCAGGAAGATCGTGGCCTTGACGTCCGTCACCGCGGTCTCTCCGGGATGCACGACAAAGCGGTAGGCGCCGCTGGCGCTGGGGCTGTCGAGCAGCGCGTAGAACGTCACGCTGTCGGCGTCCGGCGGGGGCTTTTGCAGCCAGAACTCGACGAAGCTCGGAAATTCCTCCGGTTGTGTCGTGGTATCGATGGCGAGCCCGCGGCCCGAAACGCCAAACTGCTGTGTCGCGCCCTTGCCGCGAAAATAGCTGGCGCCGAGGATGGAAATGACCTCGTTGGTCTTGGCCAGGGTGTTCTCGGGGTGGTAGCCGTCGTAGCGGATATTGAAGCCGGCGAATCCGAGGTCGCGGGGCAGTTTGCTGGCATCGAAGGTGTTCGAGCCGAAATCGAACAACTGCGTGGAGAAGGGCACCGGGTGTGCCCCATTGTCGTCAATGACGTTAATTTTCACCGCGTGGGTGAAAAACAGCCCCGGCATGAAAAACTGCACGTGAAACCGGCTGTCCGGCCACAGCTCGTGCGATTTGCGGAAGTGGATGTCACGGTACTGATCGTAGGTCAGATCCCGGAGTACCTTGGGTACGGTGGGCGGTGCATGATAGGGCTGCGCAGCCAGCTGGCGCGCTTTTGCCACGACCTGCGTGTAACCGAATGCATCGTCCGCACGCACGGGCGCAACGACAAGCAGTATCAGCGGCAGCGCGAGCCACGCCAGCACTGCCGCTGGACGTTGCCGAAATATTCCGGAATGCACTTTAACAATCAAGGTGTTGTGTTGATTTTTTAGTCGTAGCCAATGGACCGCTGGCGAGCCGCTAAGTTCCTCATGGCCTGTTCCCGCAGATGCGAACCCACGTCAACACAGCCTACAATCGAAGCAGATGACAAGCTCGACATTACGAGGAGACGGCAATGGGATCATCCACCTACCGAAGCGCATACGAGCGCTCGCTGCGCGACCCGGACGGTTTCTGGGGCGAGGCCGGCGAGTTGATCCAGTGGACGCGGCCGTGGGAGCGGGTGCTGGATGCCAGCGGTGCGCCTTTCTATCGCTGGTATGTCGGCGGTGAGACAAACACCTGCTACAACGCGCTCGATTACCATGTGGAGCACGGCCGCGCCGACCAGCCGGCGCTGATTTACGACAGCCCCGTGACCGGCACGGTGGCCACGTGGACCTTCCGTGAGCTGCGCGACGACGTCGCCCGCTTCGCCGGCGCGTTGCAGGCGCGCGGCGTGAGCAAGGGCGATCGCGTCGTCATCTACATGCCGATGGTGCCGGAGGCGGCAATTGCGATGCTCGCGTGCGCGCGTATCGGCGCCATTCATTCGGTCGTATTCGGCGGTTTCGCAGCGCGCGAACTGGCCACGCGCATTGACGATGCCAAGCCGAAGGCGGTACTGGCCGCGTCCTGCGGCGTGCAGCCGGGCGGTCGCACCATCGACTACAAGTCCCTGCTCGACGGCGCGCTCGACGAGGCGCGCCACCAGCCGGAATTTTGCGTGATCCTGCAACGCCCCGAAGCGCCGGTGGAACTGGTGCCGGGCCGCGATATCGACTGGCGGCAGTTTCAGGAGCAGGCCAGCCCGGTTGCGTGTACGCCGCTCGCATCCACCGACCCGCTGTACGTCCTGTACACCTCCGGCACCACCGGCAAGCCCAAGGGCGTGGTGCGCGACAACGGTGGTCACGCGGTGGCACTGAAGTGGTCGATGCAAAACTTTTACGGTGTACAGCCGGGGGAGGTGTACTGGGCAGCGTCGGATGTCGGCTGGGTGGTGGGGCACTCCTATATCGTCTATGGCCCGCTGCTGAACGGGAACACCACGGTCCTGTACGAGGGCAAGCCAGTCGGCACGCCGGATGCTGGCGCCTTCTGGCGCGTCATCTCGCAGCACGGGATCAGCGCGCTGTTTACGGCGCCGACCGCGTTCCGTGCCATCAAGCGCCACGACCCGCAGGGTGAACTGATCAGGCAATACGACCTGTCGTGCTTTCGCACGCTGTTTCTGGCCGGCGAGCATTGCGATCCCGATACCCTGGAATGGGCGCAGAAGCATCTTGGTGTGCCCGTCATCGACCACTGGTGGCAAACGGAGACGGCCTGGGCGATCACCGGCAACTGCATGGGCATCGAACCGCTTCCGGTCAAACCCGGCTCGACCACCGCCGTGGTGCCCGGCTATGACCTGCGAATCCTGGACAACAAGGGCGAGGAGATGCCGGCGGGCGAGATCGGCAGCATCGCCATCCGGCTGCCGCTGCCACCCGGTTCGCTGCTGACCCTGTGGGAAAACGACGATGGTTGCCGGCGCGCGTACTTCGACCGTTATCCCGGCTTTTATCTCACCGGTGATGCCGGTTTCCGCGACAGCGACGGCTATCCCTGGGTCATGAGCCGCATCGACGACATCATCAATGTGGCCGGCCATCGCCTGTCCACCGGGCTGATGGAAGAGGTGATCGCCTCGCATCCGGACGTGGCGGAATGCGCCGTGGTGGGCGTGGCGGATGAGCTCAAGGGGCAACTGCCGGTGGGGCTGGTGGTGCTCAAGAGCGGCGTCACCCGTGCCCATGAGCGCATCATCGACGAACTGATCGAGCTGATGCGTGCGCGGGTCGGTCCGGTGGCGGCGTTCAAGCAGGCCATTGTCGTCGAGCGTCTGCCGAAGACCCGCTCCGGCAAGGTACTGCGCAATACCATGCGCAAAATCGCTGACGGCGAGGCTTACAACATGCCGCCGACGATCGACGATCCGGTCATTCTCGACGAAATCGCGGAGTCGCTGGGCGCGCTGGGATATCCGCGTAACTGATCAGGGAGAGGAGGTGAGGTAATCTTCCACTCTCTCCCCGCCCCTCTCCCGCCAGCGGGAGAGGGGGTGACCAGAGTTTCCCTACTTGGGTGCGTACGCGACGCACCAGCCTTTGGGGCTGATGTCGCCTGCAACGATCTTGCACTTGCCCATGGCGTCGGGGCTGTCGCCGGGAACGAAGTGAATGCAGGCGGCGCAGTCTTCGCCGTTTTTCGGCGTGTCCTGATATTGCATGGCTGCCTTGGGCGCCTTGGCCGCGAAGGCTGCACGTGACCCAACCAGCGCGGGCAAAGCGGCCGTTCCGCTGATGAGCGCCATGCGCTTCAAGGCCGATCGACGGGATATGTTCTTTTCATTCATCTTGACGGCTCCTGTGGTTAAGATGGGTTCGGTCTCGTGCAAGATAGCGGC
>CAZYIP010000177.1:0-6011 GCA_964646895.1 uncultured Salinisphaerales bacterium | reverse complement strand
CCCGAGATGACGCCACTATAGGTACCATTGGCACCCTGGTTGAAAACGAGTTTTGCGTTGTTGGTGATATTGCCTCGCAGACTGCTGGCACTCCCTTGCAGCGTCCCGTCGGTGACCGTCGTGTCACCGGAATAGGTGTTCGCGCCGGACAGGATCAGGGTGCCGGCGCCGGACTTGACCAGACCGACGGCATCCGCGCCGTCGATGACTCCGCTCACCTCAAGAATATTGGCCGGATCGGCGATATCGAAGGTCCCGATCTGGCGTATCGTGATGTCGCGCGCCGTGTGGTCGAAGTCCGTACCGGTGACCCGGAGGGTGGCACCGTCCAGCGTCAAACGACTGCTCGCATCCCCCAGGACACTGTCCGACGCCACGGACAGCGCACCGGTTCCGGTATCAGGACTGGAAATGGTGGTATCGCCCTTATAGGTATTCTCACCGGTCAGGGTGAGTGTCGTGGCCAGATTGTAGGTCACGTCACCCACACCGGAGATGCCTCCCGAATAGGCTGCGCCCTGGATGTCGTCCGCGGCCTGCTCGAATACCAGACTCCCGTCGTTGACGAAATTACCCCGGAAGCTGTCGAGACTGACGTGCAGCGTGCCGGCCTGGATGGTCGTGTCACCAGTGTAGGTGTTGGCGCCAGTGAGGAAGAGATCCCCTTGTCCGGTTTTCACCAGGGCGCCAGCCGTATCTCCCTCACTGATCACCGAACCGATCGTTGCAGCCACGTCCGCGTCGATGTTGATCGTGCCGTCGGTGCCCGATGCGGGAGCGATTTGCAGCACGCCGCCGCTCAGCTCATAACCGTCGGTCTTGAATTGCAACGTGTCGAAGGGCTGCGTCCCGTCCACGGTGACGGCGCCGCCAGCGGTGCCGGCAAATACGCCCACGGAGCCACGCCACTGATCGTTGATGCCGGCCTCGCCCGGCTGTCCCGTCCAGTTGGTCGCGCTTGTGCTCCAGGTGCCGGCGCTACCATCAACGACATCATTGCCGGTCTCATCAGCCCCGTCCCAGAACTGCATCTGCTGGCCCTTGCCGAGCACGAAGAGGTTGACCTGATGGTCGATATTGGTCAGCACATCGTAGAGGTCCACGGTGAAAGAAGCGCCCGTGGAGCTGATTTCCTTCTCGTCGAAGGTGCCGCTTTGCGTACCGGTGTAGTCGAACAGCCGATAGTAGCCGGCTGACGCCACGCTCGCATCCAGCTTACCGCCGAGCACGAGATCGCCATCGACTTTCACCCAGTCATTTCCAGTGCCGCCGGCCACGCCGGGGCTGTTCAACTCGAACAAAGAAGTGGAAGTGTTCTCCAGGGTGAGATCGCCAGTGCTCAGCGTGCCAGGGCTGTTGCCCGCGGAAAGCGTCCCGGCCACAGTCACGGCTCCCCCAATGGTGCCCGAGCCGCCCAGCGTGGCACCGGATTGAACATCGACCGGACCACTCAGCTTGCCGTTGACGAACAAGCTGCCGTCCTCGACGGTTGTGTCGCCGGTGTAGGTGTTGGCACCGGCCAGGGTCAGCGCACCGCCGCCGGTTTTCGACAGGCTGCCAGCACCCGATATGATGCCCGCGTAGGTGCCCGCGTCGTTCTGATCGAACACCAGTGCGGCGCCGTTCTTGATGTTGCCCTTGAGGCTGTCGGTGTCGCCCTGGAGCGTGCCCGCATTGACGGTGGTGCCGCCACTGTAGGTATTGTTCCCGGTCAGTATGAGCGTATCGCTGCCGGCTTTGGTCAGGGCAAGCGTTCCACCTCCAACGCCGTCTTCAATGCTACCGCCAAACTCGCCAGCGTAAACGACCAGCTCAGCGTTGTTGGCCGCGCTATTGGTGACTGTACCGGTCTCGCCGGTAAGGCTTCCGACGCTGGTGCCATGGCCATTCAGTTTCAGCGTTCCGCCCGTGGAGTCGTCGAATTGAACGATGGTTTCGCTCGTCAGGGCGGAATCGACATTCAGCGACAACTGGCTGGTGGCGCTATTCAACTGCACAGTCACCGCATCGATGGCTCCATCCGCCCGCCCTACCAGCGATGAGTTGTCTTCGACGATAATCGTTCCGGACGAGAGCCCACCAGTGCTGCCGATGCGAAAGTTGAAGGGCTTGCCGCTGCCGCCAAGCGTCAGCGTATCGGCGCCGGCGTCAAAAACCAGCGACTGGAGATCCAGCTCCCAACTGCTGTCACAGCACCCCCCGTTGTCGGAGCCGATCGTGTAGCCGTTTTCATGGATCGTGAGGGTTCCGGCCTTCGTGTCCGTTCTGATATCGAGAAAGCCGCCATTAGACCCGATCCCCGTCGAATCGAGGACTGCATTATCGCCGCTGCCATTGTCCCATGTTGCCGGCACACCACCGGATAACCAATTGTCCGCCTGATTCCAGTCGCTACCTTCGCTGCCTCTCCATGTCAGATCCGCGGCTTGTGCGGCAGGAACGAGGGCCAAAGCGAAAATCAACGCCAAGGCAGCAATACCACCCGATGGGAAAGAGCGGCATTCAGCGGCGAGAGAATCATCGACCACACGAAACGCAAAACGCCTCTGGCCCCGGGAAAAGCCCGCCTGTATTGAAGTCACTGATCGTATTCCTTCTTCTTTATATTCCCCGTCGCCCATCGCGGCTTGCACCGCGCTCCCCAAAACGACAACGGTGATGGAATGTCACGGGATACTGATCATAGGGACTCACCCGGACGCCGGCTTGCCCAGGCGTCCCGATTTTATTGACGATCCGTCCCGAAAATGGGAGGCGCGCCGCGCCGCGTCAGCACTGGCGTGCGTTTCGCCGGACAGCGGATGTTTCCGGTGCGGCAAACCCGGCGGGATGGGTTTGGAAAGCCTTTTGGGCAGGGTTGACACTGGTGGCTTCGGCTTTTTCGGCCTGCAGGATGCCCTTGTCGACTTCAGCTTCGGATTTCCTCCGATTCGTCATGATGAGGTCGACTACCGGCTGCGCATCGAGACTCGGGCTGGCCAGAAGGCGCCAGGATGTGGCCGAGAACCTGCCTTTCGGTTTCGAATTGATCCAGCCACGATGAATCGTATGGAACGGCGATGACTGGAGCAGACATTTGCCCGGAAGCAGAGCTTGATGTCATGCGAAAGGCTTTTGGGGGACCTGGCGTGGAGCTATTGCGGAGCGGCCTGGCGTCGGCCTGAGCGCCATGGTGGAGCCCGTCAGCGCATGCTGAGTACGGCGCGCGGATCAGATATGGAGAAACCCACCGGATATTGCCGTGCGGGTCCTACACGCCACCTTGCCGATCGCCGCAGGGCATATCGCTGACATCCACTCCAACGTGCCGCCTGCTGCAGGCGACACCATACTGCTAGTCTGCCGCGCGGGGCGCGCTGAGGCTTTTGCTGTAGTAGCCGGACTGGTCAAAGCAGCAGACACGTTTCTTGCCTGACGAAAGCATGTCGCAGGCATTATTCACCCGGCGCTTTCGTGTTTTGGCCTGCTTCGCGGATTCGATCCAGTGAATCCAATCGAGGCGCGCGATCGTCGTAGTGTCTTCCCAGGCAGCTTTGGCACTCGGAGACGCGGCAAGCGCTTCCAGCAAATCGTCCGGCAACCGGGGTTCCGGCTCCGGATCTGCCGGAGAAATTTGAACCGTGACCATTTCTCCGATATTCGCACCGGCAGCCTTCCGCAGCTCCTCGTTCACCTTGAGCCAGTGGCTGAGCTGACCATCCGGATCAAGCGTGGCCTGAAACGGATGGCCATTGAGGGTGCCTGCCACCGACGTCCTCCCACGCCTCGGTAACCGGTTGCTCGCGTCTTTTGGCAGAACGAGAAACGCCCACGTGTCGCCCTCACCGGGCTCCGCCGGTCGAAGCAACCTCGTCTTGAACACGGATGCGTCCATTTTTGTCATTTCGGGACACCTTTAACGCCCAGCGCGTGGACGAACTGTTGGCACTACAGCGATGAAAACCTGTACGTTACCCTGTTTCCGGAAACAACGATATGGCCCTGTTGTTCGAGGGCTTTTACCAACGTGGCCAGATCAGATCCCGTGTCTTTTGAGATGATATGGAAAAAAGGCGGCGACTGTGGGAAACATGGTAATTCAGCACCGCAAGTGGCTCGCTGGAACATTCGTAGCGTACGGCGCCACATGCGCAGCCACCTGAAAATGGAGTCTTCATGAGCGAACCGTCGGGCGCTTTAGTCGAGCCAAAGTTTCATCCCTTCATGTGACGCCTTGAATCCGAGCTTTTCGTAAAAGCGAATCGCATCCGGTCGCCTCTTGTCGCTCGTGAGCTGAACAATCAAACAACCTTTTTCCTTGGCGCGGTCGATAGCCCACTCGAGCAACCTGCCACCGATTCCCTTGCCTCGTTGCGTCGAAGAAACGCGAACGCCCTCGATCAACGCGCGCCAACCCCCGACATACGTCAAGTAAGGGATAAATGTGATTTGCAGCATACCGAGCAGCTCGCCGTCTGATTCGCAGACCATGAGTTCATTATTCGGATCTGCCTGTATCGAGTGAAAGGCATCAAGGTAGCCGCTCTTGAGTGGTGTGCCTGGCGACTCACGAATTCGGCCAAGCTCATCGTCAGCAAGCATATCGACAAGAGATGGAAGGTCGTCTGACTGAGCTTGCCGGAAACGATATTCTTCCACAGCTTAATTACCCCGTTTTCTGGATCCAATGCCGAAGCTCACAAGAGCGCCGATGGTGATCTCTGCCACAACGCAAAATGCGAGTGGATTCTTGTCATAATACCCCCGGCACTTTGTCCATGAGACACTCTCGGTTACGGAAAGACACCGCTTATGCCGGTATCATAGCCTCGTTCTTGCCCTGTTTCATTACCGATCAGGTAGTTACGTCGGTCCGACTCCGGCCATCGCTTGACAATAAGCGGCGAGCAACGCGGTGCTGCGCCTTTTCCGGTCACTTCCCGGCGACAAAGCACACGTGAATAATTGTGAACACGGCCTGAAACACAACTGCCTTATTTGACTGTAGCCAAACGTATACCAAGCGCTACCAGGAGCGCGCCCGTAATCCTGTTTAGATATTGGAGGTACTTCGGATTGCTGCGGAGATTTCTGCCAAGCGCCGACGAGAATCCGGCAAGACTGAGGCACCACATCGTGCTGGTTACGACGAAGCACGAACCCAAAAGCATGAAAGCCGTAAACCTCGATGGACTGTCTGGAATAATGAATTGAGGTAGAAATGCAAGAAAAAACAAAGCCACCTTCGGATTGAGGATGTTGGTAATCATTCCCTGCTTGAATGCAGCAAGAAACCCGGATGTATGGAAAGCCGCGGGCATGGAAGACGCAGATGCGCGACTGAAGAACATGCGAACGCCGAGATAGACCAAATACACAGCGCCAGCAAATTTTACGACCAGAAAAGCCGTAGCCGAGGTAGCGATCAGGGCCGAAAGGCCCAGCGCCGCCGAGAATGTGTGAACAAATGCTCCACCGGAAATGCCGAGCGCTGAAGCGATGCCTACGCTTCGACCCTGTGCAACGCTGCGCCCCAATATGTAAAAAGTATCCGGCCCTGGCACTAAATTGAGCGCAATGCTGGCAGCCAGAAACAATTCAAAATTTTGGATACCAAACATGACTATCCCTGCACTGTTATGCAGACCGCAGCAATGGGCGCTTCACCATCCGGTCCTGCTGGTTGCCTACGACCCTGCATTCCGGCCGCTCGTAATACGGGATGGCCTGTATGTTGCGCTCGCAGGCCGTTCCGAAGAAATCAGCATCCCTCGGCTCCCAACTGACGTAGAAAACTCCTGTAGTCGGTTCTGACCCATTCCTCGACGAGTCGGCCCTGATCGTCAAACCGGAAAATGTTGGACAGATCCCACACTACGCGCTGTCCGTTCGGGGGTAAAGGCCCTGCCGGTGAATGGGTGAACTCACGGACGAATCGCCCTTCAATCCATGTTTGTCAGGCCACATGGATACCTTCAACGACGATGATGCCTCGGCGAATCGAACGATCTTCGAACGCTGCGCGTATGGAT
>CAZYIP010000176.1:0-6017 GCA_964646895.1 uncultured Salinisphaerales bacterium | reverse complement strand
TAGGGCACTTACGGCATTTTGGTATACTTTGCGTTATGTCTGACTTCGACATTGAGCGATTCGAGCAGCGGGTACAGCGTCTGTTGGAGGCCCACCAGCGCCTGCACGAAAAAAACCGGGCGCTGAAGAACGAGAACGCCGAACTGCTTCGGCGCAATGACGAGCTGGCACGGCGCATTGCGGCCGTGATCGATCGCATGAAGGCACTGGAGCAACAGGAAACATGAGCGACGATTCACAAGTCACCGTCACCATCCGTATCCTGGATCGGGAATACCAGATCGCCTGTCCGGAAGACGGTCGTGACGATCTGCTCCACTCTGCCAGCTACCTGAACCAGCGCATGCGCGCCATTCGCAACCGGGGCAAGGCGCTCGGCGTCGAGCGGATCGCTGTGATGACCTCGTTGAACATGGCCCGCGAGCTGCTGAGTTTTCAGCATGAAAAGGCGGTGGGCGGACTGGACCAGGATGCGCGGCAGCGACTCAGGCGCCTGGAACAAAGCATTGACAGCACGCTCGCAGACGAGGAAAGCATCCTCTGATAAGGTTAGATATGGCATCTCCTGCCGTGTTCGAGGACCGTCGGGAAACCTCTTGAGCCTAGTGAACTGACCCGGGGTCAGAAAGCGTCGTCATTGAGCATGTCCGCCGCGAGCGGGAAGCCTGAGACGACGTGGATGTCCCCACTTGAGATTACGTCTCAAGGTCGAAGGCGGAAGACGGCACTGGCGGGAGATGTCTTTTTATACCCTGGCCGATCGCGCCACTCGCCTGCCCGATACCAGAATAACCCGCAAGGATCTTTGCCGTGCAATACTGGCTGATGAAGACGGAGCCCTCGGAGTTCAGCTTCGAGGATCTCAAGCGTCGCCCCGATCGTACCGAGCCCTGGGACGGCGTGCGCAACTATCAGGCGCGCAACATGATGCGCGACCAGATGAAAAAGGGCGACCGGATCTTCTTCTACCATTCCAACACCGAGGTGCCGGGCATCGTGGGGATCGCCAGCGTGGTCTGTGAAGGCTATCCCGACGACACCGCCTTCGACCCCGATGACAAGCACTACGACCCCAAAAGCGATCCGGCCTCACCGCGCTGGTACCGCGTGGATGTCGCCTATGAGCGCGATCTCGAGCGCGTGATCTCCCTGCGCGAGCTGAAGGCCCACAGCGAGGCACTGGACGGGTTTGCACTGGTTCGGCGCGGAAATCGCCTGTCGGTCATGCCGGTGGCGCCGGAGCACTGGGAATACATTCTGGGGCTGGAGAAGCGGGGTTAGGGAGACGGGGTAGCACGACATCCACCCTCTCCCCGGCCCTCTCCCGCCAGCGGGAGAGGGCGGAACAGGCGGCGTCACCGCAACCTTTTTGGGAGCGGCTTCAGCCGCGATAACCGTAGCGGGCATTACCCCGGATGTGCCCCCAGAAAGAAGCGGTACGCCGGATTGTCGCTCTCCTCGAAATAATCGTATCCAAGCTGATCCAGCGAATGCCGGCACGCGCTGCGCTGGTCCTGCGGTACCTGCATGCCCACCAGCACGCGGCCATAGGCGGCGCCATGGTTGCGATAGTGGAACAGCGAGATGTTCCAGCGGCCGCCAACCTTGTTCAGAAACCGGAACAGCGCGCCCGGGCGCTCCGGAAACTCGACCCGGAACAGCACCTCGTCCGCGACATTGGCGGCATGGCCGCCGACCATGTGACGCACATGCACCTTGGCCATCTCGTTGCGGCTGAGATCGACCACCGGGTACTGCAATTCGCGCAGATGCCGAACCAGGCTGTCCTTCTCCCCTTCGCCATCCTCACCCAGCTGAATGCCGACAAAAACATGGGCCCGATCCGCATCGGCGTAGCGATAATTGAACTCGGTGACATTACGGCGCTCGCCGATGGCCTGGCAAAAGCGGCGGAAGCTGCCGGGGCGCTCGGTCAGGGTCACCGCCAGCAGCGCTTCCTGATGAGCACCGAGCTGGGCGCGCTCGGAGATATGCCCGAGGCGATCGAAATTCAGGTTGGCGCCGGAATGGATGGCCACCAGAGTCTGGTCGGCCAGATCATGCGCCGCTACATACTTTTTCAGCCCGGCCAGCGCAAGGGCACCAGCCGGCTCCGCCAGCGAACGGACATCACGGAAAATATCGCCCACCGCCGCGCAGACCTGATCGGTATCGGCGGTGATGACTTCATCCACATATTCGCGCGCAATCCGGTAGGGCTCCTCCCCCACCTGCTTCACTGCGCAACCGTCGACGAACAGGCCGACCTGATCCAGACTCACGCGCTCGCCCGCCGCCAGGGCCGCCTTCATGGAAGCCGCGTCGGCGGGCTCGACACCGATAACGCGGGTATGCGGGCGCAGGCTCTTGACATAGGCAGCGATGCCGGCGATCAGCCCGCCACCGCCAACCGGTACGAAAATGGCATCGATGCGGCTCTGATACTGGCGCAAGATCTCCATGGCCACGGTGCCCTGCCCGGCGATCACGTCCGGATCGTCGTACGGCCGGACGATGGTGTAACCATGCTTGTCCGCCAGAGCGAGCATGTGCCCCCTGGCGTCGTCATAGCTGTCGCCGTGCAGCACCGTGCGTCCGCCGCGCGCGCGCACCGCCTCCACCTTGATGCTCGGCGTGGTACGCGGCATCACGATGGTCGCCTTCAGCCCCAGGTGGCGTGCCGCCAGCGCCACCCCCTGCGCATGGTTGCCGGCCGAAGCGGCAATCACGCCGCGCGCGCGCTCGGCCTCGCTGAGCGCAACCATTTTGTTGTATGCACCGCGCAGCTTGAACGAGAAGACCGGCTGCAGATCCTCGCGCTTGAGCAGGATGCGGTTGCCGAGCCGGGCCGAGAGGTCGCGCATCGCATCGAGCGGTGTTTCTTCCGCCACATCGTATACGCGCGCGACAAGGATCTTTTTCAGATACAGGTTCGCCAGCCTCGCGCCGGACCAGTTCGGCGTCCTGCCCGGTACCACACGGCCCCGGCTCTCGCTGTCGCGTAGGGTTTCTGACACGTTCACTCCCGTTTTGATCGTCGGTACTGCCAAACGAGCGCCGCCCGCGCCCTGTCGCGCAGGCGGCGTATCGTACGGTAACATCTTGTGCTAGCGTATGCGGCTTACGCGCAGTTTACATGACAATGGTACCGCGCCGGCAGTGGGCAGGGCCTCCGCAACGCTGGATGGCATGAAACGTCGACGAGCCCCACGGTGCAAGAATGGCAGCCACGGCGCCGGCTCGGCGCTCATCAATGCAATTGCGTTAGCTGGCAGGTTCGGGAACCTCCGCATTCCCGTGCGTGCCCCGTATGCGCCCGGCGCGAATGGGATCGTCCATGGAAAAGACAGTGATCGGATTCATCGGCGGCGGAAACATGGCGAGCAGCCTGATCGGCGGGCTTCTCGCGAACCAGCATCCGGCAGCGGCGATTCATGTGTCGGAGCCGGATGGTGACCGGCGCGACGATCTGGCGCGGCGGTTCCCGGTCCACGTTCATGCCGACAACCGCAAAACCGTGGCCGCGGCACAGGTGCTGGTCCTGGCGGTCAAGCCGCAGAAGCTGGAGGAAGTCTCCCGCGACCTGGCGGAGCAGGTCCGCCAGCGGCGGCCGCTGATCATCTCCATCGCCGCGGGCGTGCGCGCCGCGGACATCGCTCGCTGGCTGGGGGACGATGCGCTGCCGCTGATACGGGTGATGCCGAACACACCGGCGCTGATCGGTGCCGGCGCCACGGCGCTGTATGCCACCGCGGCGGTGAGCCATGCACAGCGGGAAACAGCCGCGACGATTCTGTCGGCGGTGGGGATTGCCTGCTGGGTCGAGGACGAAGCCGCCCTGGATGCCGTCACCGCGATCTCGGGCAGCGGGCCGGCGTATTTCTTCCATCTGATGGAAGCGCTGCAAAGCGCGGGCGAGGCGCTCGGCCTGGATGCGCACACGGCGCGGAGCCTGGTCCTGCAGACGGCATTCGGAGCGGCACGCATGGCGCTTGAAAGCGACGAGGATCCACGCCGGCTGCGCGAGCGCGTCACCTCGCCCGGCGGCACCACGGAACGTGCTCTCGGCATACTGCAATCGCAAGGGTTCGCGGACGCCATCAGTCGCGCCGCTGCAGGCGCGGCCGAGCGCTCCCGTGAACTGGGGGATGAACTGGGTCGAAGGAGCAACTGAACCGTGGCATCCAACGTCAACAATGCACTCGTGTTTCTGATCGATACCCTGTTCGGCCTGTACATTATCTCGGTCATGCTGCGCTTCATCCTGCAGGCGGTGCGGGCGGATTTCTACAATCCGATCGCCCAGTTCCTGCTTCGCATCACCGATCCGCCGCTGCAGCTTCTGCGCCATCTGATTCCCCGCTGGGGCCACTACGACATGGCCGCCATCGTGCTGATGCTGGTTCTGGCGTTCCTCAACATCGAACTCGTCCTGTTCGTGATCGGCATGGGCGCGAGCATCGACACCATCATCGTATGGTCGGGCCTCAAGGTTGTGGCACTGCTCATCAACCTGTATTTTTTCTCGATTCTGATCCAGGCCATCATGAGCTGGATCAACCCGGGTGCGTACTCGCAGGTCAGCATGCTGCTGTGGAGCCTGAACGAGCCGCTGCTGCGCCCGGTACGCCGTTACATCCCGCCGGTGGGCGGGCTCGATTTTTCGCCGCTGATCATCCTGATTGCGCTGCAAGTCCTCAACATGCTGATCCCGTTGCCGGGTTTGTTGCGTTAGTGGAAGAGCCCATGCCCGAAGTCCTGCCGGCCGACAGCGTCGGCCTGGTGAAGCCACAATCACTGGAATTTGACGAACCGCTGGCGCTGGACAGCGGACGCACGCTGCCGCGCTATGACCTGGTATTCGAGACTTACGGCGAACTCAATGCGGACGCCAGCAATGCCGTGCTCGTCTGCCACGCCCTGAGCGGCGACCATCACGCCGCGGGCTATCACCACATGAGCGACGCCAAGCCCGGGTGGTGGGAGAACTGTATCGGCCCCGGCAAACCGATCGACACCAACCGCTTCTTCGTGGTCAGCCCGAACAACCTGGGCGGATGCAAGGGTTCCACCGGCCCCGCCAGCATCGATCCCGCAACAGGGCGCCATTACGGACCCGACTTTCCCATCGTCACCACGCGCGACTGGGCCCGCTCCCAGCGCCGGCTCGGCGAGCGCCTGGGCATCGAGCGCTGGGCAGCGGTGGTCGGAGGCAGCCTTGGCGGCATGCAGGTGATGCAGTGGGCGATGGACTTTCCCGAACTGCTGCGCCACGCGGTGATCATCGCGGCGGCGCCCCGCCTGTCGGCCCAGAATATCGCTTTCAACGAAGTTGCTCGTCAGGCGATCATGTCCGACCCCGATTTTCACGAAGGCCGTTACTATGAGCACGACGCGCTGCCACGCCGCGGACTCGCCCTCGCGCGCATGCTCGGCCATATTACCTATCTGTCCGATGCGGCCATGCGTGCCAAGTTCGGGCGCGACCTGCGCGAGGGCCACATCAATTTCGGCTACGAGGTGGAGTTTCAGGTCGAAAGCTATCTGCGCTACCAGGGGCGCTCGTTCGTGGACCGCTTCGACGCCAACACCTATCTGCTGATGACCAAGGCGCTCGACTACTTCGATCCGGCGGGCGAACACAACGACGACCTGGCGCGGGCATTCGCGCCCATCCAGGCACGCTCGCTGGTGGTTTCCTTCAGCAGCGACTGGCGTTTTCCCCCGGCCCGCTCGCGCGAGATCGTCAAGGCCCTGATCGACGCCGACAAGGCCGTCAGCTACGCCGAGGTCGCCGCGGTGCTCGGCCACGACGATTTCCTGATGCCGATCCCCCAGTATCTGACCGTGCTCGGCAACTACCTCGACCGGGTCGCCACCGAGGTGGGCGCATGATCCCAGGGCCTGTTGAGATTTCATACGACGCCGCATTGCGGCCCAAAAGCGTGCCAGTCAAGGCGCAGGGCGCCGGCCTTGGCCGCCCCAAGGTCAAGCCCTGCAACGCAGGATGGCGCGCT
>CAZYIP010000175.1:0-6042 GCA_964646895.1 uncultured Salinisphaerales bacterium | reverse complement strand
GGACCGGAGATGACCATCTGACATGTGCGGCATCACCGGAATATCCCGGATCCACGGGGAAGTTGAAAGCCACCAGCTCGAACGTGCCACCGCAGCGCTGGCTCATCGCGGGCCGGACGACCGCGGTACCTTTGTCGACGGCACCTTCGGCATGGGGCATACGCGTCTGTCCATCATCGATCTCGCTGGCGGCCACCAGCCGCTGTACGCCGATAACGGCCGCCTGGCCCTGATCGCCAACGGCGAAATCTACAACCACATCGAACTCAGACGAGAGCTGGAAGCGCTAGGGCAGCATTTCGCTACACACTCGGACTCGGAGGTCATCCTGCACGCGTATCTTGCCTGGGGCGATACGTTCGTTGAACATCTCAACGGCATGTTTGCGTTTGCACTATATGACAAGGCGGCTCGCCGCCTGACGCTGGCGCGTGACCGTCTCGGCATCAAACCGCTGTTTCTCGCCCATCTGCCGGAAGGTGTTGCATTCGCTTCCGAGATCAAAGGTCTGCTGCCGTACTTTGAACACTCTCCGACCATCGATCCAGATGGACTCGTACAATATCTCAACAACCAGTTCTCCAGCGGCAGGACGACTTTGCTCGAAGGTGTGGAACGCGTCTCACCGGCGGAAATCGTAACCGTCGAGCATGGCCGGATTACGCGCCGCCGGCATTATTGGGCGCCCGAGCAGGCTCCCCGCGGCGGGCTCGATTTCGCCACCGCCAGCGCCGAATTCGATTCTCTTGTGGAAACGGTCATGCGCGAGCACATGCGCTCGGATGTACCCTATGGGCTGTTTCTCTCCGGTGGCGTGGACTCCTCGGTGCTGCTGGCGCTGCTGAGCCGCTATCGCACCGAGCCCGTGCGGACGTTTTCGGTCGGATTCGAGGGCACCACCGACAACGAGCTGCCACTGGCCCGTAAAATCGCCGCACGCTTCGGCAGCGGGCATACCGAGATCCGGCCGGCGCCCACCGATATTCTCCATAGCCTGCCCTACGTTGCCTGGGCGGCGGACGACCTGATGCGCGACAACGCCAACCTGCCGACCGCCCTGCTCGCGCAGGCCGCCGCTGCGGACTTGAAGGTGGTGTTCGCCGGCGAAGGTGGCGACGAAGTCTTCGCCGGTTACGGACGCTACCGTCCCTCCTGGCTGGAGCGTCAGGGCAAGCGGCTGCTTGCTCCCGGCAGTGGTGGTTTTCGCGCTCGCGGCACGCTGCGCGGCCCTTGGCCGCGGCGGTTGCTGCCGGCGCCATTACGCGCGCGTCTGGCGCATGTGCGCCAACCATTCATCGACGCGTGGCGCGCGGCGCCGAGCGACTGGACGGATCTGCAGCGCCGTCAGTATACCGATCTGACTACCGCGCTACCTGATAACCTTTTGGTCAAACTCGATCGCATGCTGATGGGCGTCGGACTGGAAGGCAGAGTGCCTTTTCTCGACCATCGGGTGGTGGAGTTCGGGCTTTCACTACCCGATCAGTTAAAGATCGAAGCATCCCAGGGCAAAGCCTTTCTCAAGCGTTGGGCGGATCCGCTGCTGCCGCGCGAGGTACTCTACGCTAAAAAACGCGGCTTTCATGTACCCATGGGGGAATTCTTCCGCGACGACTTCAAACGCCGGCTGGGCGAGGTGCTGCCGCAGCATCCGGCCATCCGCGAACATTTCCGGGACGAGGGTGTACGCCGGCTGGTAGCGGAGTACGGGCGCTCCGGCGTGGTCAATCGCCTCACCTGGGCACTGCTGCAATTCGCCGTGTGGCACGAGCTGCTATTCAACGGGCTAACGCCCGAGCGGCGTCAGGATCCGCTCGCCTTGATTCGCTGAAGCGGCCTGATTCCAAAGCAGCGATCAGCCATTATCCTGGTCCATCCGGCTGGACGATTCGAGGTAACCTTCTTCTGTTCTCCGGGAGTCCATCGCGATAGCTGGAAGACCTCGAAAAACGACATCCGGTCACTTTTGCCTGACAGCGCAGCGGTTATGAAGGCAGCGGAATTTGAAGCAAGGTACACGATCATTGGCAGCACCGCGACACCAGGTGGACGAACCGTCAGCGTCACGACAATTTGGATTATACTCGGCGATTGCGACTGACCATGGCTGGTCACTGCTTATCAAAAGGAAAGGGTTGGTCATGTATTCAAAGGAACCCGATACCATCGTTATAAAAATCGATATCACCGATCGTGGAATGAAAATAGCTGAGACCGGGCAGTGGTCCGCGATTTTCCGATGAGTCCATCGAGGCCGGGTTCGTTCCTGTTCCCGGCGCACGTTCGCGCTCCTCACACTGGCGTCAAAGCCGGTGCGTGCTGCCTCCCCCAACGATATCCCTGCAATTCGCGCAGCCAACGTGGCTCGCACAAATTACACATCAGCCGGGTCATTCACCATGCCGTCACCGGCGTACATCGACGCCGTCAACCCTTTCAGGTTGCCGACGGCATGAGCGGAAGCTGACAAGCGGATATGTGCGGAATCACCGGCGTATACAGCATTCGCGGCGAGGTTGAGACAGCACGGATCGAGCGCGCCACCATGGCGCTGGCTCACCGAGGGCCGGATGACAGCGGCATCTTCATGGCTGGCACCTTCGGCATGGGGCATACGCGCCTGTCCATTATCGATCTGGTCGGGGGACATCAACCCCTGTACGCCGGTGACGGTCGCCTGGTGTTGACCGCCAACGGCGAAATCTACAACCACGTCGAACTGAGGAAGGAGCTGCAAGCGCGGGGGCAGCGCTTTGTCACCCAGTCGGATTCCGAGGTCATTTTGCACGCTTATCTTGCGTGGGGTGATGCGTTCATCGAGCGGCTGAACGGCATGTTTGCCTTCGCGCTGTACGACAAGGCAACGCAGCGGCTGATCCTGGCGCGCGATCGCCTCGGCATCAAGCCCCTGTTTCTCGCCCACCTGCCCAACGGCATCGCATTCGCGTCGGAAATCAAGGGCCTGCTGCCCTACTTCGAGCGCGAGCCTGCCATCAACCCCGATGGCCTGCTGCAATATCTCCACAATCACTTTTCCAGTCGCGCAACAACCTTGCTTGAAGGCGTTGAACGCATCGCGCCGGCGGAAATCGTGACCATCGAGCGCGGCCGCGTCGTGCAACGCCGGCGTTACTGGAAACTTGAGCTGAAGGCGCGCAGGCACCTCGGTTTCGCCGCAGCCAGCGACGAATTCGACACCATCATGGAAACGGTCATGCGCGAGCACATGCGCTCGGATGTGCGCTACGGCCTGTTTCTCTCCGGCGGCGTGGACTCCTCCGTGCTGCTGGCGCTGTTGAATCGCTACAGCGACGGACCCGTCCATACCTTCTCGGTCGGCTTCGCGGGTACTTGCCGGGATGAATTGCCGATCGCTCGCAGCGTCGCCAATCAGTTCGGCAGCCACCACACCGAGATTCGACCGACTCCCGCCGATATTCTCGAAAGCCTGCCCTATGTCGCCTGGGCCGCCGACGATCTGATGCGCGACGACGCAAATTTGCCGACGGCTCTGCTCGCGCAGTTCGCATCCGAGGATTTGAAGGTCGTTTTCGCCGGCGAGGGTGGCGACGAGGTTTTTGCCGGATACGGACACTACCGGCGTTTGTGGCTGCAACGCCAGGCCAAGCGCCTGATCGCGCCCGGGGCCGGTGGTTTTCGCAGCCGCGGCAATCTTTGCGGCACGTGGTCCCGTCAATTGCTGCCACTCCCGCTGCGCAACCGCCTGCCGGCCACGCGTCAGCCATTCATCGACACCTGGCGCGACGCGCCCCGCAACAGCACGGACTTGCAGCACCGCCAGTACACCGACCTCAACACCGTGCTGCCCGACAATCTCCTGGTCAAACTCGATCGCATGCTCATGGGCTGCGGCCTGGAGGGCCGGGTGCCCTTTCTCGACCACCGGATTGTGGAGTTTGGGCTGTCATTGCCCAACAACCTGAAGGTGGACGGTCGCTGCGGCAAGGTCTTCCTCAAACGCTGGGCGGAGCGGCTACTGCCACGCGAGTTGCTCTACGCGAAAAAGCGCGGCTTCGGAGTGCCCATGGGCGAATTCTTCCGTGACGACTTCAAACACCGGCTGGGCGATGTGCTGCCACGACATCCCGCGATCCGCGAGCATTTTCGGGACGAGGGCGTGCGCCGGCTGGTAGCCGGGTACGGAGGCAACGGCGTGGTCAATCGCCTCACCTGGTCGCTGCTGCAATTCGCCGTCTGGCACGAGTTGCTGTTCAGCGGACGTGCTGCCGAGCGGCGCCAGGATCCGCTGGAGCTGATTGCGTGACGAATCCTTCCAGATCGAAAGCCAGGCATGTCGGCTGAGCGCATCACCGTATTCACGTCATTCTCCGGCCAGGGCGGGGTCGAGCGGATGGTCGCGCGGCTGGCGCGCGGGTTTATCGACGCTGGCTTCCTGGTGGACATGGTGCTTGTGCGCAGCCAGGGCGATCACATGGCGGATCTGCCGCGCGCGGCACACGTCATCGAGCTCAGGAGCAACCATACGACGACATCGGTTCCGGCGCTGGCGCGCTACCTGCGCCGCGAGCGGCCGACAGCTTTACTCGCCGCAAAGGATCGGGCCATCCGTGCCGCGGTCGTCGCCCGCCGGCTCGCCGGGGCACGCTGCCGCCTGGCGGGCCGGCTCGGCACCAATCTGTCCGCATCGCTGCAGCACCGGGATGGCTTCAGCCGCTGGCTGCGCTGTTTTCCCATGCGTCGCCTGTATCCGTCGGTGGATCACATCGTGGCCGTCTCCCGCGGCGTGGCCGAGGATACCCGGTGCGTGACCGGTTTGGCGCCGGAGCGCATCAGCGTGGTGCACAATCCGGTCGTCACGCCCGAATTGTTCGAACTGGGCGAGGCTTCCGTCACCTATCCGTGGCTGGACGAGCCCACGTGCCCGGTGATTATGGGCGCCGGCCGCCTGACCCGACAAAAGGACTTCACCACCCTGATCCGCGCCTTCGCGCTGGTCCGCGCCGAGCGACCCTGCCGCCTCGTAATCCTGGGCGATGGCGCCCTGCGCACGTCGCTGACTCAGCTCGCGGAGTCGCTGGGAGTCGCTTCCGATCTGGATTTACCCGGTTTTCAGGCGAACCCCTACACATTCATGACACGCGCGAACCTGTTCGTGCTGTCATCTGCATGGGAAGGCTCACCCAACGTACTGACCGAAGCGCTGGCGCTGGGCACACCAGTCGTTTCCACCGACTGCCCGAGCGGTCCGGACGAAATTCTCGCTGGCGGGCGCTATGGTAGACTCGTGCCGATCGGAGACGCAGGGGCCATGGCGGAGGCCATGCTGGCGACCCTGGACGCACCGCTACCGGCGGAAACGCTCAAGTCCGCGGTCGCCGACTACACCCTCGACAACAGTGCGCGGGGGTATCTGGCGGCTTTGGGTCTGGTGCCGGACTGATTCCTTCTCCCTCTTGAAAGGGAGCGCTGGGGAGACAGTGGTGGCCGTACCATTCAACGCCCCTCTCCTTATTGTGTTTTGGCAGGAAATGCCTGGATGCTGCTGTCACTCAAATACAACTTCCTGTTCATTCATATCGCCAAAACCGGCGGCACCAGCATCCGCGCTGCACTGCAGCGCTATCGATGGCGCGATCCCGCGTCGATTCCGCTGTTCCTCACCAGTCGTCTGAGCCACGCCAGCGGACATCGCCTTGGAGTCAAGTTTCCGCGCCATGCACGCGCCATCGCTGCGCAGGAAATGCTGCCGCACGAGCTGTATCAGCGCCTGTTCAAATTCGCTTACGTGCGCAATCCATGGGATCTGCAGGTCAGCTCCTACCACCACATCCGCCGCGAGCGCCCGCACCTGATGGCGCATATACAGGATTTCGAAAGCTTTCTGGACTGGAAGCTGGACCCGGAGCGGCCCTATCAGTATCACGTGGACACCTCCGTGCAGTTGCAGAGCGACTACCTGAGCGATCTGCACGGCAACCTGATCGTGGACTACGTCGGCCACTACGAAAACCTCGCCGATGACTTCCGCGAGATCTGCCGGCGTATCGATATCGCGCCGCC
>CAZYIP010000174.1:0-6098 GCA_964646895.1 uncultured Salinisphaerales bacterium | reverse complement strand
GCGGCTTTAGCCGCGATTGAGACGGCATTCATATAGACCGCCGATTCCGACAAACAGAGAATCTCCCACGAAATTGGCCGGTTCACATGTACGGGTTTGGGCCGACAGGTCGCTGAAGACGCCTTCTGGACGGAAAAAAGTGGAATCCCGGATCGACGTTACAACAACGCCCTGTTCAAGCGAGGATTCCGCGCCGCGTCGTCCAGATGGCCTGTCGCTCGCCCGCGCGAGGCCCGCCCTGGTGGCGCTGCTGCTGCTGGTACTCTGGCTGCCGCCACTGGCTGCGCGGGCGGAGGAGCCGTCGGTGCAGGTCGAGATCAACGGCATCGAAGGGCGCCTGCTGGATAACGTGCGCCTGTTTCTCGGCCTGCTGCATACGCAGTCCGAGGGCAAACTGTCGGATTATCGCGTCCAGCAGCTGTACGCCCAGGCGCCGGGCGAGATCCGCCAGGCCCTGCAGCCGTTCGGGTACTACAGCCCGAAAATCGACTCCACGCTGGAACACAAGGACGACCAGTGGGTGGCGACATTCACCGTCGCGGCGGGACCGCCCACCCGGCTCACCGAGGTGACGATTCGCGCGGAAGGGCCCGGTCGCGACGACCCCGCCGTGACCGCGGCGCTGGCGAAGATCGAGATTGCCGAGGGCCAGATCCTGAACCAGGCTGTCTATGAAGACGCCAAGCAGGCCCTTATGGGCGCCGCCAACGAAGCCGGTTATCTGGATGCCGATTACACACAGCACCGGATACGCGTCGAGCCGGCGAAGCAGACTGCGCAGATCCAGCTGGTGCTGGACACCGGGCCGCGCTATTTCTTCGGCCCGGTGACCATTCGCCAGGACATTCTCGCACCTGCATTCGTACAGCGCTTCGTCGATTTCCAGCCCGGCGACCCGTTCGATACCGAGAAGCTGCTGGGACTGCAACTCACGCTTCGCGACAGCGAATACTTCAACTCCGTGGAAATTCACGCGGACAAGAAGCAGGCTCGCGACCATCGCGTGCCGGTGCTGGTGACGACCGAACCCACGCGGCCGCAGAAATACCTGTTCAGCCTCGGCTACGGCACGGACACAGGGCCGCGCGCCGGCTTCGGCGTACTGTTTCGGCGCATCAACCGCCACGGCCACCAGCTGCGCCTCGACGCCCAGGTGTCGGCTGTCAAGAGCAATCTGCGCTCGCAATACAAGATCCCGGTCGGCAACGTGGCCACCGACTTCGTCGACTTCACCGCCAACGTGCAGCAGAACGACGTGGCCGACATACACAGCCGGCTGTACGGCATCGGCACCAGCTACAACAACGGCTGGCTCGGCGGCCGACGGCGCCTGTACCTGGCCATGCAGCGCGAGAATTTCTCCTTCGGCGACGGACCCAGCCATCAGACCGACCTGACGTTTCCCGGCATTTTCTATTCGCGCAAGGCGGCCGACAGCTTTCTGTTCACGCACAAGGGCTACAGCCTGGGGATCGACGTGCACGGCGCCAGCCAGTACGTCCTGTCGGACATCTCCTTTATCCGCACGGATATCAACCTGCGCGCGGTGTATCCGTTCGCCGAGCGCGGCCGGTTGCTGCTGCACCTGGAGTATGGCGCCGCCCGGACGAACGATTTCGATGCGCTGCCGCCGTCGCAACGTTTCTTTGCCGGCGGCTCGCGCAGCGTGCGGGGCTACGCCTACCAGAAGCTTGGGCAGAAGAACGCCGCGGGTAACGTCATCGGCGGCCGTTTCCTGGCGGTGGGGAGCATCGAGGCCGACTATCTGGTGTACGGCAATTTCGGCGTTGCCGCATTCTTCGATGCCGGTAACGCGGCCAACAATCCCTTTCCCGAGCCCAAGAAAGGCGTCGGGATCGGCTTGCGCTACCGCACGCCGGTCGGCATGATCCGGCTCGACGTTGCGGACCCGCTGGACGATCCGGACCGCAACTACCGCATTCACGTCAGCATCGGTCCGGACTTGTGAAGAGTCTGAAATTCGTTGGTGCGGGTGTTCTCGGGCTGACCGCGACCCTGATCGGCGTGGTCATCGCGGCGCTGATCCTGATCGCGTGCACCGAGACCGGCCTGCGCCTGGCCTGGCCGCAGGCAAAGGCCGTACTGCCGGCAACCATCCAGATCGGCGCCGTCGATGGCCGCCTCATCGGCCCGCTGACCCTGCACGATATCAACATCCACGGCGAGGCCCGCGACATTCACGTGGACACCCTGCGCCTGCGCTGGTCGCCGGGCGCGCTGTTTCAGGGCGTGGTCGCGATCGGCCTGCTGCAACTGGATGGCGTTAATGTCATCGGGAATCCGAATGCTCCCCCATCGGAGGAGCCCACCACCCTGCCCAAACGCTACCCGCTGCCGCTACAGGTGCGTGTCGACCAGCTGGCCGTGAACGACATCAGCTATCGTGCCGCGCCGGATGCCGAGCCGGTGCCGGTACGACACGTCGGCCTCGCCCTCAGCGCGGGCGCGGATGCGGTCGATGTGCGCGACATCCGCATCGATGCACCCCTGCTGGATCTTCGCGGCAAGCTGCATGTGGTGCCCGGCGGCGCCTACCCGCTCGCGGGTGAGCTCGCCTGGCACCTGCGCCCCGAGGGCTACGCCGAGGCGGCCGGCGAGACATCCCTGAGCGGCAGCCTGCGCGAGCTGCACGTCACACAGAAAATAGCGGCGCCGTACAACCTCGATGCCCGGGCAACCGTCCACGATGTGCTCGACGACCTCGCTTTCTCCGCCGACCTCAGCATCGGCGACATGCGCCTTGCGAAAATTCGCGCCGATCTGCAACCGATAGCGCTGACTCTCGACGGCCATTTCGAAGGTCGCCCCGACAACGCCCGCTACACACTGTCGACGCAGATCGAAAGCCCGGAATACGGCACGTTTCACGCAAATGCCAAGGGCGACTATCACGACCAGACCCTTGCGGTCGAGGCACTGGCCGTGACGCGGGACGGCGTGCCCACACGCATTACCGGGCAGGGCCGGGTGGCGCTCGGCGGCGAGGCGCCGCGTGTGGACGCCTCGCTGGCATGGCACGAGGCACGCTGGCCGCTGCAGGGAGAGCCCACGCTCACCAGCCCCGAGGGACAGATACAGGTCCGGGGAACAGTGGCCGACGCGCAGGCCACCATCGAGGCCGCGCTGGGCGACCACGGACGCATCGATGGCCGTGTCACGCGCCGGAACGAGCACATCGCACTGGGTGTGCACTGGCAAGACATGACCTGGCCCCTGAGCGAGTCGGAGAACCAGCCGGCCCGAGTGCGCAGCCCGGAGGGTTCCCTGCAGGTCGACGGCACCCTCGACGATTACCGGCTGCAGCTTGGCGCCCGCGTCGATGTTCCCGGCCAGACGGGCGGCCACGTGCGTGCCGAGGGCCAGGGCAACAGCGAGTCGCTCGCGTTGAGTACGGTGGATATCGAGACCCTGGGCGGGCGCATCGAGGGCCAGGCACGCGCGGCGTGGAAACCGGCAGTCGCCTTCGCCGCTGATCTGCGCGGTCGCGGCATCGATCCGGGGGTGCTGGTGCCGCAATGGCCAGGGAAAATCGACTTCCGGGTCGACGCCAGGGGCGAAATGGCCGATTCCGGCCTGCACGCCGACGTCGAAACACTGTCCGCATCCGGCACCTTGCGCGGACAGCGCTTGCAGGTGAATGCGAAGGCCAGCTACGACGCCCCGCTCCGGATCGAGATCGCGAAGCTCGACGCCACGCTCGGCTCAAGCCGCGTCAGCGCCCACGGTCACATCGACGAGGAGGCGCTGAATCTCGACTGGGCCGTGCGCAGCGACGATCTCGGCAAGCTGCTGCCGCAACTCGGCGGCAGCCTCGATGCCAAGGGCCATGCCGGCGGTACGCGCATGCAACCACAGGTGCGTCTCAGCGCCAGCGGCCGCAATCTGCGCTATGACGACTACCATCTGAATACTCTCCGGATCGACGCCGACGTGGATGCGAGCGGCAGACAGCGCTCGCACGTGACACTGAGTGCCAGCGGCGGCAGCGCTGCGGGCGTCGAGATCAAGGCCTTCGATCTGAACGGCCACGGCACGCCGCGCGACCACCAGCTGAAGCTCGCGCTGGACTCCAGCCGCGGCGATGCCAACCTGGCGCTGCATGGTGACTTTCACGATGCGCGCTGGTCGTTTCGCCTCGACACGGCACGTCTGGTCTATCCCGACCTCGCGCCCTGGCATCTCGCGGCACCGGCCTCCGGGCTGCTGAGCCGCGACGTCATGCGCCTGTCGCAGGCATGCTGGGCCAGCGGCGAGGCGCGACTGTGCCTGCAGGGCGAGCGCACCGACAAGGGGATGGCGGGCAAATTCAAGCTCGATCACCTGGCGTTTGCCTACTTCAAGACGATGCTGCCACCGGATCTGGCCGCGGACGGCACCATCGCCGCCCGGGGGCACTTCGAGCAGCCAGGTGGCGGCGCGCCGCGCGGGCAACTGCAACTGACTACCAGCGCGGGCGCACTGAAATCCACCGCGGGCAACGCAAGCGCCACGCTGATCGCTTTCGAGCCCAGCCGCATTACCGCTTCGCTGGATGCCACGGGGATGCACGCACAGGGCGCGATCGACCTGAAACAGCGTGGCCACCTGAAGCTCGCACTGGATATCCCCGACGCCGACCGGCCGTTCAGCGAACGGCCGCTGCACGGGCAGGTCAGCGCCGACATCGACGATATCGGCTTCGCGGCCGATCTGGTGCCCCAGGTCGGGCGCCTGAGCGGCAGCGTACACGGACAACTGAAGCTGTCGGGCAGCATCGCGGAACCGCGCATTCTGGGGCGCCTGAAACTGGCGGACGGCGCCGCAACCCTGAACGGCCCGGGGCTCGACGTGACCGACATCCAGGCCGAGCTGGCCGGGCGCGACAAGGGCGGCATCTATATCGCGGCCAGCGCCCGCTCCGGCGGCGGCACGCTCTCGGTGAACGGCAATGTGGACGTGGCCGGCCATGGCCCACAGGTGGACCTGCAGATTCGCGGCGAGGCGTTTCAGGTTTTCAACACCGCCGACGGGCACGTATGGGCGTCACCGGATCTGACGGTCGAGGTACGCGACCGGCGCATCCGGGTCAATGGCCAGGTCACGGTGCCACGCGCCCGGATCACGCCGCAGGAACTGCCCAAGTCGGCGGTAACCGTGTCGTCGGATCAGGTAATCGTGCAGCCGGGCAAACGACGCACGGCGCGCACCCGGCCGTATGAAATCTACGCGAAAGTGCGTCTGATCCTGGGCGACGACGTACACGTCGAGGCGTTCGGGCTGAAAGGCCGCCTGGCGGGCGACCTGCTGGTCAATGCCGAGCCCGGCGAACCCCCCAGAGGCAGCGGCGAACTGCGCATCGAGGAAGGTGAGTACCGCGCCTACGGCCAGGGGCTGGTGATCGAGCGTGGACGCATCCTGTTCGCGGACGGCCCGCTCAGCCAGCCGGGCGTGGACGTGCGCGCGATCCGCCACCCGGCGGAAGGGATCACGGTCGGCGTGCAGGTACAGGGCAGCCTCAAGAACCCGCAATTCTCGCTGTTTTCAGACCCCGGCATGAGTCAGTCGGAGCAACTGTCGTGGCTGGTGCTGGGGCGGCCGCTGGAGAACACGTCCTCGTCGGAAAGCTCCCTGATCACGCGCGCGGCGCTGGCGCTGGGCATCAGTGGCAGCAACGCGCTGACCAAGAAGCTCAGCGGGGCCATCGGCGTCGATACCCTGGGCATCGAGACCGGCTCGGGCGAGGCCGGCTCCGCCAGCAATCCGGAGCAGGCGGCGTTCGTGATCGGCAAATACCTGTCACCGGACCTTTACGTCAGCTACGGCATCGGCCTGTTCGAGCCGGTATCCACCGTCAAGCTGCAGTACACCCTGAGCAGCAAGTGGAAACTGGCGACGGAGGCATCGACCATCGCCAGCGGTGGCGATCTGATCTACACCATCGAGCGGGGGCGTTGACGAAGATCAGTGATCGAGGGTTGTGGGAGCGGCTTCAGCCGCGATTAACGCGAAAGAATCGCGGCTGAAGCCGCTCCCACAATCTCCAGGTCATGTCAACACCCGCGCCAGCCACGCCCCGATATCGCGAATCTCCGGCAGGC
>CAZYIP010000173.1:0-6124 GCA_964646895.1 uncultured Salinisphaerales bacterium | reverse complement strand
GAGACGGGAGCAAGCCGCTCGCTCGCTTCGGGTTTCTGCTGGTACCCGGCTACACCGCCATCGGTTACACCTGCGCCATCGAAAGCCTGCGCATGGTGAACATGGCCGCCCGGCGCGCGCTCTTTCAGGCATTCACCATGACACTGGATGGTACGCCGGTAGCCTCCAGCAACGGCGTCGCTCTGTTGCCCGATCACGCGATTGCCGATGCACCTGCCATTGACATCGCTTTCGTCTGCGGACCCAATCCGATCCTCTACCCGCACGAAAAAACGGTGATCCGCTGGCTGTGGCGACTGGCCGAGCGTGGCGTCGCCCTGGGCGGCATCTGCACCGGCAGCTATCTGCTCGCCCGCGCCGGTCTGCTCAACGGGTATCGCTGCACCATTCACTGGCAGGACATGGAGCATCTGCGCGAGCACTTCCCGGAGCTGATCGTCTCCCCCAACATCTTCGAGATCGATCGCGATCGCTTCACATGCAGCGGTGGAACTGCAGCCATGGACATGATGCTGCACCTGCTTCGCGAGCGATACGTGGGGACGGCAGAAGTGGCCCTGGCCAGCGATCTGCTGTTGTGCGACCGGCTCAGGGACTCCCGCGATCGCCAGCGCGTGCCGCTCAGGCACCGGATCGGCCCGAACCAGAGCAAGCTCAGCGAAGCCGTGGCCATCATGGAAGCCAATATCGAGGAACCCCTCACGCTCGAGGAACTGGCCACGCACGTCGAACTCTCCAGCCGGCAACTGGGGCGCTTGTTTCACGATCATCTGGAGTGCACGCCGATGGATTACTACATGCGGCTGCGACTGATTCGGGCGCGCCAACTGCTGCTGACGACCGGATCGACCATCATCGATATCGCTAACCGTTGTGGTTTCTCGTCTCCATCCCACTTCACCCGGCGGTATACGCAGTATTTCGACACGATTCCCCGCCGTGAGCGCGAACGGGCGACAAGGCCGGCGGCGCTTTCATAACGCGCAACGTCATACCCTCAGCCGTGCCCGAACTCCTGCCCGATCGCGGCGGCGATGCCATCGACACAAACCTTCAGAATGAGCTCGCCCTTTTCGCGACTGGCCGCCTTCGCTGACGACAGCGTTCCGGGCGCCGGTGTCCGCTCCGGGACCACGGGAAACATGTCGTAGGGCGGAAAGGTGGCCGGCGGATGGTCCACCACCCGGTCAAGGTCCACCAGGTGCGGATAGAGCGCCAGCATGAGAGAAGTTTCGAACACTCCGCCATGCTCGATGTCCCAGCCGAGGAATCCTTCCGGATAGAGTCGTTCGATCACTTGCGGATCGTTCACGAAGTCCCAGTACGAAAGCAGCATTACGCGGAAGTTGTCGATGCCGGCATAACGGAGTTCCCGTAGCGCCAGGTCGACTCCCTCGACGATGAACATCGAGTTCTCGTAGTGCCCGTTCATGATCGCGAGGCGGCGGATGCCGTGGCGCGCCAGCTCCCGAATCACGTCCCGGATCGTATGACTGAGGGTCGCTCCATCGAGGCTGGTGGTACCGGGGTAGTGATTGCCGCCGCCCGACTTCTGCTGGGATTTGTAGCCATACTGGATCGCCGGGGCAACCAGCGCGCCGGCTTTCTCCGCGACCCGCTGGCACACGGCCGTTGGCAGCAGAACGTCGACATTCATGCTCATGTGATGGCCGTGCTGCTCCAGCGAGCCGACGGGCAGCAGCACGACCGGGTTGTCCGTACGAACGCGGGCCTCGTATTCCTTCCACGTGATTTCGCCGATGAAAACGCTATTTGTCATGTTCTACCTCGGTTGAGCCGGACAGCGGCGCCATCAGGCATGCCCCAGGATCAGGGCGGCCTCCGTATCCCAGGTGACGGGCACCCAGCCATCGCCTTCCAGCGACAGGCCGGAGCCGCTGGCGTACGGCGTCTGCGCCTGGACTTCCAGGCCGGTTTCCGTCTCCAGATAGATGGTGATCATGGAACCGACGAACTCTTCTCCCACCACCCGGCAGCGCAGCAGGTTGCGGGTCGCCGTTTCCCCAGCCGCGACGCGGACGTGCTCGGCACCGACGCAGATCGTCACCTGATCGTTCCTTGAGACAGGCTTGCCGGTGCCCGCAAATGCCTCGAAGGTTCCATGCTCTGACTCGATCACCGCATTGTCGCCGGCAAAATCGATCACACGGCCTTCGATAATGTTCTTGCCGCCGATAAATTCCGCCACGAAGCGATTGCCCGGCATGGAATAGATCTCGCGTGGTGAGCCGATCTGCTCCACTCGCCCGCGGCTCATGATGACCACCCGGTCGGCCATGGCAAACGCCTCCGAGTGGCTGTGGGTGACGTAGACGAAAGTGATGCCGAGCTCCTTCTGCAGGTCCGTCAGCACCGCCTGCATGCGCACCTTGAGGTTGGCGTCGAGGGCGCTCAGCGGCTCGTCCAGCAACAGGATCGGCGGCTCCGTCACCAGCGATCGCGCCAGTGCGACACGCTGGCGCTGCCCGCCCGACAACTGGCTGATGTCACGCCGGGCAAACTCGTCGATCCCGAGCCGGTCCAGCCAGTCCAGGGCCCGACGCCGCCGCTCGGCTTTGCTGACACCGCGCATGCGCAGCCCGAACTCGACGTTTTCCACCACATTCAGAAACGGGAACAGCGCCAGGTTCTGCCAGACCATGGGGGTGTCGCGGTCCCAGGTGCGCAGCTCGTTGATACGCTCGCCAGAGAGGCGGATTTCGCCCTCCGTCGGCTCGTCGAGGCCGGCGAGCATGCGCAAGGTGGTGGTCTTGCCGCAGCCGCTCGAGCCCATGATCGCGAGAAACTCGCCCTCGCCGATCTCGAGGTCCATGGCCTGCACCGCGACGAAGTCGTCGAAGCGCTTGCTCACACCCACCATTTCCACCAGAGGTCGACTCACTGCTCTATTCTCCCTCGGCCGTCGCGAATGCCTTTTGCTGCCGGGTTTGCCCGCGCCTCAGCAACAGCGCCTGGGCAAGGATGACCAGCGTCATGGTCGTGGTGAACACGATGGACCCGATGGCATTGATCGTCGGGCTGACCCGACCCTGCAAGGTGGTGAGAATGCTCACGGGCACGGTCGGATCCAGGCCCGACACGAACCAGGCGACGGCATATTCATCGAAAGAAACCGCCATGGTCACGAACAGCGCGGCCGCGATGCTCGGTGCCGTGAACGGCAAAATGACGTGCCACAGCGCGCGCCATTGGCTGGCGCCGAGATTCCAGGCGGCCGCCTCCAGATCGTTCGGCATCAGGGCAAGACGCATGCGTATCACCGCCATGGCGAACGGTGTGCACATTACGATGTGGCTGATCATCACCGCCTGGATATCGCCCGACAGGCTCACCCGCGACAGGAACGCCAGCATCGCCAGCCCCAGGATGACCACGGGAATCGTCGGCGGCAGCAAGGCAAGCGTCAGGTAAACGGACTTGCCGAAAAACCGGTAGCGGTAATCCGTGTATGCGGCACAGAAACCCAGCAATGTGGACACCACGGCCGCCGTCAGCCCCACTTTTGCGCTATTGCCGAAAGCCATCCAGACATCCGGATCGGCCAGGATATCCCGGTACCATTCGAGGCTGAAACCGCCCAGCGGCAAGGTGGGGAACCGGTCCGCATTGAACGAGAACACGAAGCTGGCGGCGATCGGCGTAAAAATAAACGCGAAGACCAGGACGACGTAGCCATACAGCGTCAGATTGATCCAGCGATTCTCGTTCACTTCGGCCTCCGGTACGCGAGCCAGATGCCAGCCAGGGCGACGGCCAGCAAAGTGAAGATCATCGTGACCGCCACCACGGCCGCCTGCGGCCACTGCTGTCCCGACTTGACGGTGTCGATGATGACGGTGCTCAGCATGGTCTGCAGGCCGCCGCCAAGAAACAGCGGGCTGACAAAATCGCCGAAGGTCAGAATGAAGCAGAACAGCGCCGCCACGACGATGCCGATTCGCGCCGAGGGGATAACCACGTGCCAGATGGTCCCGAGCCGGCCGCAGCCCAGATTGTGGGCCGCCTCGACCAGGTTGCGATCCACATACATCAGGCTCAGGAGCTGCAGCAGTGTGACCAGCGGCAGGCACAGCGTCGCGTACCCGATGAGCGTACCGCCCGGGGTGTTCAGTATCGCCACCGACGGCAGTGACAGCAGCTTGAGCAGTGCATTGATGACGCCGGAATCCGCCAGCACGACCTGCCACGCGTAAATGCGCACCAGGTAGCTGGTGAAAAACGGAATGATCAGAAGCAACAGCCCGAACTGGCGTGCCGCCGGCCGGAACTTGAAGGCGATCGCGTAGGCGCACGGAAATGCGATGATGCTGATGACGATCGACGCCAGGGTGGCGAGACCGAAGGTACGTACGTAGGCGTCGTAAAAGTAGCCGCGGGTGTAGATGAACGCCCAGTTGTCGAGGCTGAAGCCCGGCTTCAGGCGAAAGAACTCGACCGACCAGAAGGTGATGACGAACAGGAACACCACCGGAAACACGAGAAAGAGCAGCTGCCAGACCAGCGGTGGCAGGCTCAGGGCGGTCGTGTAAACGGCATGACCGAAAGACGAGCGGCGCCGTCGCGGAGGTGCCAAACGCTTGCGCTGCACTGCCCCGTTTCGGCGCGCCGACGGCGTCTGCCACTCTTCCGCCACCCATTGTCTCCTGTCGTCGCTTCGGTCCGCCGCTCCCGTCATGAACCCCCTCATCTCCGAGTCAAGAGCAAGATGCGGAGCCGGCCCGGTAACTACCGGCTCCGCCGCCTTCGCGGATGCGGCTCAGCATCAGGCGTTCTTGTACTTCTGCCAGAAGTTGTTCCAGTCCTGCAGCGACTGCTGAACCGGGAGCTGCCGGTCGTGAATGCGCCCCTCACGGATGATATCCATCACGTTGTACTCGTCCAGCAGCATGCCCTGGCGCTCCGCCGATGCATGATTCACCTTGGCCAGCAGCTTCCAGCCCTCCTTGTTCGGGATCAGGGCCGGGTAGGCCTTCATCGTGGCCGCTTTCACCTGCCCTTCAGGCGAGGCCATGTATTGCAGGAATTTGGTCGCCAGGTCCGCCTTTTTGGTACCCTTGCCGATGCACAGGCACTCGTCCCACTGCAGACCACCCTCCTTCGGCACCACCGTCTTGAATGGCCCGCCATCACGCGCCAGCAGCCCGGTAATCCAGTCGCCGATACCCAACATGGCGTACACCTGTTCGGTCTTCAGCGCGGAGAGGGTACCGCCGTAGCCGAAGAAGCCGGCAATCTGCGGGCGCAGGCTCATGGTCGTCTCCTGCACCTTTTGCCACGCGCTGTCATCAAGATCGAACGGCTTGGGGTTGCCGTCCAGCAGGCTGATCTGGCCGAGGTTGGGCAAGTGCCAGTCGAAATGCGCCACCTTGCCCTTGAGTTTCTCGTCCCAGAACATCCGGTAAGTGCTGGCCTGCTCATCGGTAATGTATTTGGTGTTGAACGACACTCCGAGGAATCCGTAGCGCATGAGCAGGGCATACATGTCGCCCTCATGCCAAAGCATGGAGAAATGCCGGAACTCGGGGAAATAATCATTGAAGGGGTAATCCTTCGCATCGAGCTTCTCGACATAGCCCGCCGCTCTCAGTTGCTGGACATATTCTCCGTCGGCAAGCACCACGTCGTATGTGCCCGGAGGCGACTGGGAGATCAGCGCGAGCATCTCGTCGCCGCCAACATAATATTTGGCGCGAATCCTGACATTGTGCTTGCGCTCGAAGTCGCCCACGACCTCCGGCTCCGCAAACCCGTTCCAGGTGAGCATGGTCAGCTGATCACGGGCCTGGGCGGTGCCCAGGGGGAACACACTCGACGCAGCGGCGGCGCCCGCCATACCGCCCGCCGCCTTGAGGAAACGCCGACGGGACAAACCCTTGGATTGGTCATGAGATTTCATACGCTTCTCCTCCCTGCCGCCGGTTATGTAAGCCACTGGTAGTGACCGGCGGCGAACTGATTACTTCTGGATGATGTTGTGCTCCGGGCCGTACGGAAAACCGGTGATGTTGTCGGCGCCATTCGCCGTGACCACCAGGATGTCGTGCTCGCGATAGCCGCCGGCGCCGGGCTGCCCTTCCGGAATCATGATCATCGGCTCCATGGA
>CAZYIP010000172.1:0-6125 GCA_964646895.1 uncultured Salinisphaerales bacterium | reverse complement strand
TCACGGCATCGACCCGGACATCCTCGCCGCCAGATTGGTCATGATCCAGATGGTGCCGGCGACCATGATGATCAGCAGAAGTGCCGAGAACAGGATTAGCTGAAGATCTTCACGCTTCTGCCGGAAACCGATGTGCAGAAAGAAGCGGAAATGGACAATCATCTGCACAAAGGCGAGAACACCGATGACCGTGAGTACTGTCGAGCGTGGCGCGGCCTTCCAGTACACCAGCGCAAACGGCACCAAAGTCAGCACCAGGGCGAGACCGACACCCCAGACGTAAGACCGGAACTCCCGGCGTTCGTTTCGCTTGCGTTCCGCGTAATCGCTGCTGTCGGCTATCGGTTCGTTCATGCCAGGCCCGCCAGATAAACCACCGAAAAGATCGCGATCCAGACGATGTCCAGAAAGTGCCAGAACAGTGCCAGCCGCAGGATGCCGAGCTTGGTCCGGGTGTCGAGCCCGTAGCGTGCGATCTGCCCGAACAGGCACATCAACCAGATGCAGCCGCCGGTCACGTGCAGGCCATGCAGTGGTACCAGATCGAAAAACGCGGACAGAAAGCCGCTTCGGCTCGGGCCGCCGCCCTTGGCGATCATGGTGATGAAGTCGTGCGCCTCAAAACCCAGAAACGCGGCGCCAAGTATCAGCGTGAGCACCAGCCATCCGATCAGCCGCAGCATGCTGTGCTGGTATTTCAGGGCCAGCGAAGCCATGCCAAAGGTAAAACTGCTGGCCAGCAGCAGCAACGTCTCGATGAATACGCTCTGAATGTCGTACAGCTCGCGCGGCCCGGGGCCGCCGGCGGTGGCGTGCACCGATGTCACGTAGGTGGCAAACACCAGCCCGAACAGGATGGCGTCGCTCATCAGAAAGACCCAGAAACCGAAAACCAGCGTGCCCGCCGCATTGTGTGCTTCCGGGTGAGCGCTGCCGAGGTTCAGCCCCGGATATTTGAAGGTCTCGTATTGGCCGTTCATGACATCGCTTCGGCAGCGCCCTGCTCGGCAAGGCCCTGATTGGCGGGACCGGATTCATCCGCGCGCGAGATCGCCGTGGCCGCGTGGACTGCATTGAGCCAACGGGTATGCTCCTCCCTGATCGCGCTCGCAGGCACGGTTCTGGTGGTGTCGCGCGCGAAACCGCGCCCGATGATTGCCCCCAGGGTGACGATGGCGGCGACAATGACGAGCCACCAGATGTGCCAGGTCAGCCCGAACGCGATGGCGAAACCGGTGGCGCCAAGCACCGGCCCCATGGCGCTGTTCCGGGGCAGGCGGATATCCACGTACTCGTCCGGCTGCTGGTAGGCGACGCCGAATTCCTTCGCCGCCGTGAACGCGTCGCGGTCGTTGACCACCGGCAGAACCGGAAAGTTGTATTCCGGCGGCGGCGCCGAAACCGACCACTCCAGGCTGCGCCCGTCCCAGGGGTCGCCCGCAAACACCCGATTCTCGTCGCGATGCAGGATTGAGACCCAGAGCTGGATCATCAGGGCGCCGAGCGCGCAGACGATGAGCAGCGCGCCGACGAAGGCCACCAGTTCCAGCGGCACGTAGGCGGGCTGGGCGTAGGCGACGCTGCGGCGTGGCAGGCCCATCAGCCCGAGGGCGTAGAGCGGGAAAAAGGCGAGCATGAATCCGAACAGCCAGAGCAGCGCCGCGATGATTCCCCAGCGCTCGTTGAGACGAAAGCCGAACACCTTCGGAAACCAGAAGTGGTAACCGGCAATCAGGCCGAACAGCACCCCCGGGATGATCACGTTGTGAAAATGCGCGACCAGAAAGACCGTGTTATGCACCTGATAATCGACGCTCGGGTTGGCCAGAAGGATGCCGCTCATGCCGCCCAGGACGAACATCAGGATGAAGCCGATCGCATATATCATCGGCGTGGTGAAACGTACGCGGCCGCGAAACATCGTCGCCATCCAGTCGTAGATTTTCACGCCGGTGGGAATGCCGATGAGCATGGAGGCAATGCCGAACACCGCGTTGATGTTGGCGTTCTGCCCCATGGTAAAAAAGTGGTGCAGCCATACGGTGAACGACAGTATGGCGATGGCCATCGTCGCCAGCACCAGCGAGCGGTAGCCGTACAGCACCTTGCCCGAAAATGTCGAAAAAACCTCCGAATAGACCCCGAATGCCGGAAGAATCAGGATGTAGACTTCCGGGTGCCCGAACAGCCAGAACAGATTGACGAAATGCATCATGTTGCCGCCAAGGGCATTGGTGAAATAATGAAAGCCCAGGTAGCGGTCGAGTGCCAGCTGCGCCGTGGCCAGGGTCAGCGGCGGCATCGCGAAGATCATCATGATGGCGGTAACCAGTGCGGTCCATGTGAACAGCGGCATCCGCATCAGCCGCATGCCCGGGGCCCGCTCCTTGTAAATGGTGACCGCGAAATTGATGCCGGTGAACGTCGATCCGAGCGATGACAGCGTAATGGCCCAGATCCAGTAATCCGGCCCCACGCCGGGAAGAAAGTTTGCCTCGGTGTAAGGCGGGTACTCGAACCAGCCACCGGAGGAAAACTTCCCGAGGTCCAGCGAAATCATCACCAGCGCCGCACCGGCCGCCGTCAGGCCCAGGCTGACGGAGTTCAGCATGGGGAAGGACACATCGCGTGCGCCGATCTGCAAGGGCATCACGTAGTTGATCAGGCCGATCAGAAACGGCATCGCCATGAAAAAGATCATGATGGTGCCGTGGGTGCTGAACAGTTCCGCGAAATGGTCCGGCGAGAGAAACCCGCCGCCCAGCCCGAACCCCTGCTGCAGCCGCATCAGCCATGCCTCGATCACGCCCCGTGCCATCATCACGAAGGCCAGCACGATGTACATGATGCCGATCTTCTTGTGATCGGTGCTGGTCAGCCAGTCCGACCACAGCACGCGCCACTTGCCGTATCGGGTGATCAGCGCGACCGTGACCACGACGCCGACCACGACGATAATTGCAGCGGCGCCGGCAATGCTGCCGTTGATCAGATTCTCCCGGGTGGGATGCTGCAGCATCTTCCAGAACGGCAGCGAATCCATGCCCAGGCGCCCGAGCGGATGCTGAATGATGGCAGCGGCGCTCATGGCTCTTTCGCGATCCTGCGGGCGGTGGCCGCCGCTGGCACCCACGTCTGGCCCAGCCTGATGCGGGTACCGCTGAGGGTCGCCTTGACCACGTGGTGGAACAGCGCCGGCGGCACCCGGGTCAGATAGATACCGCCGTCATCCGCTTTTGCCTGGGGCAGGGCGGCAGCCAGCTCGGCGCGGGTACTGCGCTGCGACAGTACCCTGTAGGCGCGGGCATCCAGCGCAACGCCGGTCGCCCGAACTTTCCCAACCCAGGCTTTGAACTCATCGGGTGTCATCGCGACCGCGGTGAATTTCTGCTGATGAAAGCCGTTCCCGTTGTACATGGTGTTCTCGCCCAGGAAGCGCCCGGGCCTCGTGGCGGCGAAGTGGAGCTGAGTCACCATGCCGCCCATCGCGTAAATCTGGCCGACCAGTGCCGGAATCTGCAGGGACTGCATGACCGTGGCCGACGTCAGCTTCATGGCCACCGGCCGGTTCACAGGCATCGGCAGCCGCCCCACGCTGGCGATGCCAAGATCCGGATAGATGAACAGCCACTTCCAGTCGTAACCGATCGCCTGCACGCGCAAAGCCGGTGTGTCGGATGCGATCGGCCGGTAGGGATCCAGCGCGTGCGCGCTGTGCCAGAGCAGAAAGCCCAGCACGATGACGATAACGATGGGACCCGCCCAGGTCATGATTTCCAGCGGCAGGAATGCCTTCCATTTGGGTGTGTAGCGCGACGACGTCGCACCGTAGCGGTAGCGCCACAGGAGCCACGGCGTCAGGATGAAGATCGGCAGCGCGACGAACACGCCGAGTATCGCGACGACTTCGAGGAAGTGCGTACGCTCGGCATCGGCAATGGGCCCCTGGGCAGCGAGAAAACTCAGGCGGGTGCCGTTGCTGCAACCGCCGATCATCAGGAGCGGGCCCAGAACGGCAAGCAAGGCAACCCGTCGCCTCGCCGTCCAACCTCGCAGCCGATCCACCGCCGGCGCGATTGCTTCAAGGTATTTGGCGCTTTTGCTGGAATCGCGCCTCATCCCGGTCGATATCCTCCGGAATCAGAAGCCCGCAAAATGGCCCTGAGCGCGGGGCATGTGGTATCCCCAAGGCCTGGATGTGCCCCGATAACGGAGCTTGCGGGTCGATATGGTGGTTTTTGGAGTCGCCAACAGGGGCTGTGGAGTTTCGCCATTGGCGACCGACAAATTCAGTATAGCGTACGGTTTGAACAGTGCTCTGCGTTGCCCGCTTGTTTTTCCGCTATGATTTCCGGTTGAAGGCCATTGTTTTGGCAACAAAACCATCGATCTTTTAACTCTTGCTGAATCACGGAGGGCAAATGCCGGCCATGCCTGCGGCCCATAGGGCCAGGAAACTCGCCATCCATCTTGGTACCGATGCGCCCTCCGCAGTGGATGCCATGCTGGCCCGGCAAAATCTCGGCGGGCAGGCGATCAACCGGCGCGACATTCCCTCGGGCTCGATCGGATGCCTGGGCGGTGACCCGCTGCCGCAACAGGGCAACGCCTGCTTCTTTACCGGAACGCCGATCAACGGCCCTGATGTCGGCGAACTGGCCGACGCGGATGCCGCGTCGCGATTGTTCCCGGAATACGATGGCGCCTTTACCGGCGTATTCTGGGACGCGCAGCGCGAAACCCTGATCGTCGCCACCGATTGTCTCGGCATGCAACCGCTGTATATGCGCCAGATCGACGGCGAACTGACGCTGGTTTCCGAAACCAGGGCGATCGATGGCGATCCGGACCTGGCGGCGTGGGGCGCGTTCATCTCCATTGGTCACCCGATTGGCGAGCGCAGCCTGCAGAGTGGTCTGCGGCGAGTCCCCCCGGCGAGTGTCCTGACCTACGATTGTGCCCGGCGCCGGCTGACCGTCCACCGCTACTGGCAGTGGCCGGAGCCGTCGGAGGCATGGCGGCATTATGATTTCCTCGAATCGCTGGAAGACGAAGTCCGTGCTTACGCGGCCTTTGGCGAGCCCGGCACGGTGCTGCTCAGCGGCGGGTTCGATTCGCGACTGCTGCTGTTTCTGATCCAGCGCGCGGGCATTCCGGCGGATGCCCTGATCGTCGCCCACCAGGACGAGTACGGCGATACCGATGGCCGGCTGGCGGAGGCGGTGGCTTCGGCGGCGGGCATTGCGTCTCGAAAGGCGCATCCGCCGGCGGACTTTTTCTCGTCCTCAGCCTATCTGGATTACCTGGTTGCCAGCGATGCGGCCTTTCCGAGCCTGGATCTGTTCATCGCCAAGGTGGCCTCGCAGATACAGGCCCGCGCGGTGTGGGACGGGCTGGCACCGGGCTTCGTGTTCATGCCGCTGCATCAGCCCCAGGGCGGGTTCGATGCCTATGTGCGACAGGAGATCCGCGGGCGGGACAGCGCGATCTGGCGGGCGGCAAGCCAGCTGTTCCGGTCCGATGTCGTGGACGCGATGCTCGAAGGCTTTGCGGGGGACCTTCAGGCCGAGATGTCGCGTCTGCCACGGGACGCGCACGGCCTGGCGCGTTTCGTCATCGAGAACCGCAGCCGCAATCGGGCCTCCATGAATCCGCTCAAGGTGTTTTCGAATCGGGCGGATGCCTTCACCCCCGGCCTGTCCAAGGATTTCATGGCTCACGCAGCGATCATCCCTTTCCACGAGAAGCGCGAGGGCCGGCTCTACCGGCGTTTGTTTGCGCGGTTGGACAAACGCTCGCTGACGGTTCCTTTCCTCAGCGGCGGGGAACTGATGCCAGGGGGCCGGCCCGGCCCGGGCTATTATCGCGAGCGGCTGCGGATCGAGTACTACAAATACCGCGCCCGTTACCCGAGCCTGTTTGCCGGCAAGCAGCTTCCTCGCCCCCAGCGTTCCGCCTTCCTCGGCGGACACCTGCTGGAGGAGGACGATCGATGGCTCGACCCGCAGGCGCGCGAACGGCTGAAAACCGTGGAGCCGGCCAATTACCTCGCGTGGAAACTGCTGTTCCACTGGAAAGCGTGGCAGTGGCTGCATGCAGGCGGCCGCGAGCGCCTGCTCAGTGCG
>CAZYIP010000171.1:2810-6163 GCA_964646895.1 uncultured Salinisphaerales bacterium | reverse complement strand
TTGGTCGACGAGATCCGGAGAGCGACGAACGGCAACTATGCCCTTGGAACAGAGCGTTTCGAGGCCGACGTAGCGGCTACGCTCGGCCGGCGTGTGACGCCGGGCCAGCCGGGGCGACCGAAGAAAGTTGAGTCGGTATAGCGCACCGGTTCGATAAAAACGTGGTCTGTCCCCGATTATTCCTCTAAAAGGCCAATCCCGGCATGCACCAAGGCACGAATGCACGGGGTCGGACCAATAGAACTCACATTTTTACGGTAGGCCATGGCTTAGGGGATCGATGCAAGTGATTGAGAATGGCGCGAACGTGAAAATTATCGTCAGAGTCACAGTTGACCGCGCGGTACATTAATGCTAGGTTCAAAAACTCCGAAGTAGTCGGAGAAAAAATAAAAATATTTTTTTCCACAGACTGAATCTTTCTGGATAGGTCGGTGGGGTTTGTGGCTGTACGTTGACTAGGTTGGTCTTGTTTTAAACTGGGCTGATTTAAGTTGCGAGGTAATTGTTGTGGCCATAGATTTCACGTTAACGTCTGAACAGGAAACTTTGAGACGAGCAACACGCGAATTCGCGCAAGAGATTCTCAAGCCATTGGTTGTTGAAGCTGACGCCGAGCCGGATACACAAAAAGCATTCGCCATGATGAAGCCGGCTTATATCGAAGCATATAAGCTTGGTTTGGCGTTCGGTTTTCTTCCCGAACAATATGGCGGATCGGGTGCCAGCAACGTCGATTTGCAGATTATTTCCGAGGAAATCTGCGCGGTTGACCCCGGTTTTGGGTGCGTATTGCTGGTCAACGGGCTTTCCCTGCTTCCGTTGCTCTGGTATGGGTCGGAAGAGCAAAAGAAGAAATGGCTCGTAGAGGCAACCAGCGATCCCGCGTGCGAATACATTGCCGGGTTCAACGTAAGTGAGGTGTCCGGCACCGCGAATTTCGACCACCCGGGATCACACCCGGCGGGCATGCAAATGACTGCCGAACACGATAAGGGAAAGGGCGAGTACGTGCTCAACGGTTCCAAGTACTGGCCGAGCAGTTCAGGAGGGTGGGATCTCAAGGGCGCAAACGTAAACATGTTTGTGGTCCGCACGAACACCGGGAAAGGAGGGAGCGAAGGCGGGTTAAGCGCAATCCTGGTGCCACGCGGAACTCCCGGCATGACCTTTAAACAACCGATAGACAAAGTCGGACATCGGACCAATCAGAACAATTGGGTCGAACTCGATAATTGCCGGGTTCCGGAGGAGAACGTTTTCGCCATTGGAGATGGCGATTTGATTATTTCAAAGGCCTTCACATGGTCCGGCCCGGTTGCAGGCATCGCGGCAGTTGGAGTTGCCCGATCCGCATACGAATGGACGATGGAATGGGCAAAAACATTCACCGCTGCCGGTGACAAGCCAATCATTCATCATCAGGCCGTTGGGTACATGCTATCCGATATCGCGATGAGAATTGAAGCTTGCCGCTATCTCTGCTGGAAAGCTGCGCACTATTTCGATCTGCATGATTGTGAAGGGCAAGCCTTCGGCGCGATGGCCAAGGTTTTCTCCTGTGAACTCATGTTCGATACTGTTTTCAAGTGCATGCAAGTTGCAGGAGTTAATTCTCTCAATAAGGAATACCCTCTGGAAAGATACTTGAGGGAAGCAGTTATATTCCCGATTTACGACGCAGGCACCATGGGTATGCAACGTCGAAAGATCTGGGGCGTTATGGCGGACAAGGACTACGACATCAACGCGTTTCGGGACTGTGCTCCTGTACCTTTCAAGAAGAGCATGGAAGGCTGGGGGAGTGTGACGGCAAATCCCAGCGATCGTTAGATCTCGGGATCCTGTGGTAAAACGTTGGACCTCGGAAAATCGCGCCGCCCGCAGGGGCGGCGCTTCCCATCGCCGTGTTCCCAGCTCCACTAAACAATTGGCACGGTGAGGTTGGAAAGAATTGCCGGCTGCAACGCGAGGATGGAGATAGTCAGGGGTCGGACCAACCTAACAGGCGGAATAATAAAGAAATCGTATAGAAACAGGGTCTGCATTGCCGCTTAAACACCTGGTTTTCACGTCGGAACCGTTGTTCTTGGGAAAGAGCTTCATGCCGCGTGTAAACAGTTATGCGCCATTGAAGCGCATCTGGTCTGGCAGCTTACCCATTGCTGCTGGAGGCTGGGCGGTAGCATACACGGCGAGATCATCAGAGGCATGTAGCTGATCGCTGACTGTACTTGCTGTGTTGCGTGTAAACCTTAATGCGTCACGCCACCGAGCTGCTTTGGCGCGAGGTGATTTTTATCTATCGCTTTCACAGGGTCGAACAGCTTTTGCCCGATCATCTGGTTAAAGTATTCTCTGGCTTCAGTCGGCAGATGATAAAATATTGCGGCACTTTCGGCATATTCCGGGCCGGGAAATGTAAGGCCTGCGTTCACAGCCTCCAGTTGGTCCGCATCTACTCCTTCGATACTTTCCAGTGTCCGACCATAATAATCTAATAGCTCGTTTAGCTCTCTGAATGCAAGAATCAACTGTAGCCGCACCGTGCCTATGCAGCGATTACTGTTTTTAATTGACAGGTAGGTTACTATATTCATTGCATCTTGTCGTGTGACACCAAGCTCTTTTAGCTTTCTATAATCTATTCTTGGTGTTCTGGTCGACCTTTGCTCTTTGGTGCATGCATCAATCTGCTGGCTCACGCTGGCGATACCGTTTCTGACCATGGTCAGCATGTAGTTAATGGTCTGATTGTGCGTGCGCAAGGTGGAGTCAGCGCTTGCCGCGGTGGCAAAGACCAACAATGCAATGACAATTAACAGCAGGCGTAAGCTAGTCGCAGCCATCGTGAACTCCCTTTCAGAAAAACAGAAGCTGGCGATTGTAATAGAATTGATAACAAGCAGCCATATAGGCTTCCTTGCGCAATCATTGCCCAATCCGGCACCTGCCAGCCGAGTTCAACCCATCAGGATGGAGTACGGCACAATGGCCGTTCTGCTGGCGCCAGGGATGATCGCCACTCCAGATGTTAGCCGGCGCGCTCCGACGAGTAGGTAACGACCCGATAGAGGTAAGCGAGGATGACAAGGCCAATCACGGCCATGGTCGCGTAATTGACGTAGTGGGCTACGCTGGCGTAGTGCGCCTCCAGGTGATAACCGGCGTACGCCAGGAGCCCGGACCAGAGCACGGTACCGAGCGCCGAATAGCTCAAAAACGCCGCAAGATTCATGCGTGCAATCCCGGCCGGCACCGAAATCAGGGTGCGAATGGTTGGAATCAACCGGCCAAGGAATACCACCTTGCGCCCGTGCCGATCGAACCACTGTGCGGCCTTGTCGATATCC
>CAZYIP010000171.1:0-2710 GCA_964646895.1 uncultured Salinisphaerales bacterium | reverse complement strand
AATTGCAGCTGGGCTCCGTTGTGCATCGTACCTAGGTCCTCGTTGTACTTGATTAGTTCCCACCCGCCGTAGGCTGTCCTCAGTTGTCCGGCCTTCAGGGTGAAGGGGAAGTTCACGGGGCATGGGTATTCGTCGGTGCTCATGGCGGCGACGATCAGATTGTAGCCGCCGGCACGGGTGCAGTCCTGCATGTCAGCGAGCACGGCATCGACACGTTCGGGGTCCAGGAACATCAACGTGACGGTACAGGCGATAAAATCGTAGCTCGCATTGAGCGCCGCCTCGTTGATGTCGTAAATCCCGGCGTGAATGTTATCGATCTTTTCCTGCTCGATAATCGATTGCAGCATGTGGATGGCGCGTGGATTGGCGTCGATTGCCGTTACGTTGTAGCCGAGCCGGCTCAAGTACAACGCATTGCGCCCGTTGGAGCAGCCCATGTCCAGCGCATCGCACGGCTTGATGGTCTGGCACGCCTGTACCACCTCGCTGTGGGCCGGGTTCAGGCCGTAGCGCTCGTTTAACTCCAGTGCCTGTGGGTCGTCTGGCATCATGTCGATTTCTCCTTCATTTAGAGTCCCGAGAGGATGGTGCGGCACGGGTCGGACCAGCGCAACTCTTTGATCGGCCGTGCAATAGGGCAGGAACAAGGCTGCAGCAGTAGCTTAAGTGGCCGGTTTCCATGCTGAAAACGTCGTTCTAAGGAGAGAACTTTACACCGCACGCAAATCGCCACGCATTGCCCGGACACGCCGGGCATATCACCAATTGCCGCCGGCGCCAGTTCCTGTTCAAGTTCGCCCGCGACCGGCGGGTATTGTGCCAGCGGCTGTTTGAGGCGCACAAACACTCCGGTTCGCGTGAACCGCCGAATATGCGGTCGCATCGGTCGTTGGCAAGTCGGCGGCAGATGCTGGCGAGCATTGCGGGAGACAGGCCGGGCCCCGCATACTTGTGCTTCATACAGCCCCGTTGCAGCGGGACAGTCGACAACAGCGGCGGACACGATGGCACCACGGCGAGCATATGTGGAGGGGGCTACCCCTCTCTGGCTGCGTCTTGCGCCCGCCATCTTTCTCCTTTTCTGGTCGGCCGGCTTCGCCTTCGCGAAGATGGGTCTCGTGTATGCAGGGCCGCTGACTTTCCTGTCGTTGCGCTACATCCTGGTCATGGTGGTGCTGGTGCCGTTGTTCCTGGTGTTGCGCCCGCCGCTGCCGAAAACCGGCGTTGACTGGTGCCGGCTGATCGTGGTCGGTTTTTTCATTCAGGGCGTCTATTTTTGCCTTTCCTATGCGTCCATGGAGACCAGCATATCGGCGGGGCTCGTGGCGCTCATCGTTTCGCTGCAGCCGGTCGTAGTCGGGGTTTTTGCGCCGTATCTGACTGGCGAGCGGGTGAATGTGCGGCGCTGGGCGGGGCTGGTGCTGGGGCTGCTGGGCGCCGCCGTGGTCATTCTGTCGCGCTCCAGCATACAGGTGGTTTCGTTGCCCGGCGTCATGTATGCGTTTGGCGCGCTCATGGCCATCTCGATCGGCACGTTGTGCGAGAAGCGTTTCGGGATTCCGCAGCACCCGGTGACGGCGAACCTCGTTCAATACGCGGTCGGCCTGGCGCTGATACTGCCGCTTGCCTGGGGTTTCGAGGGAGTCCGCCTGACGTGGAGCGGGCCACTGTTGATCTCCCTCGCGTACCTCGTGGTGTGCAACTCGCTCATCTCCATCACGCTGCTGTTGGCCATGATCCGCCGGGGCGAGGTGTCGCGGGTCTCGGCACTGTTTTTCCTGGTGCCCCCGGCAGCTGCCCTGATCGCGTGGGGACTGATTGGCGAAGCGATGCCGGTACTCGCGTGGGTCGGGATGGTGCTGGCCGCGGCCGGGGTCGCCGTCGTCAGTCGGCCGGCCGCGCGTGCGCGCCGATTTCGAGCACAATAGGGGATATGGCGACGGAGGATCGCCCATTTAAGGGTTGAGAATGTGATATTTCTTGATGCTTTCGCGTAGATTGCAAGGTTACCGGACGGTGCGACCCGGGAGACCGCGAGGTCGGCCATTGGTGGGCCGTAGGCGACATTTGCCGTGTTATAATCCGACAAATTGCACTGGAGAATCGTCATGTCGGTGACCCAACGGACTCTGGCGTTACTCGGCCTTCCTGGGGGCGAAAACGGGATGCGGGCCCATTCATGTATCCAGCGCGGATTTCCTGTCGAAACTATCGCCGTCTTTACAGCCGCTTATGGGATGAGCGACAAGGATCTTGCCCGATTGTTGGGTGTGCAGCCCCGCACTCTGCAACGCCGACGCCATAGTCATAGCCCACTCAGTGCTGTCCAGTCCGATCGACTCTTTCGCATCGCGAAGGTCTTCGTTACGTCGGAGCGCGTGCTGGGGGAGCGCAAGCGCGCGAGGTTATGGCTCAGCCGACCCAATCAGGCGCTCGGTGGTGTCGCCCCTGAAAGCCTGCTCGACACCGAGGCCGGCACACAGCAGGTGCTTGATACCCTTGGTCGCATCGAACATGGGATTTTTGCTTGATCGTATGGCGCTTGACCTCACCGCGCTTTGCGCGGGATCCGCTGAGTGGCCAAGGGGCAAAACTTTACGGGGGGCGCTGGAACGAATCCGGCACCGCAGCGGTTTATGCGGCCGACAGCCTGGCGCTTGCTTTGCTTGAATGGCTCGTCCATGTCGACATTGATACCGCCCCGCGC
>CAZYIP010000170.1:0-6228 GCA_964646895.1 uncultured Salinisphaerales bacterium | reverse complement strand
TGATTGGCGCGGTCGGCCGTGTGACGCTTCGATGCTACAATGCGAGAACTGACCCTATTCGCTCGTTCGCTACTCGGTTGGGGCTTCGTTGCTTCGGAGCCAGGAGACGATGGCTGCGCCCTGGCGTTCTACATGCTCGCGCGCGCTGCGTTCGGCGAGGTCGGCTCTGCGCGCGCGAAAGGCGGCCATCATGCACCGATGTTCCTCCAGGGATTGATCCAGCGGGCTGGGGTCCCTGAGTTGATGGTGGCGCGCCAGGGACAACAGCTTGCCCAGGTCCCGTGCGATCTGCCGCAGGTATCGGTTGCGCGACAGGTCCTGCACTGCCTGATGGAAGCGGAAGTTGACCTCGAAGTAACGGTGAGTGTCGCGCTTGGCCGCGGTCGCCTCCAGCATCGCGTGCATGCTCTCGAGCCGGGCGAGTTCGTCGCTCGTGTAGTGGAGCGTGGCTTCTCGCGCGATCAGCCCTTCCAGCACGGCCATCACCGGAAACAGCTCGTCCAGTTGCTCTGCGCTCAGTTCCGCGACGAAGCAGCCCCGCCGCGGCAGCAGATTGACCAGACCATCCGCATCGAGCACTTTCAACGCCTCGCGCAGGGGGGTGCGGCTGATGCCGAGCTCATTGCACAGGCGCTTTTCGTCGATACGCTCGCCCGGCTTGAGTTCCCGCCGATCAATACGCTCGCGCAGGTGGCTGGCGACCTGCTGATACAATGCGGTTGATGTTATGGGTTCAGCCATCGGATCGAGTCGTGGATAGCACCTGAACGCTAACGCAGGGGAGCTTTATATAATTCATAATTATAAATAATGTGTCAGCGTCAAGACGGAGTCAAGGCGATCGCGCGCCGTGGGTATTGCCACTGGATCTTGATTCTCTCCATTGGAAAATCTTCGGCCCAGCGGTTTCTGGCAGTGCACTCTGGTGATCCATTCTGCTGAAAAGCTCGGTAGATTGGCGCCTGATTTCCCGCTTCCAGCCGCTCTGGTACCAGCTACATTGCCATTTTCCGCAAATTTTGCGCTGTCGCCGGAACCTCACGCATCAGCGTGTTCGGGCAACATCGGGAGCGGCATCGGAGTGGATAGCGAGGGGGAATGATGTGTCGGGCAGCGCACCGCAGTTCATGTTTGTTTGCAGGCCTCCCGCCGTATTTCTGACGGCATTAACGTTGTCCGGATACCGCTTTTTTTGTAAAAGCCGGAATAGACCTTTTCATGTTCTTCCGCTGGTTCACCCTTCGTGGCGTACCGCAATCGGTAAGGTATTTCGCATTGACGGCGTCGATTGAGTCGCCTCAAAACGCATAAAGCCAACGAACTCAATGTCTTCTTCATTCGCGGCGGTATGCGTCAACTTGACGCACCTTCCATGAAGGCGAACAATCCTCCGACAAGGCCATCGTACCCATTGGCAAGTGGTGTTCGTGCGGGAATTTTTGGCCTTTCATGCTCATGCCTGTGCGCGCGAGCCTTATACCAGCGGGGGAGAAAAATATCATGGCGGTTGGTGTCTGGATTAGTTTGAGTCTGTATTTTCTGCTGATGCTTGCCATCGGCTTTTATGCCTGGCGAAAATCGACGGCATCATCGGAAGAATATCTGCTCGGTGGAAGAAACCTGAGCCCATCGGTCGCGGCGCTGTCCGCTGGCGCCTCCGACATGAGTGGCTGGCTGCTTCTGGGGCTGCCCGGGGCACTGTTTGTTTCGGGTCTCGTGGAATCGTGGATCGGCATTGGTTTGTGGGTTGGCGCCCTCATCAACTGGATCGTGGTGGCGCCGCGCCTGCGCGAACAGACCGAGCGTTACAACAACAGCCTGACCATCCCGGAGTTTCTTGGCCACCGCTTTCCCAGCAGAGCACTGGCACTGCGCACCGTTTCGGCAATTATCGTCGTGGTTTTCTTCGCTGTGTATACGGCGTCCGGGCTGGTCGCGGGCGGCAAGCTGTTCGCGACCGCTTTCAGCGGCCTGTTCACCTTCGGCGGCCTCGGTGAGTATCAGACCGGCATCTGGCTGACGCTCATCATCGTGCTTATCTATACGTCGGTCGGGGGTTTTCTCGCCGTCAGTCTGACCGACTTCGTGCAAGGCTGCATCATGATGCTGGCCCTGGTGATCATGCCCCTGGTTGTTTTGTATGGCGGTGGAGGCGGTGGCGTTTCCCAGGCTTCGGAAACCCTGTCGCATGTCGATCCGAGCTTCTTTACATGGACGCATGGCTTGACCTTTATCGGCTGGTTGTCCGCCGTTGCCTGGGGGCTTGGCTATTTTGGCCAGCCGCACATCATCGTCCGCTTCATGGCGGTTCGCTCGGTGAAGGACGTGCCGAGGGCCCGCAACATCGGCATGTCGTGGATGTTCGTTTCGCTTGCGGGAGCCATCGGCGTCGGTATCTTTGGCCGCGCCTATGCGGTGCGTAACGGGCTGGATATCGCTGATCCGGAGACTATCTTCATCGTGCTGGCGGACCTTCTCTTCACGCCGCTGGTCACCGGCTTCCTGTACGCTGCGCTGCTGGCGGCTGTCATGAGCACGATCTCCAGCCAGTTGCTGGTTTCCTCGTCATCGCTGACCGAGGATTGCTACAAGCTTTTCCTGAAGAAGGACGCGAGCGAGCGCGAAAGCGTCACCGTCGGGCGTATCAGCGTTGTGCTCGTGGGCCTCGTGGCCGCCTTCATTGCGCGTAATCCCGACTCGCAGGTGCTCGGGCTGGTCAGTCACGCCTGGGCTGGTTTTGGCGCCGCCTTCGGCCCGATGATCATCCTGTCCCTTACGTGGCGCAAGATGTCCGGTACCGGCGCCGTCGCGGGCCTGATAGCCGGTGCGGTGACTGTCATCGTGTGGATCGCTGCGGGGTGGGACGGCAGCTTCCTGGGCGGAGCCGGGGTCTACGAGATTATTCCCGGTTTTATCGTTTCGTGGATCGTGGTCTATGTCGTAAGCTTGATGACTCAGGCGGAGGGCGAGTACCGACCTTTGGCTGAAACGGCCTGAACGCCGGTCGGGAATACGGCCCCACCCGGCGAGGGTCGTCGGTGGGGCTTCTTGCAGATCGCGTGGCGGTCCCCGTGGCGAGGAATGAATGCACGACGCATGGTAGCAGAGGGAGAGTATGAGCGACCCGATGATTTTCGAGCAGGCGCCGCCGGCGCCGAGCGCCCTGCGGCGGGCCGTTCGCGATGCCTATCGAGCCGATGAGGCGGCCGTTGTCGATCGCGTTGCGGAGTATGCCGCGTTCGAGCCGGCGACCTCGGAGCGCATTTCCGCGCATGCCCGGCGCCTGATTGAAGACATTCGCGCCAGGGCGCGAGAACGCGGCGGTGTCGAGGCGCTGCTCAAGGAGTACGATCTTTCCAGCGAGGAAGGCGTGGTGCTCATGTGTCTCGCCGAGGCGCTGCTGCGGGTGCCTGATCGGGAAACCGCCGACCGGCTGATTCACGACAAGATCACCGCATCCAACTGGCGCAAGCATCTCGGCAAGAGTCACTCGCTGTTCGTCAATGCCTCCACCTGGGGGCTCGTCGTCACCGACCGGGTGATCGACACGGCGGATGCGGAAAGCCGCTTCTCCGGCGTGCTCCGGCGCATGGTGGCCCGTGTGGGCGAGCCGGTGATCCGCACCGCCGTCATGCAGGCGATGCGGGTGCTCGGCCGCACTTTCGTGCTCGGGCGCACCATGCAGGAGGCGCTGGATCGTGCCCGCGCCGCGGAGAAGGAAGGCTACCGCTATTCCTACGACATGCTGGGCGAGGCGGCACGCACCATGGAGGATGCCGAAGCCTACTTCGAAGCCTACAGCATGGCCATACGCGCCATTGGCAAGCGCGCCGGAGACGGCGGCGAGGTGGCGTCGCGTCCCGGTATCTCGGTCAAGCTGTCCGCGCTGCACCCGCGCTACGAGCTGGCCCAGCGGGCGCGCGTGATGTCGGAGCTGTTGCCGCGCCTCAAGGCATTGTGCCTGCAGGCACGCGAGCAGAATATCGGCCTGTGCGTGGATGCGGAGGAGGCGGCGCGCCTGGATCTGTCGCTGGACCTGATCGAGACGGTTTCGGCCGATCCGGACCTTTCGGACTGGAGCGGCTTCGGGCTCGCGGTGCAGGCGTATCAGAAGCGTGCTTTCCCTCTCATCGACTGGCTGGTCGACATGGCCACCCGTCACCGGCGCCGGCTCATGATCCGGCTGGTCAAGGGCGCCTATTGGGATACCGAAGTCAAGGACAGTCAGGTTCAGGGCCTGGAGGACTACCCGGTGTTCACGCGCAAGGTGGCGACCGATGTCTCCTACCTCGCCTGTGCGCGCAAGATGCTCGCCGCCGGGGATGCCATCTATCCGCAGTTCGCCACCCACAACGCGCACACGGTGGCCGCCATTCTGGAGACGGCCGGCGAGCGGCGCGAGGGTTTCGAGTTTCAGCGCCTGCACGGCATGGGCGAGGGCCTGTACCGACAGATCATCGGCGAGGCGAACGAGAACGTGCCGTGCCGCATTTACGCGCCGGTGGGCACGCACGAGGAACTGCTCGCCTACCTGGTGCGTCGCCTGCTGGAAAACGGCGCCAACTCCTCGTTCGTGAATCAGATTCAAGATGAAAATGCGCCCATCGACGCGATGATTGCGGACCCGGTGACGACCCTGCGCGGGCTGCAGCCCGTGCGCCATCCGCGCATCCCGCTGCCGGTGGATCTGTACGGTGACGAGCGCCGGAATTCCAAGGGATTCGATCTTTCCAATCGCGAGCGCCTGCCGGAACTGGCGCAGGCAATGGCCCAGGCCGCGAAACGCGAATGGCTTGCCGCACCGCTGATCGGTGGCCAGCCTCAAAGCGGGGACAAGGTGCCGGTGCGCGATCCGGCCAACCGCGAGCGCGTCGTCGGACAGGTGATCTGGGCAACCGCGGAGCATGTGGACAAGGCGCTTGCCACCACGCACGCGGCAGCCGACGGTTGGGAGAGCACGCCGGCCTCGCAGCGGGCCGCGATTCTCGAAAAAGTGGCCGATCTGTACGAAGCGCACCTGCCCGAAATGATGGCCCTGTGCGTGCGCGAAGCGGGCAAGTCTCTTACGGATGCCATCGCCGAGGTGCGCGAAGCCTGCGATTTCTGCCGCTACTATGCGGCGCAGGCGCGCAGCCGGTTTGGGGAGCCAACGGCTTTGCCGGGGCCGACCGGGGAGAGCAACGAGTTGAGGCTGCACGGGCGCGGCGTGTTTCTGTGCATCAGCCCGTGGAACTTTCCGCTGGCGATCTTCACCGGCCAGGTCAGCGCGGCGCTGGCCGCCGGCAATGCGGTGATCGCCAAGCCCGCCGAACAGACCTCGCTGATTGCCGCGTATGCGGTGAGCCTGATGCACGAGGCCGGCGTGCCTGGCGATGTGCTCGCCCTGCTGCCGGGCATCGGTGGTGAAATCGGCCCGCGGCTGGTGGAGGACCCGCGTATCGACGGGGTCGCCTTTACCGGCTCGACGGAGACCGCCCGGGGTATCCACCGTGGCCTTGCGGGGCGCGATGGCCCGATCGTGCCGCTGATCGCCGAGACCGGCGGCCAGAACGCCATGATCGTGGATTCCACCGCGCTGCCCGAGCAGGTCATCGCCGACGTGCTGCAATCCGCCTTCTACAGCGCCGGCCAGCGCTGCTCGGCCATGCGGGTGCTGTTTCTGCAGGACGATGTGGCGGACAAGATGATCCGCATGCTCCAGGGCGCGATCGCGGAGCTGTCGGTGGGCGACCCAGCGTTGCTGCGTACCGATATCGGCCCGATCATCGACAGCGAGCAACTCGAAATCCTGCAACGTCACGTCCAGAAGATGCGTGATGCCGGACGTCTGATCGCCGAAGCGCCGCTACCGCCGGAAGCGGCTGCAGGTACATTCCTGGCGCCAGTCGCCTTCCGCCTCGATTCCATCCGCGAACTCGAACGCGAGGTTTTCGGGCCAGTGTTGCATGTGGTGCGCTACCGCGCCGATCAACTCGACCGCATCATCGACGACATCAACCACACCGGTTACGGCCTCACCCTCGGCATCCACACCCGCATCGACCAGACCGCCGACTACATCGCCGCGCGCGCCAAGGTCGGCAACATGTACGTCAACCGCAACATGGTCGGCGCCGTGGTCGGCACCCAGCCCTTCGGCGGCGAAGGCCTGTCGGGCACCGGCTTCAAGGCTGGCGGTCCGCACTACCTGCTGCGCTACGCCACCGAGCGCGTCCTCACCGTCAACAC
>CAZYIP010000169.1:2446-6228 GCA_964646895.1 uncultured Salinisphaerales bacterium | reverse complement strand
CACTGACTATGGTCGGGGTAGAGGGATTTGAACCCCCGACTTTCTGCTCCCAAAGCAGACGCGCTACCAGACTGCGCTATACCCCGCGGCGCCTTCCCTGCCGGACCAAGTACCGAACCGGACCGGGAACGAGAAATGATACCATGGCCCGGCGGCGGGTCAATCGGCGGGGATTTCAGCCGCGCCGCCAAACGGTGCCGTCGGCGCGGTCCTCGAGCTGCACGCCACACTCGTTCAGATAATCGCGTATGCGGTCGGCTTCGGCGAAATCCCTGTTCGCCCGCGCCGCGCGCCGGCTTTCGATCAGAGACTCGATCCGGTCGGCATCCAGCCTCTCGCCACCCTGTCCCTGCCCGCCCTTGAGCCAGGCATCCGCATCCTGTTGCAACAGTCCCAGGCGTCCGCCCAGGTTGTGCAGGAGCGCTGCCAGCGACGCCGCGCCCTCTTCACCGGCATCACGCCGCCGGTGAATCTCGCGGCTCAGATCCATCAGCACGCGCAACGCCAGCGGCGTGTTGAAATCATCGTTCATCGCTTCCATGAAGCGCTCGCTGAACGGCTCGCTCACCGGCAGTTCCGCCGCCGGCGGGACGTCACGCAGCACCGTGTACAGCCGCTGCAATGCCTGGCGCGCGGCCTGCATCGGTGCCTCGGAGTAAGCGAGCGGGCTGCGATAATGGGTCCCGAGAATGAAATAACGCACCTCTTCGGCGCGGTAGTGCTCGAGCACATCGCGCAGGGTGCGAAAGTTGCCCAGCGACTTGGACATCTTCTCTTCGCCGACCTGCACAAAGCCGTTGTGCATCCACAGGTTGACGAAACGCTTGCCAGTGGCGCCCTCGCTCTGGGCGATCTCGTTTTCGTGGTGGGGAAACTTGAGATCGAGCCCGCCGCCGTGGATGTCGAAGTGCTCGCCCAGGCAGTGGGTGGACATGGCCGAGCATTCGATGTGCCAGCCCGGGCGGCCTTCGCCCCATGGCGACGGCCACGCGGGCTCGCCGGGCTTCGCCGCCTTCCACAGTACGAAGTCGAGCGGGTCCGACTTGGCCTCGTCCACCTCGACGCGTGCGCCGGCGCGCAGATCCGTGAGTTGCTTGCCGGACAGCCGGCCGTAGGCGGGAAACGTGCTCACGTCATAGTAGACGTCGCCGTTGCCGGCAGCATAGGCGTGGCCGCGTGCGATCAGACGTTCGATCATGGCGACGATCTCGCCGATGTGCAGGGTGGCACGCGGCTCCTCATCCGGGCGAATGAGCCCGAGCGCGTCGGTATCCGCATGCATGGCGTCGATGAAACGCGCGGTCAGCGCATCGACATCGACGCCTTCCTCGTTCGCGCGACGGATGATCTTGTCGTCGATGTCGGTGATGTTGCGCACATAGCTCACGCGGTAGCCGCTCGCCCGCAAATGCCGCACCACGGTGTCGAAAACGACCATGAACCGGGCGTGCCCCAGGTGCAGGTAGTCGTACACGGTGATGCCGCACACGTACATGCGCACATGGCCCGGCTCTATCGGCCGCAGAAGTTCCTTTTTCCCGCTCAGGCTGTTGTGGATGTGCAGCATGGCGATTCCGGATTTTCCTCAAGAGGGGGTGTCATGGATGACGACGGGCGCGACTGCCGGTACGGTGCTGGATTTCCGCTTTCGCGGGAACGACGGCGAAGCAAGGCATCGCGCACAGTCTGCCGGAGGCCGTTACCCGCGTTCGTGCCGTCAATGATGCAATACGCGCGTCAGAAATGCCTGGGTGCGCTCATGCCGGGGGTTGCTGAAAACCGCGTCCGGCACGCCCTCTTCCACGATGGAGCCCTTGTCCATGTAGATGACGCGATCCGCCACCTCACGCGCGAACCCCATCTCGTGGGTCACGATCATCATGGTCATGCCGCTGGCCGCCAGCTCGCGCATCACGTCCAGCACCTCGCCCACCATCTCCGGGTCGAGCGCCGAGGTCGGCTCGTCGAACAGCATCAGATTCGGCTGCATCGCCAGCGATCGCGCAATGGCCAGCCGCTGCTGCTGGCCGCCTGACAACTGCCTGGGATACTTGCGGGCCTGGTCCTCGATCCCCACGCGCTTGAGCAGTTCCAGCGCCTGCTCCTCCGCCTTCTCGCGACTGGTGCCGCGCACCTTCATCGGCGCCAGAGTGATGTTGTCCAGGCACGACATGTGTGGAAACAGGTTGAACTGCTGAAAAACCATGCCGGCATCGCGGCGCACGGCGCGGATGTCGCCCTTGCGCCCGGACGCGGTCCTGCCGTGCGGCAGCAGCTCGATGCCGTCGACCACGATGCGCCCGCCCTCGAATCCCTCCAGCGCATTGACGCAGCGAATCAGGGTGGACTTGCCCGACCCGCTGGCGCCGATCACCACCACCACCTCGCCGTGATCCACATCGACACTGATGTCGCGCAACACGTGCAAGGCGCCGAAGTGCTTGTTCAGCTTTTCGATACGCACTATCGGTTCTTCCATCGCTCCCGCCATTCAATCGCAACAGCGGTTATGATAGCGCAGCATTATTTGCTTGGATACGGACAGAGCATGAGCGTACCCGTGACCGAACTGGCGATGCGGCTGATCCGCCGCCGCTCCCTCACGCCGGACGATGCCGGATGCCAGGACCTGATCGCGGGGCGCCTTGCCAGCCGCGGTTTCGAAGCGCGGCGGGTCCGCTTCGGCGAGGTCGACAACTTGTGGCTCAGACGGGGCGCGGAAGCACCCCTGCTCGCCTTCGCCGGACATACCGATGTGGTGCCACCCGGCCCGCTCGACCAATGGCGCTGCGACCCCTTCGGCCCCGAGATCCACGACGGCATGCTTTACGGTCGCGGTGCGGCGGACATGAAGGGCGGGCTCGCCGCCTGGACGATCGCATGCGAACGCTTCATCGACGCGTACCCGGCGCACCGTGGCAGCATCGCCCTGCTCATCACCAGCGACGAGGAAGGGCCGGGACATGACGGCACCCGCCGCGTCATGCCGTGGCTGCGGGAGCACGGCGAACACATCGACTGGTGCGTGGTCGGCGAAGCTGCCAGCGAGAAAACACTGGGCGACACGATCAAAAACGGGCGCCGCGGTTCGCTCAGCGGCATCCTGACGGTGCATGGCCGGCAAAGCCACATTGCCTACGCACAGGCAGGCGACAACCCGATCCACGCACTGGCGCCCGCCCTGGGCGAGCTCTGCGCCACCGCCTGGGACAACGGCAACGACTACTTTCAGCCGACCAGTTTTCAGATATCGAACATCCACGCCGGTACCGGTGCGGAAAACGTCATTCCCGGCCGGATCGACGTCCACTTCAACCTGCGCTACTCGACCGCCACCAGCGCCGCCGCCATCCGCGAGCGCGTGACTGCTGTTCTCGACAGTCACGCGCTCGACTACAGCATCGACTGGCAGCATCGCGGCGAGCCCTACCTGACGCCCGCGGGCGAGCTGACCGAAGCGATCTCCGCCGCAGTCGAGACGGTCATCGGCCGGCGGCCGCATCTCTCCACTGCTGGCGGCACCTCCGACGGCCGCTTCATCTCGCCCGCTGGCGCGCAGGTCGTGGAAGTCGGCCCGATCAACGCCACCATCCATCGCACCGACGAGCACGTCGCCGTGGCCGACCTGGAGAAACTGGTGGACATTTACTACGAGATTTTGCGGCGCCTGCTGATTGAGAATTGCGGCTGAAGCCGCACGCGGAGTCTGTTCCCTCGCCCCTTTGGGGAGAGGGGTGGCACGAGATCCCACCCTCTCCCCGACCCTCTCCCGCCAGCGGGAG
>CAZYIP010000169.1:0-2346 GCA_964646895.1 uncultured Salinisphaerales bacterium | reverse complement strand
CGGTATAGACTACCTTATAACAACAGCGGCACAGCGCAGCTTTCCACGAACACGACATGGCATCGACACAGCAACAGGATTACACGCCCTGGCTGGGCTGGATCGACTCCCGATTCGGCTGGATGCGCGACACGCTCATCGATCTGGCGCGCATCAACTCCGGCAGTCACAACGTAGCCGGCGTCAACCGGGTGGGCGATGCGATGACGGCGCTGCTCACGCCCCTGACCGATAGCTGCGAGCGGGTGACCCTGCCAGCCATGGACTACATCGACGATGACGGGCAGCCCGCGCAGCGTCCCCTCGGCAACGCCATCCGCGCCCGCAAACGGACGAAAACACCGGTGCGGGCGCTGCTGTGCGGGCATCTCGATACCGTATTCGGCCCGGAGCATCCGTTTCAGGATGTGCGAACGATAGTCGGCAACCGCCTCAACGGCCCGGGCGTGGCCGATCTCAAGGGCGGCCTGGTGGTCATGCTGACGGCGCTGCAAGCGCTGGAGCGCAGCCCGTGGGCGCAGCGGATCGGCTGGGAGGTCCTGCTCAACCCGGACGAGGAAATCGGCTCGCCCGGCTCCGCCGCCCTGCTTGCCGAGGCAGCGCCCCGCCATCACGCGGGGCTGGTCTACGAGCCGGCGATGCCGGATGGCAGCCTTGCCGGCCGGCGCAAGGGCAGCGGCAACTTCACCATTGTGGCCCACGGGCGTGCGGCGCATGCGGGGCGCGAACACCATCTCGGGCGCAACGCCGTGCGCGCACTGGCCGACTGCACCCGCGCCATCGACCAACTCAACGGTCGCCGCGAAGGGATCACGGTCAATCCCGCCTTCATCCACGGTGGCGGCGCGATGAATATCGTGCCGGACCGCGCGCTTCTGCGCTTCAACGTGCGCATCGCGGAACCGGAGGATGAAGCCTGGTTTCTGCGGGAGCTGGACGCCATCATCGCCGGGATCAACGAACGCGACGGCATCCGCCTCGAACGCCACGGCCACTTCACGCGCAAGCCCAAGCTGCTGGACGCGGCCCACCGGCGCCTGTTCGCCCTCGCCGCCGACTGTGGCGAGCACCTGGGAATGCCGCTGCAATGGCGGCCCACCGGTGGATGCTGCGACGGCAACAATCTGGCCGCCGCCGGGCTCCCGAATATCGATACCCTGGGCGTGGTCGGGGGTCACATTCACAGCGACGCCGAATACGTCGAACTGGACAGTCTCGTCGCGCGCGCAAAGCTGAGCGCCCTGCTGCTGATGCGCCTGGCGGCCGGAGACTTCGGGAGGTAGCCGCATGTTCGTACGCCCCAGCACCCGCGACGACCTGGCCGCCCTGGAACGCCTTGCCGCCATGACCGGCGCCGGGTTCACGTCGCTGAACCCCGATCGCAAGCTGCTGACGGAGCGGCTCGAGGTCTCCGCGCGCTCGTTTGCCGGCGAATTCGACGATCCGCGGCAGGCGCACTATCTGTTTCTGCTCGAAGACGACAGCGGCAATGTTGCCGGGGTATGCGGGATCAAGGCGGCGGTCGGCCTGAAAAAGCCGTTCTACAGCTATCGCGTCGGCCTCGAAGTCAATGCCGCAAGGGATCTCGGCATCTTCAATCAGCTGCGGACCCTGTACCTGTGCAGCGACTACACCGGCTGCGCCGAAATCGGTTCGCTGTTTCTGGCGTCGGAGTACCGTCGCCGCCACATCGGCCGCCTGCTGTCCCGGTCGCGCTTCCTGTTCATGGCCGAATTCGCGCAGCGCCTGCCGGAGAAGGTGATCGCCGAGATGCGCGGTGTCTCCGACGCCGATGGCCACTCGCCTTTCTGGGACGGCCTCGGCCGTCACTTCCTGTCGATGGAATTCACCCAGGCCGATTATCTTTCCGGTGGCGCCGACAATTCGTTCATCGCCGAGCTCATGCCGCGCCACCCGATCTACGTGCGGCTGCTGAGCCAGGCGGCGCGCAATACCATCGGGCAGGTACACGAGGATACCGCCGCGGCACGGCGGATTCTGGAACGCGAGGGTTTCCGCTACCAGAACTACGTGGATATCTTCGACGCCGGCCCGACGCTGGAGGTGCGCGTTCAAGACATCCGCTCGGTACGCGACAGCTTTCGCGCCACCGTGCGCATGGACGACGCGGCCATGCGCAACGAGGCCGACCAATACCTGCTCAGCAATACCCGGTTTGCGGATTTTCGCACGACCATCGCCGCCGCGGCGATCGGTCCTGGCGATGGCGAGGTAGCGCTGCCGGTGGCGACCTGCGATCGTCTGCGGGTGGCTGCCGGCGATTCCGTTCGTTTGGTGAGGCTTTAGCCGGGACCACGGGCCTCCCGCGGCCGTGATGCCTCGAAC
>CAZYIP010000168.1:0-6234 GCA_964646895.1 uncultured Salinisphaerales bacterium | reverse complement strand
TGTGAGTGTTTTTCGCATGACTTGCTCCTTTTGCTTATGGTGCTGAAGTGGATGAATTGGTTGTGCACCCCCGGCGCGATCAGTGGCGCGACGCCTCGCGCTTGAGCGCTGAGGAGGTGGCGTGCTGCGAAGCTGGCTCGCTGTGCTGCTCGCCGCTGTCACTGTGCCCGCCGAACCAGCCCTTGATCCGGCTTGGCAGTCCCGTGCCTCCGCCGCGCCGGCGCGTGAGCCCGAAGCTTTGGGTGATGCGGTCGAGAATGATCGCCAGAATCACTACCCCCAGTCCGCCTTCGAAGCCCAGCCCCACGTCGAGGCGCTGAATACCGGTAAGTACCGTGTTGCCCAGCCCCCCGGCACCGATCATCGAGGCGATCACCACCATCGACAGCGCCAGCATGATGGTCTGGTTGATCCCGGCCATGATCGAAGGCAGTGCCAGCGGCAACTGCACCTTGAACAGCAGCTGGCTGTCCGTGCATCCGAATGCCTTGCCCGCTTCCACGTTCTCCACACTCACCTGGCGAATCCCCAGGTTGGTCAGCCGCACCGCCGGCGGCATCGCGAAAATGACCGTCGCAATGGTCCCCGGTACCTTGCCCAGCCCAAAAAACATGGCTGCCGGAATCAGATACACAAAGGCGGGTAGCGTCTGCATGAAGTCCAGCACCGGGCGAATCAGCATCTCCGCGAGCGTGGTCTTGGCCATCAGGATTCCCAGCGGGATCCCCAGCCCCAGTGCCACGATCGCCGCCGCGATCACCAGCGCCAGCGTTTCCATCGTCTCCGGCCACAGCCCCATGCCGACGCAGATAAACAGCCCCACGACGACGAAAATCCCGAAGCGCCAGCCTACACGCCACAGGCCCAGGCCCAGCAGCACCACGAACACCAGCCAGATCGGCAGCGCCTGCAGAATGTCGTCGATGCCGCCAGCCAGAAAGTTGATGATTGCCGCCACTACGTCGAACAGCGGCTCCCAGTGGTCAAGCATGTACTGGACAATGCTGCTTACCCCGTCACCGATATGCAGATCAAGCGCCATTGTTCGCCTCCTCGCCGGCGCGCTCGCTGCGATCCAGCGTCTGCAGCAGAGCCGTCTTGGTAATTGCCCCCAGATAGCGCCCGTCGTCGTGCCGCACGACCGGCACGGGCCACCTGCTTTGCGCCACCCGGGTCATGACTTCCGCCAGCGGCGTCTCTGCCGCGACCGCTTCCACGTCCGTTACGAAAGCCTGCTCGATGTTGCCCTGATCGTCCCGGCCAAGCCGGCGTATGACCCGGTCCAGCGAGTCCGTGGTCACCACGCCCTGATAACGCCCCTGGCGATCGTGAACCACCGCGACGTCGCGGTCATGGTCCTGAAGCCGGGCCAGTGCCGTGCGCACGCTTGCGCCCGGACGCTCGATCACCGTGACCTGTGCCTTGCGTGCGATGTCGCCGGCGGAGAAGACCTGGCTCACGTCCACGTTGCGGAAGAAGGAGCGCACGTATTCGTTGGCCGGATGGCTGACGATTTCCTCCGGCGTACCGACCTGCACGACGCGACCGTACTGCATGATCGCGATGCGATCACCGACACGCATCGCCTCGTCCAGATCGTGGGTGATGAACACCACCGTGCGTGCGTGCTCCTGCTGCAGGCGCATGAGTTCGTCCTGCATCTCGGTGCGAATCAGCGGGTCGAGCGCGGAGAATGCCTCGTCCATCAACAGCACCGTGGGGTTGACCGCCAGCGCCCGGGCCAGCCCCACCCGCTGCTTCATGCCGCCCGACAACTCGTCCGGATAGCTGTTGGCGTTGGCCTTCAGTCCGACGGCGTCGAGGGATGCCAGCGCCCGCGATTCCCGCTCCGCGCGATCCATGCCTCCCACCTCCAGCCCGAAGGTGGTGTTTTCCAGCACCGTTTGATGGGGCATGAGCGCGAACGACTGAAACACCATGCTGATGTGGCGGCGGCGCACCTCGATCAGGTCGCGCTTGTTCATGGCCGTGATGTCGCGCCCCTCCAGCAGCACCTTGCCCGCCGTCGGCTCGATCAGTCGGTTGAGCATGCGAACCAGGGTGGATTTGCCCGATCCGGACAAGCCCATCACCACGAAGACTTCGCTCTCGTTTACCTCGAAACTCGCGTCCTGCACGCCTACCGTCATCCCTGTGCGCGCGAAGATTTCATCCTTGTCCAGTCCTTCGTTGATCATTGCGATTGCTTCGTCCGGACGCGGACCGAAGACTTTATAGATGCCTTGCAATGTCAGTTTTATCGGCATAATTCAGTTCCGGAGCCAAAGATTTGAAATTGTTGGATGTATTCGCTTGACTTGCATATGGCGGATTCCCAGCGGCGCGATCGGTCAGGCTAACCTGAAACGGCAACACAATCTAACCGATGGCCATAAGCTATTGCCGCGATACGTATCCGCGGTCACGCTCGGGGCGACGCGGCGCGACTTTAAGTCGCCCTTGTTATATTTATCCTGATGCCCCTTATGCTCCAGTGTAGCGCCTTCGTCGCTCAGTTCATAACGTGGACGGGATTTGAGTGACGGGCGGTAAGCTTTGAATCGCCGCTATTGATTGCGTATTGGCAGCGACAGTGCGGTCACGCAGCGCGGGGCGCGGCGCGTCGTGAGGAGTGTGGACAGACGCTTGTTTCGAAGCGAGAGAGGCAACGGCGGCGCCCGCGGAGCGTCATTGACCCCTTGATTGCGCCGCCGTTGTTTTGCCGGTTACGCGTTCAGCGCAGCGGCGTGCCAGGCCATGTGGTCGGCCATGAATGTGGCGATGAAGTAATAGCTGTGGTCGTACCCGCCCTGGAAGCGCAGGGTCAGTTCGACGCCTTTTTCGCGGCAGGCGTCGCGCAGCGCCTCCGGGCGCAGCTGGTCCGGATAAAAGCCGTCGGCGTCGCCCTGGTCGATCAGAATGGGCAACTGGCTGCCGTCACGCTTGAGCAGCTCGGTTGCGTCATACTCGGCCCAGGTGGCGCGATCGTCGCCGAGATAACCACTGAAGGCTTTTTCGCCCCACGGGCAGGCGCTGGGGTGACAGATGGGCGCGAAGGCCGAGACCGAGCGGTAGCGGCCGGGATTTTTCAGATGCGCGATCAGCGCCCCGTGCCCGCCCATGGAATGGCCGAAGATGCCTTCGCGGTCATGCAGGGCCGGAAAGTTGGCGTGGATCAGCTTCGGCAGCTCGTCCGTGACGTAATCGTACATGCGGTAGTTGTCCGCCCACGGCTGGCGCGTGGCGTTGACATAGAAACCCGCACCGCTGCCGAAATCGTAAGCCTCGTCTTCGCCGGGCAGGTCGAGCCCGCGCGGGCTGGTGTCCGGGGCTACCAGCATCAGCCCGTACTGCGCCGCCAGGCGCTGCGCGCCGGCCTTGACGATGAAGTTTTCCTCGGTGCAGGTGAGGCCCGACAGCCAGTACAGCACTGGCACGGGCCGCTGTGCCGCCTGCGGCGGGCGGTACACCGCAAAGCGCATATCGGAGCCGCAGACTTGCGAGGCGTGGTGATAGAATTCCGTCCACCCGCCGAACGTGCGGGCACGGCTGTCGCAGATCGGTTGTTGCATATCGGGTTGCCTGGTGGTCGTGGGAATGTCAGCGCGCCGCCGTGGTACGGGCCTTAGCCGCTGGCGGCGCGACGTGATCGAGCATTTCGCGCAGCTTGGCTACGCCGGCCGGTGCCTGATCCAACGGCAGGGCAAAAACATCTTCCGCGGTCAGCGGCTTGCCGTAATAGTGGCGAATCGCCGGGTAATCGATTTGCAGGGCGCCTCCCTTCAGGGAGATGCCAGCGAAAATGCCGCGCGTGCGCGAGTACGAGTATACCTCGGATTGCAGCTTGATATCAGTCGAGGCGGAGGCGTTGCGCCCGACCGGGCCGGCGGCGACCGAGGCATCGGCACCCAGGGTGAACTTGCCGTCGGCGATGCCGTTGACGCTGCTGCGATGCTTGAATACAAGGACGAAATCGGTGGCCTGGGCGCCGATTTGCCAGCCGATGCTGCCGGAGGTGAGGGTGATGAAGGCCGGGTTGCGCCAGCTTCCGTCGTCTCCGCGCACGAACAGCAATCCATGACCGCGCTGGCCGGCGACGATCAGGCCGAGCTTGATGGTTTGCGGAATGATGGCGATGCCCTGGGCCTGGGCCAGCAGGCGTGGCGGGATTCCCGTCTCGGGAATGTCCATCATCTGCTGCATGACCTCGCGTGCCTGCGCGACCTTTTGCGCTTGTTCCGAGGTATTCGGCGGGCTGTCGGCTGCCTGCGCGCTGAATGCCAGGAACGCGAGCAGCAGCACCAATACTCTCGGCAATCCCAGGCGACTGATATTGTTTTCCATTGTTGTGATCCCCCTGTTGGGCGGCTCGTGTATCCTGTTGTCGCACCCATACGACTCGCCGGCGCGCCAGTAGTTCGAATAACGGCGTGCGAGTACGCTGTGAGTTTTGATGATCCGGATCCGGGCGGAGCGCTATCGGCGCGCCCGCTGATTTTACAAGGCCGTATGCATGAGACAAGCGATCGCCGCAACCTGCCGCCTGATGGGTCGCCGGGGGTGTGACAGCGGCGAAGCTGGCCGATGATGCGTTCCACGGCCGACTTGCATCTGCGCGGCACGCTGCTGTCGATGGCGGGCATGACCGTCATCAGCCCCGACGGGCTGTTGCTCAAGCTGATCAGCGACACCGATGTCTGGACGATCCTCCTTTACCGCCTGGGGTTTCTGGCCGTTTGCCTGGCCCTGTGGCTGGGCCTGCGCTACCGCCGGCGCTGGTTCGATATCTGGCGCGGCATCGGCGTTCCGGGCCTGGTCGCGATCGCCGGTTTCACCGGCTCCGGCCTGGGGTTCGTCGGCGCCATGCGCCATACCAGTGTCGCCGATACCCTGCTGATTTTCGCTACCATACCGTTATGGAGCGCACTCATCGGTTGGTTGTTCATCCGCGAGCGTGTACGCCCGCGCACGCTTGTCGCCATGGTGATTGCCGTGTGCGGCGTCGGTTTTATCGTCGCTGGCTCGGCCAGCCGTGGCGCGTTGCTGGGCGACATGATCGCAGTGGGCACTGCCTTCTCGCAGGCCTGCGCGCTGGTGGCACTGCGCAAGGCGGGAAATCGCGATATGACGCCGGTGCTGTGTGCCGCGGGGGCGCTGGCCGCGTTGATCTCGGCGCCTTTCGCCAGCCCGCTGAACACCACGGCACACGACATGACCATTCTGCTGTTCCTGGGGCTGGTGCTGCAGCCAGTTGCTCTTACCCTGTTCGCCAGTGGCGCGCGCTACATTCCGGCGGCGGAGGTGGCTCTGATGGCGATGGTGGAGACGGTGCTGGGCCCGATCTGGGCCTGGCTCGGAATCGGCGAAACGCCGGGAATGAATACCCTGACCGGAGGAGCGATCGTGCTGTTCGCCATTGCCGTCAATAACCTGCTGGCGTTGCGCGAGCGCCCTGCCGCTGCACGGATACCATAGATGGAAGCGCGCCGTTGCGGAGACATTGCCTTTGTGGCTGGCCGCTGGCCGCTGCATCCGGTGTGGCCGACCTGGATTCTGATTCATGGCGCCGGTTTCACGAACGCGCTCTGGCGCAGCCAGATCGACGCCCTGGCCGGGCTCGCCAATGTAGTCGCCGTCGATCTGCCTGGTCATGGCCGCAGTGCCGGCGGCGGCTGTGACTCGATTGCCGCTTACGCTGATCGCGTGCTGGCATTCATCGATGCGGTCGAAGCGCCGCGTCCCATGCTGTGCGGACACAGCATGGGCGGCGCCATCGTGCAGCGGTTGCTGCTCGATCGGCCCGCCCGTTTTGCCGCGGGCGTACTGGTCAATACCGGCGCACGCCTCAGGGTGCACCCGGATATCATCGAGGCCGTCGCTACCGATTACCCTGGCTTCGTCGCCAGCCTGGGCGATTTCATGCTCTCGCCGCAGAGTGATCGGGCACGCCTGCAACCGCTCATTCATGCGGCCTGCGCGCAGTTGAATCCGGCCGTGGTGCGGGCCGATTTCGAAGCCTGCAACGGGTTCGACGTCATGCGGGAGATTGCGCGGATCGACGTGCCGGTCAGAGTGATCGCGAGCAGCGACGATCGCGTGACTCCGCCCAGGTACGGTGCTTATCTGGCCGAACAGATACCGCAGGCGGATATGCGCGTCATCGCCAATGCCGGTCATCTGACGCCCTTCGAACAGCCCCAGGCGCTGAATGATGCGATGATCGAGTTCATGGGG
>CAZYIP010000167.1:0-6283 GCA_964646895.1 uncultured Salinisphaerales bacterium | reverse complement strand
GATCCCCGATCCCTGATCAGAACGCCCGCCGCTGCAGGCCTTTCTCGACCATGATCAGCGTGGCGATCTCTTCCACCGACACATTGGTGGTGTCGATCCAGGGCACACCGTCGCGTTCATAAAGCTGCTGCGCCTGGCGCAGTTCGTAGGCGCACTGCGACAGCGATGAATAGCGGCTGCCGGGGCGCCGTTCGTTGCGAATCTGCTGCAGCCGCTCCGGCTCGATCATCAGGCCATACAGCTTGCGCCGAAACTGCAGGAGCAGATCCGGCAGATGCGCCGCATCCAGATCATCGTCGGTAAGCGGGTAGTTGGCGGTGCGCAGGCCATGCTGCAGCGCCATGTAAAGGCAGGTGGGCGTCTTGCCACAGCGCGACGGCCCTATCAGAATGACGTCCGCGCGCTCGTAGCTTCTGGGGTTGACGCCGTCGTCATGACTCAGGGCATAGTTGATGGCCTCGATGCGCGACTCGTAGCGAGGCAGGTCGGCCATGCTGTGCGCCCGCCCCACGGTGTGCGACGATTTGGCGCCAAGTTCCTCCTCGATGGGTCCGACGAAGGTATCGAAGAAGTCCAGAAACAGGCCATTGCTCGTACGCAGGATCTCCCTGATCTCGTCACTGACCGTCGTACTGAATATAATTGGCCGGCGACCGCTCTCGCGCGCGATACGATTTATGGTCTCGACCATGGCGCGCGCCTTTTGCACCGAGTTGATGAACGGTACCGTGCGCTGTGTGAATTCAAAGCTTTCGAATTGGGTCAGGAGGCTGTTTCCCAGCGTTTCGGCGGTGATGCCGGTGCGGTCGGAAAGGAACATTACGGTACGTTTTTCGGTCATTGAATGTGTCCGCGAAAGTGGTTCATCAGCCGGCCCCGTCTTGGCGCCGGCTTTCCATTAACGGCACGCTGCACGCCGTGCCGGCGCCAGGGATTGCGGCGAACCAGTGTAGCAAGCCCGGCGCCGATCACGCATAGGGGAAGAAATTGAACAACAAGTTCATTGTATGGTTCGATCAACTCGGCATGAACGATGTGGAGCGGGTCGGCGGCAAAAACGCCTCGCTTGGGGAAATGATCAGCAATCTGAGCGGCGCCGGCGTGCGGGTGCCGAACGGCTTTGCCACCACTGCCGAGGCGTATCGCGAGTTCCTGCGCCACGAGGATCTGGACCAGCGCATCGATGCGGCGCTGTCGCGGCTGGACACCGATGATGTCGACCAGCTCGCCGCCACCGGCGCAGAAATCCGCCGCTGGGTCGTGGATGCACCGTTTCCCCAGCGGCTGGAAGACGATATTCGCGAAGCCTTTGCCACGCTGGAAACCGAAGCCGGCGGCGATGCCTCCTTCGCCGTGCGCTCGTCGGCCACGGCCGAGGATCTGCCCGAGGCCTCCTTCGCCGGCCAGCAGGAAACCTTTCTCAACGTGCGCGGGCTGGATCAGATACTGCTCGCGATCAAGGACGTGTTCGCGTCCCTTTTCAATGACCGCGCCATCTCCTACCGGGTTCATCACGGCTTCGCCCACAATCAGGTGGCGCTCTCGGCTGGCGTTCAGCGCATGGTGCGCTCGGACCTCGCCGCCTCCGGCGTCATGTTTTCGATGGACACGGAGTCCGGTTTCCGCGACGTGGTATTCATTACCGCGTCCTGGGGGCTTGGCGAAGCGGTCGTCCAGGGCGCCGTCAACCCGGATGAGTTCTACGTCTACAAGCCGAATCTGCGCGCTGGCAGGCCCGCCGTGCTGCGTCGCGGGCTCGGCGGCAAGGCGATCAAGATGATCTACGGCGACGGCGGCACCGTCAGCAACAGCGTCGCCACCGTCGATGTCCCGCAGGAGGACCAGATACGCTTCTGCCTGACCGACGCGGACGTGGAGGCACTTGCCCGCCAGGCTCTTGTCATCGAGGAACATTACGGCCGCCCGATGGACATCGAATGGGGCAAGGACGGGACCGACGGGCAGCTCTACATTCTGCAGGCGCGGCCGGAGACGGTGCAGAGCCGCAACCAGGGCCGCACCATCCAGCGCTACAAGCTCAAGGCCGCCGGCCGTGCGCTGGTGGAAGGCCGTGCCATCGGCCAGCGCATAGGCTCGGGTACGGTACGCAACATCACCGACTTCCGCCAGATGTCCCGGGTGCGCGAGGGCGACGTGCTGGTCACCGACATGACCGACCCCGACTGGGAGCCGGTGATGAAGCGCGCGGCCGCCATCGTCACCAATCGCGGCGGCCGCACCTGTCACGCGGCCATCATCGCGCGCGAACTGGGCATTCCCGCAGTGGTCGGCTGTGGCGATGCGACCGAACGCCTGCAGGAGGGTGTGGAGGCGACGGTGTGCTGCGCGGAAGGCGACACCGGCCGAGTCTACGACGGGCTGATCAATTTCGACGTGGAGGAAATTTCTCTCGACGACATGCCCGAAATCCCGCTCAAGGTGATGATGAACGTGGGCAATCCCGATCGCGCGTTCGCGTTCGCCTCGATTCCGAATCACGGGGTCGGACTGGCGCGCCTGGAATTCGTCATCAACCGCATGATCGGGGTGCATCCGAAAGCACTGCTGGAGCTGGACCAACTGGACCCGGACCTGCAGACCACCATCCGCCACCACATGGCCGGCTACGAAGACCCGGTGGAATTCTACGTCAAGCGCCTGGCGGAAGGGATCGCCACCATCGCCGCCGCCTTCGCACCGGAGCCGGTGATCGTGCGCACATCGGATTTCAAATCCAATGAATACGCCAACCTGGTCGGCGGCAAGCTCTACGAGCCGCACGAGGAAAACCCCATGCTCGGCTTTCGCGGCGCCTCACGCTACATCGCCGAGGAGTTCCGCGCCTGTTTCGAACTGGAATGCCGCGCCTTGAAATACGTGCGCGGAGAGATGGGGCTGGACAACGTCCAGATCATGATCCCCTTCGTGCGCACGGTGCACGAGGCGGAACAGGTTACCCGCCTGCTGGCGGACAACGGGCTCGAGCGCGGCCGTGACAATCTCAAGCTCATCATGATGTGCGAGCTGCCGTCCAACGCGGTGCTGGCGGACGAGTTCCTGAAGTACTTCGACGGCTTTTCCATCGGCTCCAACGACATGACCCAGCTGACCCTGGGGCTCGACCGGGACTCCGGCGTCATCGCGCAGCTTTTCGACGAGCGCGACCCGGCGGTCAAGGCGATGCTGCATCAGGCCATCCAGGCCTGCCGCAAACAGGACAAGTATGTGGGCATCTGCGGGCAGGGGCCCTCGGATCACCCGGACCTGGCTCGCTGGCTGCTGGAGGAAGGCATCAACAGCGTCTCGCTCAATCCGGACACGGTCGTGGAAACCTGGATGTACATGGCGGGGCAGAAGATGTAAGTGTAGCGTGGGAGCCTGACGGGAAACTCCATGCTCTCGTCAGGTGCCCTGAAAGTTGCCGGGCCGGCTTCTGTGGGAGCGGCGCAAGCCGCGATTTCCCCACACCGCCGGTGCCGTATCACGCCTGCCCTGTTCCCTCCGCGACGGCGCGGGCCTCCGCCTCCCCCCGCTCCTCGTCAACCCACAGCAGCAGAATGCCGCCGGCACCGAACAACACCACGACCGCCAGAATCGACAGGCGCGCGCTGCCGCTGATCAGCGCGGTCCAGCCCACCAGCAGCGGTCCCAGAATCGCGGCGAATTTGCCCAGCATGTTGTAGAAGCCGAAAAACTCCCCGGCGCGATCGGCGGGAATCAGCCGCGCGAAGTACGAGCGGCTGAGCGACTGCAGCCCCCCCTGCACCAGTCCGATCGCCACCGCCATCGCGTAGAACTGACGCTCGTTTTCCAGAAAGTAGGCCCAGACGGTCACGCCGATATAGACCAGAATTGCGAGATAGATGGAACGCTTGGCACCGATGATGCCGGCGAGGCGGCCGAAACCGATGGCTGCAGGAAAGCCGACGAACTGGGTCAGCAGCAGCGCGACGATCAGGCTGTTGGGGTCGAACCCCAGCGACAGACCGTAATCGACCGCCATGCGAATGATGGTGCCGACGCCATCGATATAGAGCCAGTAGGCGATCAGAAACACAAACGCCATGCGCAGGCGGCGCACGGCATCAAAGGTGTGGCGCAGATCGCGCAGGCCGGCACCTACCGCCGCAAGCCACGGCAGCGGCCGCATCCGCCGACGTTCGTGAACCTGGAGCAGCAGCGGCAGCGAAAACAGCGCCCACCACACGGCGACGCTCAGGAACGACAGGCGTACCGCTACAGCCGCATCCGGCAGGCCGAACATCGACGGTCGCAACACCATCGCCACGTTGAGCGCGAACAGCAGGCCGCCGCCGAGATAACCCAGCGCATAACCGAGCGCGGACACCTGGTCCACACGCGGAGCCGGCGCCACGTCCACCAGCAGCGCATCGTAAAAAATCAGGCTGCCGGAAAATCCGATGCTGGCGAGCACGAACAGCCACAGTGCCGATTGCCATTGTCCGCCGCCCACGAAATACAGCGCGCCGGTCGCCACGATGCCGAGCAGAGCGAACGCCGCCAGCAGCGTTTTCTTGCCGCCGCTGCGATCGGCAACGGCACCGAGCGCGGGCGCGAGGATCAGGATCACCAGGCTGGCCGCGGCGTTGCCCACTCCGAGCCGGAACGTCGTCTCGCCCGGACCCGCACCGCTGCTCCAGTACTGCTCGAAGAACAACGGAAAGAAACCGGCGACGACGGTGGTGGCGAAGGTTGAATTGGCCCAGTCGTAGAATGCCCAGGCCCATACGCCACGGCCGGTGCCATGGATTTCCCCGTCTCCGCGCGCCACATTTCCCCCTCGGTTTCAAACTATTGCGGCGCTGCGCAACACCACGTCAGTCGCGCTGCTTCAAATGCGCCTGGCCAGCACCATCGCGTCTTCGCGGCCGCCGACCGCCGGGTAATAATTCTTTCTCAGACCGACCTGGTGAAACGCGAGAGACGCGTACAGATCGAGGGCCGCGATATTGGAAGGGCGCACTTCGAGCAGCATGGTGCGCATGCCGGCGCGCGACGCCAGATCGAGCAGATGCTGCAGGAGATAGCGCGCCACGCCCTGGCGGCGGTAGTCGGGATCCACGCACAGGTTGAGGATATGGGCCTCGTCCACCGCGTTCGAGAGCAGCCCGTAGCCCAGAACACGCTCATCGGCATCGATGGCGAGACGACACTGATAACCGATGCGCAGGCAATCGCGAAACACGCCTTCGCTCCACGGAAACGAGTAGGAGCGGCGCTCGATGGACATTACTGCGCGCAGATCCGCCCGGCGCATCGCACGGGCGCGCAGTGCCGCAGCCGGAGCGATCATGGAGCCTCCGTCATCACGCGGCGGATCAGTTTGAGATCATCCCACGACTTGCGTTTCTCGCCCGGGCGACGCAGCAGATAGGCGGGGTGATATGACACGACCGCCGGAATGCCATCGACCCCATAGCGGTGCACGCGCCCGCGCATCCGTCCCACCGGCTCGTCGCTCGCCAGCAGGTTCTGCGCGGCGACGCGACCCAGCACCAGAATCGCGCGCGGCCGCACCAACTCGATCTGACGCTCCAGGTAAGGGCGGCAGGCTGCGGCCTCGTCCGGGGCCGGATCGCGGTTGCCCGGCGGCCGGCACTTGACGATGTTGGTGATGAAAACCGCCGTGCGCCGATCGCGGCCGATCGCCTTGAGCATGGCATCCAGCAACTTGCCGGCGCGCCCGACGAAGGCTTCGCCGAGGCGATCTTCATCGGCACCCGGCGCCTCCCCCAGCACCATCAGATCGGCCTCGCGCACGCCGGCACCGAACACCGCATGGGTACGACCCTGGTGCAGGCCGCAGCGGGTGCAGTCGCGAACCAGCGCCTGCAGCGCCTCCCATCCCGGCGCCTCGGCGACAGCTTCCGGTTCTGGCGCCGATTCGTCACCCGCGACTACCTCGACGTGCGCAGGCTCGGCCTCGGCGACGGCCTCCATGCCGCGCGCATCGTGTTCACGCAGCACCCACCGATCGATGCCGAGCGCATCGAGATAACGGCTGCGACGCGCGGAGTCCGTACCAGAATGCACATTAGCGGCCCTCGAGTCGTTTTCCATGCTCATTGGCTTTCCTCAGCCGCGCCCGGACAGCCCGGCCTCTCGGCAATACATCGGCGGCAGGAACGTGAACACGGGTAATTCAAGCCTTTCAATCCGGGACAAGCTGAATACAAAAACGGCTGTTACCGTGGGAGCGGCCCTGGCCGTCATCACCAGCGCGGCAGTCGCAACTGAAGTCGCTCCCACACAGAGCACATCC
>CAZYIP010000166.1:0-6306 GCA_964646895.1 uncultured Salinisphaerales bacterium | reverse complement strand
GGCTTGCCGGTGAAGTAAGTCCGCACGCGGTTCAGCGGCAGCAGCATCTGGTGCAGGTAGAGCACGCGCTCGGTATGGCGCTCCTCGTACAGATCGACGTTGCGGCCCTTGAGCACGTTCATGACCGTGATCAGGCCGATGACACGGTGAGGCGCCTTGCGTTCTATTACCGGCAGGCGCGACACGTTGCGCTCGGCCAGCAGATAGGCGACCTCGCGCAGCGTCATGTCTTCGTAGGCGACGGCGGGCTCCCGCAGCGCCACGTCGGCCACGGTTTTGCCGGCGGTGGTGTCCGGGTCCACGGCCGCATCGAGCATGTCGCGGCGTGTCGCCACGCCGACCAGCCGGTGCTGTGCATCGAGTACCGGATAAAGCCGCTGCTCGTTTTGCAACTGCCGCGTTTCCTTGCGCGGATCCAGAAAACTGGCGGCGGCCTCGGCCAGCGGCTTGTCACCGCGGAAGCTGATGATGTCGCGTTCCATCACGTCGTGGACGAACAGTACCTCCAGCGGGTCGATGGAGTATTCGCGGGTCAGATGCAGGCCCTTGCGTACGACCTTCTCCGTGAGAATCGAGCGTTTGAGCGTGAGAATGGACACGGCCTGCGCCACGCAGGCGGAGATCGCCAGCGGAATCAGCACCGACCACTCGTGCGTCAACTCCATCGAAAACACGATACCCGTGAGTGGTGAACGCATCACCCCGCCCACCACTGCCGACAGGCTCACCAGCGCCCAGAAGCCGGGCGTGACGTGCGGAAAAATGTAGGCTTCCAGCGCACCGAGCGAGGCGCCGATCATGAACACGGGCGCCAGCACGCCGCCAGAAGTGCCCGAGCCCAGCGCCAATGACCAGATGATCGTCTTGACGATGAGAATTCCGATGATCAGTTTTATCGTCGCGTGGCCTTCCAGCAACGTGCGGATGACGTCGTAGCCGACCCCCAGCGCGTGTGGCTCGATGAGGCCGCCGATGCCCACCGCGATGCCGCCCAGAGCCGGCCACCACATCCAGTGGATCGGCAGCCGCCGGAACATGTCTTCGAAAAAATACACCGACACGGTGCCGATCCACGCCAGCAGACCGCCGGTGAGTCCGGCGGCGGCACACAGGGCATAGACCAGGAGCGTGAAATCGTGGGCATGCTCCGCGACCGCGAAAATCGGACCGGTGCCCAGCAGATGATGGCGGAAGATGGTCGCCACCAGCACGGCCGTCGCGGCGGGCAGCAGGCTGCGCGGGCGCAGCTCGAAAAGGAGCAGTTCCGCCGCCAGCAGAATCGACGCCAGTGGGGCGTTGAAGGTGGCCGCCATGCCGGCGACGGCTCCCGACACCAGCAGCGTTTTTCGTTCGTCCGCGCTGAGTTTCAGAAACTGGGCGACCACCGAACCAAAGGCGCCGCCGCTCATGATGATCGGCCCCTCGGCGCCGAACGGGCCGCCGGTGCCGATGGTAATGGCCGAGGCGATGGGTTTGAGGATGGCCACCCGCGGCTTGATCTTGCTGCCTCCCTGCAGGATCGATTCGATGGCCTCGGGAATGCCGTGCCCGCGAATCGCCTCCGCGTAGCGTGCTATGACACCGACCAGCAGGCCGCCGACGACGGGGGCGAGCAGGACGATCCACGCCGCCGTGTGGCCCTCGCCCGGCGAAAGCATGGCGATGTCCAGGCGACCGAAAAAGATGCCGTTGGTAATCAGTCCGATCAGATGCAGCAGCCCTGCCGCAATCAGAGCCGCCGCGACGCCCACGATCACTGCCAGCACCATCAGCCACAAGACGCGCGGGCGTGTGTCGAAGTCGCCAAGGCGGCGCGGAACTTCAAAGGCGGATTTGCCGCCCCCTTTCTTGTTCCCCGCTTCCGCATTGTCGCTCAAGATCTGGGTTCTCCTCGCTGGCACTCTTGTGTGTGATCAGAATAAATTGCTTTTTTGGCTGCCCGCAATGCTTGCAGTTATCCGATCTGCAAAGAGTCTGAAAGCAAGCAAAGAGAAGTTAGGCCGTGTTCACAATCATTCGCGCACGCATGAATGATTGTGAACACGGCCTAAAGCATAGTACGCATCGCTGCCAAGAGGTGACGCGGGGCAGGTTGCGAATGGCAAGTTTCGGCGTCGGAGGCAGTGTCTGTGGCGGCTGAAAGCTCCCGTCCGGGTTCATCCTATTTGTTGGATATGCGGCGCCTTGCAACCGGGACGGTGCGGCGGCTCTTGCCGGTTGCGGCATGTCGCGTGCCGTTGGCGGCGGCACTGCGAATTTCCGCGCGCCGTTTGCGCGCGGCGTAGCGAATGCGGATATGGCGCCTCGGCACATTCGCCTCCTTCAGACGCCGGGCGTGGGCCCTCAGGACATCATCGCGCGTGAGGATGCCGATCACTCTGTGTGGATCGGCGTGATCGACGACGATCAGCCGGCCCACCCGGTTGCTCACCATGTGGTCCGCCGCCTCGCGCAGCGAATTGTTTTCATGCACCGTGAGCGGCTCGCGCGTCAGCATCTCGCCCAGGCGGCGGGTTGCTGGCAGATCAGGGGCCGACAGCCCGCGACGGGTGACCACACCGCGCACGCGGCCCGCGCTGTCGACCACCGGAAAGCCCCCGTGCTGCGCTTCAGGGTGGCCGGAATCGAGCCACTTGCGCACCGCGGCCACTTCGTCGGAGGCGTTCAGCGTGACCACATCGTGCGTGTAGGCATCGCGCACGGGAACCTCGCCGAGATAATCAGCCGTATATTCGCCCGGTACACGCACGCCGCGGCGCACGATCTTCTCCGTCATGATGGTGTTGCGCATGATCAGCGCCGAGACCATGTATGCCGCCGCGCCGCCTCCCAGCAGGGGCAGCAGGCACGCCGGTTGCCGCGTCGTTTCGAAGGCAAACACGACCGCGGTGAGGAATGCACGCGAGGATCCGCCGAAGATGGCTGCCATCCCGACGAGCGCCGCGATACGCGGATCCATGCCGAACGAGGGCGCGAGATGGCCGATGCCGATGCCGATCAGGGCACCCAGCGAGCCACCGATCATGAACAGCGGCGCCAGCGTGCCGCCGGAGGTTCCGCTGCCCAGCGAGATGACCCACGACACGAATTTCAGCAGGCCGAATGCAATCAGCATCTTGACGCCGAACTCGCCTTGCACCAGGGAGTCGATGTTGTCGTAGCCGACGCCCAGCGTGTGCGGCATGATCCAGCCGATGACACCGGCAACGAGCGCGCCGATGGCGGGCCACCACATCCAGTGTATGGGCAGCTTCGCGAACAGGTCCTCGACCCCGTAAACGGCCTTGGTGACCCAGACGCTGGCGTAACCGACGATGGCGCCGAGCACGATGTAGCTGGTCAGCGCCCAGCCGCCCGGTTGCGCCACGGTCGGCATCACGAATACCGCGCCGGCCCCATAGGTCGCATAGCGCACGCCGGTGGCGGTGACTGCGGCCAGCGCCACCGGGATGAGCGAGCGCGGGCGCAGCTCGAACAGCAACAGCTCGACCGCCATGATCAGCGATGACACCGGCGCCCCGAATACCGCCGCCATGCCGGCGGCCGCACCGGCGGCGAGCAGCACCTTGCGTTCGTTCGCGGTCACGGACAGGAACTGGCCGACCAGGGAGCCCAGCGCGCCGCCGGTGGAGATGATCGGGCCCTCGGCGCCGAACGGTCCGCCAGTGCCGATGGCGAATGCGGAGGAAACGGGTTTCAGCCAGGTCACCCGCGCCGGGATATTGGACTGATTGGTCAGAATCTGTTCCATCGCCTCGGGAATGCCGTGGCCCTGAATTGCGCGTGAACCCCATCGCGCCATGACCCCGGCGACCAGACCGCCGATGGCGGGCATCACGATGACCCAGGGCCCGAGGTGATTGAAGGCCGGCGACAGGACAAAGGATCCCGTGTGTTTGGCGGCCGCAGGCCCGATGACGTCGGAGATCCGGCCGTAATAGCAGATGTCGGTGATCAGGTTGATCATCAGCATCAGCAGCTGCGCGACCCAGGCGGCGACAGCGCCGAGCCCCACCGCCAGCGCGCTGATCAGCAGGATTCGACGGGTAACCAGGGTGGACTGGCGCGGCATGTGGGCCGCTTCCAGCGACAGGCCCAGTTCCGGTGCCACCGGCAGCGCGTCGGTGCTGCCCTTGATGCGAATGCTCGAACGTTCGGGGTCCTCGGTTGGCGGCGAATTCTTGGGTGGTTCCATCTTCGTTATCTGTTGTTGCGCTGCACCATGTTCGACGCGAATATCGACCGCGCGCCCACAGGCACGGCGGCTTCTCGCGGCGTGTCACGCCGAGGGAATCTCCGAGTCCAAACGAGATAAACAGTCTGGGCAGGGCATTGTTCGATCATTCTCGATGGGAACGATCGCAGCCCTTGTCAGTATCCTGATACCCGCCGAGCGTTTTCGCTCGGCTTGTCCTGGGGACGCGCCTCTGATGAGTGACGGCGGGTAGTGGGCAACCGGTCGGCCGACGTGAGTTGCCGGCGTGGTACCGTCGACACCGCTGTTATTATACACCCACTGACCGGCAACCGAACGGTCATCCGGATGATTGCGTTATCGGATTTGCGGCTCACTCATGACAGACTCTCGTAAAGCGGCGCCGCCGGTGGCCGCGGCCAGGCATGACGAGCGCCTGCGGGAAGGTTGCGAGCGACTGGGCCTGGCGTTGCCGTCGTCGGGCGCAGCGCGCCTGCTGGCCTACGTGGATGAACTGGTGCGCTGGAACGAGGCTTACAACCTCACCGCGGTGCGCGAGCGCGGCGAGATGGTGGTGCGCCATCTGCTCGACAGTTTGGCGATCATGCCGTTTTTGCCTGCGGGTGCGCTTGTGGATGTGGGCAGTGGTGCGGGGCTGCCGGGCGTGCCGCTGGCACTGGCGGACCCAGCGAAGTCGGTGACGGTGCTGGAGGCGAACGGCAAGAAGGCCGCTTTCCTGCGCCACATCCGGCGCACGCTCGGGATCGACAACCTGACCGTGGTGCAGGCGAGGGCGGAGCGCCATGAGCCGCCGACCCGATTCTGCGGCGTGCTCAGCCGAGCGCTGGCGGCGCTGCCCGACATGCTTGCGGTGAGCGCTCACCTGGCCGCGCCCGGCGGGCGCTGGCTGGCGATGAAGGGCCGTTTCCCGGCACATGAGCTTGATGCGTTGCCAATCACGTATCGGTTGCTTGCCGACCATCGGCTGACGGTGCCGTTTCTGTCCGAGGAGCGGCATCTGCTCGTCATCGGACGTACCGATGAATGAGACGGATGCCGGATAGCCGCGGCTGGCGCGGCTCCCGTCGGCGGTCGGTAACGTGACAGCGGCGCAAGTCGCGATCACGGTACTGGTCGCGAGGCGACCCGGATTGCCATGTACATCGCCGTTCGCTGCCCGTCCGGCATCGTCCGCGGGTGTCATCGCGGGTTTGTCCTTTATACTGTGCGCGACAGTGGCCGCGACCGGGGACCATGGGCAACGTCATCGCAATTGCGAATCAAAAAGGGGGCGTGGGCAAGACCACGACCAGCATCAATCTTGCGGCCTCCCTGGCGGCGACGCGCAAGCGCGTGATGCTGGTGGACATGGACGCCCAGGGCAACAGCACCATGGGCGTCGGTGTCGACAAGAACGAGCTTGCCGTGACTGCCTGCGACGTGCTGCTGGGAGAGGCCACGCTCGCGGATGCGCTGATCGACCTTGCCGATCTCGGGCTCGCCCTGCTGCCCGCCAACAGTGACCTGACCGCGGCCGAGATCGGGCTGCGCGATCGCAAGCGCGGCGAGCTGGCACTGAAAAACGCCCTGGCCGAAGGGCTGACCGATTACGACTACATCGTGGTCGACTGTCCGCCGGCGCTGAGCATGCTGACCATCAACGCGCTGGCAGCGGCGCATCGCGTGCTGATTCCGATGCAGTGCGAATATTATGCGCTGGAGGGACTGTCCGCGCTGCTGGATACGCTGGAGAAGGTGCGCGCGGTCATCAACCCCAAGCTGGGTATCGCCGGTCTCTTGCGCACCATGTTCGATTCGCGCAACCGGCTTTCGAATGACGTGTCCGCGCAGCTCATGACACACTTCCCCGATCAGGTGTTTCGTACCATCATCCCGCGCAATGTACGGCTGGCAGAGGCGCCCAGCTATGGCGTACCCGTTTACCGCTACGATGCGGCTTCGCGCGGTGCGCAGGCCTATCTGGCGCTGGCGGGGGAAATACTGCGCCGTGATGGCCATGAGCCGGAGTTGGTTGCGGACGCTGATACAATGCGCGTGGAACAACCCATCAGCATCGCAGGGCAGTTACGCAGTCGCAGCAGTTGAGCAGG
>CAZYIP010000165.1:0-6364 GCA_964646895.1 uncultured Salinisphaerales bacterium | reverse complement strand
GCACCGCGTTGGGGCCCAAAATCGCGCCATCCTGCGTTGCAGGGGCTGACCTTGGGACAGCATCGTACAACCGCCTGCTCCGACTATAGAGCAGGGTTCGCGCGTTGCCAAGCGCCTATCGGCCACGCCGCAGATGTCGGCGCAGCGCCATCGCGGGCCCCGAAAGTGCATAAATTGAGAAGCCGAGGAACAGGACGCGCGCCGGATTGACCGCGATCAGTGCAAACACCAGCACGAGCAGCAATACGTAGGTGAAAGGTACGCGCTCGCTCAGCTTCACTTCCTTGAAACTGTAGTAGCGGACATTGCTGACCATCAGCACCGCAGCCACCAGGGTGATGACAAACGCCGGGACCGCGAGTTGCGTGCCGGTCAGGCCAAGATCCTCGCCAAACCAGACAAACCCCGCCGTCAGACCCGCCGCCGACGGACTCGGGAGGCCATAAAAATAGCGCTTCTGGCCGCTCGCCGGATGGGTGTTGAAACGCGCCAGGCGCAACGCCGTCGCCGCCGCATACAAGAAGGCGGCAAGCCACCCTATCTTGCCGCCCGCCCAGCCGAAACGCGACAGATACTGCAATCCCCATACATAAATGACCAGCGCGGCGGCAAGGCCGAAGGCAATCACATCCGACAGGCTGTCGTATTCCTTGCCAAAGTCGCTCTGGGTGTTGGTCAGGCGTGCCACACGGCCATCGAGCCCGTCCATGATCATCGCCAGGAAGACGCCCGCGGCGGCGGCCTGGTAATGCCCCTGAATGGCCGCGACGATCGCGTAGAAGCCGGCAAACAGTGTGCCGGTGGTAAACAGGTTCGGCAGCAGATAAATTCCCTTGCGCCGCCCTTCTTGCTGTTCCATCGGATGCTCCAGTGCGGAACGGAATGGTGAGAAAACGCCACTATTGTAAACCCCGGGCGCCACCGGCCTGAACGCCTGCACCCGAGTACCTGGAGTACCGCAGCGGATCGCGGCAAGAGGCATTCAGGTCAGGGCGATACCGGCTCCTTATGCACCAGATAGGCGAGCACATCCTGTCCGGCGCGCACATACTGGCCATTTTTGACTTCGACCCGGGAGTTGGGCGGCAAATAGACGTCCAGGTGCCGGGCCAGGCGGCGAAAACCACAGCGCCGCCCCTGGCCGACCCGATCGCCGAAATTGCACACACACGGCCGCGCGCCAAACAGGCTGCCACGGGTGATGACGACGACCACATCGTCGCGGTCGTCGGTCTGAATCCAGGAGGCGGTGATGCCGCGCGGCAGGCGCCTGCCCGGAATCAGTTCGAGAACCTTGCCCTCGACCGCCGCGCGAATGCAATACGCTCCGAGGGGATTGACCTCGACGCTGATCTTGATCGCGTCGCGCTCCAGATACGGATCGAAACTCTCGCGACGATGGAGGATGCGCCCGTCCAGCGGCGCGGCGATCGCCAGGGGCGAGCGCGGCAACTCGCGCTCCGGCTCGTGAAAGAAAGCAATGGCGTAGAGCGTCAGCAGCGCGAAGGGAATGCTCAGCCAGACACTGACGTAAACGCCGCAAAACAGGGCAAGAGCGGCCGCCAGAAGAATGAACGGCCAGCCCTCGCGGGCGACATGCAGAACAGTAGCCCGGTACATGGCCTATTGATCCGGGGCCGATCCTGAATGAACCGACAGTGGTTGCAGGGGCGGCTTCAGTCGCGATTTTACGTGGCAATCGCGGCTGAAGCCGCTCCCACAACCATGACTCTCCTGATCAGCACACGCTGCGCCATACGGTGGCTGACGGAAAAATTCGTGCATGCTGCCAGTCCTACCAATCCGCCACTCCCGCTGAGGCGGGAATGGCAGTAAGGAATGCAACCGTGCTAGAGCCTAGTTCCTGCTCTTGTCCACGATGCGGCTGGCGCTGATCCAGGGCATCATGCCACGCAGGCGCGCACCTACCTGCTCCACCAGATGCTCCTCGCTCAGGCGGCGCTTGGCCTTGAGGGTGGGCATGCCGGCCTGGTTCTCGAGGATGAACTCGCGGGCGAACTCGCCGCTTTGAATTTCCTTGAGAATGCGCCGCATCTCGGCGCGGGTTTCGTCGGTGATGATGCGCGGGCCCCGGGTCAGGTCGCCGTATTCCGCGGTGTTGGAAATGGAGTAGCGCATGTTGGCGATACCGCCTTCGTACATCAGGTCGACGATCAGCTTGACCTCGTGCAGACACTCGAAATACGCCATTTCCGGCGCGTAACCGGCTTCCACCAGGGTCTCGAAGCCAGCCTGGACCAGCGCCGTCAGACCACCGCAGAGCACGGACTGCTCACCGAACAGATCGGTTTCTGTCTCCTCGCGGAAGGTTGTTTCGATGATCCCGGCGCGCCCGGCGCCGTTGGCCACCGCGTAGGCCAGCGCCACTTCCTTGGCCTGCCCGGAGGCGTTCTGATGCACGGCAATCAGACACGGCACGCCACTGCCCGCCTGATAGGTGGTCCGCACCAGATGGCCCGGTCCCTTCGGCGCGACCATGAAGACATCCAGCTCGGGCGCCGCTTCAATCAGCTGAAAATGCACGTTGAAACCGTGAGCGAAAGCGATGGCCGCACCCTTGCGCACGTGCGGTGCGACCTCCTCCCGATACAGCCGCTCCTGATGTTCGTCGGGCACCAGCACCATGATGACGTCGGCGTCCCTTACCGCGTCGGGCACGGTCTTGACCGTGAGCCCGGCCTGCTCCGCCTTCTTCCAGGAGCCGGAGCCGGCACGCAACCCGACCACGACATCGACACCGGAATCCTTGAGGTTGTTGGCATGGGCGTGGCCCTGGGAGCCATAGCCGAGAATGCAGACTTTCTTCTGCTGGATCAGGCTCAAATCCGCATCTTTGTCGTAGTAGACTGTTATGCTCACTTGCACTATCTCCGGTTCGTGTCGATGGTGTCTGCAGTTACTGCCGATTCTGGCGCAGCACCTGCTCGCCCTGGCCGATGGCGGTCGCACCGCTGCGCACCACCTCGAGAATGCCGGCCACGGCGGGCGCCTCGCGAATCAGGCTGCTCACCTGCTCCTGGGTGCCTTGCAACTGCAGTGTGTAGGTAGAGTCCGTGTCGTCGATAACCGCGGCATGATGTCGCACTGCCAGCTCGCGCACCGCGGCACGCGCGTCTCCCCGGGCACGCAGCTTGAGCAGCAGCAGCTCGCGCTCGATATGCTCGCCCGGTGTCATGTCCATGATGTCGACCACGTCCACCAGCTTCAGAAGCTGGCGCATGATCTGGGCAACGACGGCATCGGTGCCGGATGTGACCACCGTCAGCCGCGATACGCTTTCATCCTCGGTCGCGGCCACGCTGAGTGACTCGATATTGTAGCCACGGGTGGAAAACAGCCCGGCCACGCGCATCAGCGCGCCGGCCTCGTTCTGAAGAAGGATTGAGATGATATGCCGCATGAGGGTATATGCCCCGTTCGCTCCGCGCCCGCCCCGCACGGCGCCGGCGAATGCCGTGACGAGCCGAAAATCCGCGGCGCCAACGGATTGCGCCACCCGCTCGTGTGCGGCAGAACGCATTGGCGCAAGGCCCGCAAGACCAGAAAGTAGCGCGCAACATACTGCGAAAAAAATCGAAAATCAAGCGTGATGGTGCCACGCAGCAAATATCGCACGGCGCGTGTACCCAAAGTACGTTAGAATGGGAAAGCGTGCGCTCTCGCGGTGCGCGTCACGACTTTAATTCATTAACCATATCAAGACGCTCTCAATCATGACTGACCAGACCAACGATACGATCTTCGCCGCCGTGCCGGCCGAAAGCCGTCACGCCCGCCCCGTTGCCGGCCATCCCCTCGCCGGCACCACCATGACGGGCGCGGAGATTATCGTACAGGTATTGGCGGATGAGGGCGTCGACACCATTTTCGGCTACAGCGGCGGCGCCATTTTGCCGACTTACGACGCGGTTTTTCGCCATAACCAGGAAGAACCGCGGCACCAGATGCCGATCGTGGTGCCCGCCAACGAACAGGGCGCGGGCTTCATGGCCGCCGGTTATGCGCGCGCCAGCGGCAAGGTGGGCGTGGCGCTCGTGACCTCCGGACCCGGCGCCACCAATTCGGTGACCCCGATCCGTGACTGCATGGCGGACTCGGTGCCTGTCGTGCTCATCTGCGGCCAGGTCGCGACCGGCGCCATTGGCACCGACGCGTTTCAGGAAGCGCCGGTGTCGAGCATCATGGGCGCCTGTGCCAAGCATGTCTTCCTGGTCACCGATCCATCCCGGCTGGAGGCCACCGTGCGCACGGCGTTCGAGATCGCCCGCACCGGCCGGCCCGGTCCGGTGGTGATCGACGTGCCCAAGGACATGCAGAACGCCACCGGCGTGTTCACCGGTCACGGCGTGCTGCCGATGCCCGGCTATCGCCAGCGCATGAGCGCGCTGTACCGCAGGCCGCTGACCGACCGGCAATGCGCGCAGTTTTTCCGCACGCTCACCCGTTCGCGGCGTCCGCTGATCTACGCCGGCGGCGGTGTGATCCACTCCGGCGCCAGCGACGCCATGCGCCGCTTCGCCGATACCTTCGGCATTCCGGTGGTGACCACGCTGATGGGAATCGGCGCCTACGACACCACCCATCCGCTGTCGCTGCACATGCTCGGCATGCACGGCACCGCCTTCGCCAATTACGCGGTGGAGGACTGCGACTTTCTCATCGCCATGGGCGCGCGCTTCGACGACCGGGTGGCGGGCAAGCCGAGCGCGTTCGCACCGGGCGCAAAACACATCGCGCACTTCGACATCGACGTCTCCGAGGTCAACAAGGTCAAGGCGGCGGACTGGCATCATGTGGGCGTGCTCAACGAGGCGCTCGAAGCACTGCTGGCATACGGCAAGCGCGAGAAGTTCGCCGCTGATTTTTCGCGCTGGCACAAGCATGTGGCCGAGCTCAAGCAAACCTACCGCATGAACTACGACCACGAGAGCCCGCTGATCCAGCCCTATGAGGTGATCGAGGAAATCAACCGCCTGACCCGCGGCGAGGCGATCATCAGCACCGGCGTCGGCCAGCATCAGATGTGGGCCGCGCAGTACTTCGACTTCAAGCAGCCGCGCCTGTGGCTGACCTCCGGCAGCATGGGCACCATGGGTTTCGGCCTGCCGTCGGCGATCGGCGCGCAGTATGCGGCGCCCGACCGGCTGGTGGTGGATATCGACGGCGACGGCAGTATCCGCATGAATCTGGGCGAGCTGGAAACCGTCACCACCTACGGCCTGCCGGTCAAGATCGTGGTACTCAACAACCACGGCGACGGCATGGTGCGTCAGTGGCAAAAACTGTTCTTCAAGGGCCGGTTCTCCGCCAGTGACAAATCGCTGCACAAGAAGAACTTCGTCAAGGCCGCCGAGGCAGACGGGTTCGAATTCGCGCGGCGGCTCGACCGCAAGGAGGACATCGCACCGGTCATCAAGGAGTTCATCGAGTTCCCGGGGCCGGCGTTCCTGGAAGTCGAGATCGACCCGGATGCCGGCGTCTACCCCATGGTGGGACCGGGTGCGAGCTACGCGCAGATGATCACCGGCGACCATATCCCCTGCCGCGAAAGCGGCCAGCCGCCGGTACGCCCGGCGCCGGATGAGACGGATATGTTCTGACGGCCGTCGCGGCTGAAGCCACTCCTACAACGAGCAGTGAAGCGGCCGCTGGGGCTTTTGTGGGCGCTGAGCGGCCTGCTGGTCCCCCTCTCCCTAACCCTCTCCCCAAGGGGAGAGGGGATTGTCTTGTGGAACCCTCTCTCCTTGAGAAGCGGGGACAAGTTGTGGGAGCGGCTTTAGCCGCGATTGGCGGATTCGAAAGCAGCCGCCGCCACTAATCGCGGCCAAAGCCGCTCCCACAATCTTTTGACGTGCTGGTTTTCCTCACACCGCTGTTGCGCCGCTCGCGAAAAAAGCGCCGCAGAATCTCGCTGCACTCGTCCGCCAATACGCCGCCTTCGCACTCGACCCGGTGATTCAGGCGCGGGTTGACGAGAACATCGTAGACCGAACCGGCGGCGCCGGCCTTGGGGTCGCGGGCACCGTAAACCACCCGCGCCAGGCGCGCATGGATGATCGCACCGGCGCACATCACGCACGGCTCCAGGGTCACGTACAGGGTCAGACCGGGCAGCCGGTAGTTCTCGCGCCGGGCGCCGGCAACCCGCATGGCGACGATCTCGGCATGGGCAGTGGCATCGTGACCGCCGATCGGTGCGTTGTAGCCGACCGCGACCTCGTCTTCGCCATCGGCCACGATCACCGCGCCGACCGGCACCTCCCCCGCACTCCGTGCCTGCTCCGCGAGGTTCAGCGCGCGTCGCATCCAGTGCTCGTCGCGCGCACGCGCTATGCCCATTCGA
>CAZYIP010000164.1:0-6580 GCA_964646895.1 uncultured Salinisphaerales bacterium | reverse complement strand
GCCGCCGCGGTCGCGCCATTACCGGCAGCAACCGGCGTCCGCTGAAGTCGCTGGCGGACATGATCAAGGGCAAGCAGGGGCGTTTCCGCCAGAACCTGCTCGGCAAGCGCGTGGACTACTCCGGGCGCTCCGTCATCGTGGTCGGCCCCACGCTCAAGCTGCATCAGTGCGGCCTGCCCAAGAAGATGGCCCTGGAGCTGTTCAAGCCGTTCGTGTTTTCGCGCCTGCAGCGGCTGGGGCTTGCGTCCACGATCAAGGCCGCCAAGAAAATGGTCGAGCGCGAGGAGCCCGAGGTGTGGGACGTGCTCGAGGAAGTCATTCGCGAGCATCCGGTGATGCTGAACCGTGCGCCGACCCTGCATCGCCTGGGCATCCAGGCGTTCGAGCCGGTGCTGATCGAAGGCAAGGCCATCCAGCTCCACCCGCTGGTGTGCACCGCGTTCAACGCCGACTTCGACGGGGACCAGATGGCAGTGCATGTGCCGCTGTCGCTGGAGGCCCAGCTCGAAGCGCGCGTGCTCATGATGTCGTCCAACAACATCCTGTCGCCCGCCAATGGCGAGCCGATCATCGTGCCGACCCAGGACGTGGTGCTGGGGTTGTACTGGATGACGCGCGAGCGCGTCAATGCCGCCGGCGAGGGTACTGTTTTTGCCGATGTGGCCGAGGTTCACCGCGCCTACGAGTCGCGCCAGGCGGATCTGCAGGCGCGGGTCAAGGTGCGCATGCGCGACTATGAGACCGGCACGGATGGTGAGCCGCACGAGGTGCGTCGCATCATCGATACCACCGTCGGGCGGGCGCTGCTGTCCGAGATCCTGCCGGCGGGGCTGCCGTTCGAGTCGATCAACCGGGCCATGACCAAAAAGGCCGTTTCCCAGGTCATCAACTCCGCCTATCGGCGGGTCGGCCTGAAGGAGACCGTGGTGTTCGCCGACCAGCTCATGTACATGGGCTTCCGCATGTCGACCCATGCCGGACTGTCCATCTGCGTCGACGACATGGTCATTCCGGAGGAAAAGGAAGGCCTGCTGGCTGCGGCCGAGGAAGAGGTCAAGGAGATCGAGGATCAGTACACCTCCGGTCTGGTGACCCAGGGCGAGCGCTACAACAAGGTGGTGGACATCTGGTCGCGCGCCAACGAGCAGGTCGCCAAGTCGATGATGGACAAGCTGGGCACGGACCTGGTGACGGACGCCGAGGGCAAGCAGGTCGCGCAGACGTCGTTCAACTCCATCTTCATGATGGCCGACTCCGGTGCCCGCGGCAGCGCCGCCCAGATTCGCCAGCTCGCCGGCATGCGTGGCCTGATGGCCAAGCCGGACGGCTCCATCATCGAGACGCCGATCACCGCGAACTTTCGCGAAGGTCTGGACGTACTGCAGTACTTCATCTCCACCCACGGTGCCCGCAAGGGCCTCGCCGACACCGCGCTGAAGACGGCCAACTCCGGCTATCTGACCCGGCGCCTGGTGGATGTGGCGCAGGACGTGGTCATCACCGAGCACGACTGCGGCACCGAAGAGGGGCTGGTGATGGCACCGATCGTGGAAGGCGGCGACGAGGTCGAGCCGCTGCGCGAACGGGTGCTGGGCCGCGTGCTGGCGCGCGACGTGCTGGCGCCGGGCAGCGATGACGTGGTGCTGCCCGCGGGTACGCTGCTGGATGAGCGTGCTGTCGATCGCCTGGAAGAACTCAGCGTCGACTCCGTCATGGTGCGTTCGGCGATCACCTGCGAAACGGCGTTCGGCGCATGCGCGCAGTGCTATGGCCGCGATCTGGCACGCGGACGCGCGGTGGACGCCGGCGAATCGATCGGCGTGATTGCCGCGCAGTCCATCGGCGAGCCGGGCACCCAGCTCACCATGCGTACTTTCCACGTTGGCGGCGCAGCTTCGCGGGCCGCCGCGGTGGATGGCGTCGAGGCCAAGTCCGACGGCACCGTCAAGCTGCACAACATCAAGATCGTGGAGCATGAGGGAGGGCATCTGGTTGCGGTCTCGCGCTCTGGCGAGATCGGTGTGACCGACGAGTTCGGGCGCGAGCGCGAGCGTTACAAGATTCCTTATGGCGCGACCATCAATGTGGCCGATGGCGAACAGGTCGAGACCGGACGCAACCTGGCGCGATGGGACCCCCACACGCACCCGATCGTGACCGAGGTCGCCGGCTGGGTGAGGTTTACCGACTTCATCGATGGGGTGACGGTCAATCGCGACGTGGACGAGGTCACCGGCGTGTCCACCCTGGTGGTGACCGATCCCAAGTCGCGCGGCCAGGGCAAGGATCTGCGCCCGGTGGTCCAGGTGGTGGATGCCAACGGCGAGGAGATGACATTCCCGGGCACGGCTATCCCGGCCGCTTACAGTCTGCCGGCAAAGGCCATCGTGACCGTGCAGGACGGCGCCGAGGTGAGCGTGGGCGATGTGCTCGCGCGTATTCCGCAGGAATCGTCCAAGACGCGCGATATCACCGGCGGCCTGCCGCGGGTGGCGGATCTGTTCGAAGCGCGCAAGCCGAAGGAGCCGGCGGTGCTGGCGGAAGCCACGGGTACCATCCGCTTCGGCACGCCGACCAAGGGCAAGCAGCGCATCAAGATCGTGACCGCGGATGGCGACGAGGTCGAACTGCTGGTTCCGAAGTGGCGTCAGATCAACGTGTTCGAGGGCGAGCACGTGGAGGTTGGCGAAATCATCTCGGATGGTGAGCCGAGCCCGCACGACATCCTGCGCCTGCGCGGGGTGACGGCGCTGGCGAATTATCTGGTCAAGGAAATCCAGGACGTCTACCGCTTGCAGGGCGTGCGCATCAACGACAAGCATATCGAGGTCATCATCCGCCAGATGCTGCGCAAGGTGGAGGTGCTGGATCCGGGCGACACCAGCCTGTTGCAGGGCGAACAGCTGGAGAAGCTGCAGGTCGAGGAGGCCAATCGCAAGGCGCTGTCCCAGGACCTGCGACCGGCCAGCTATCAGCGCCTGCTGCTGGGCATTACCAAGGCGAGCCTGTCGACGGAGTCGTTCATCTCGGCGGCATCGTTCCAGGAAACCACGCGTGTGCTGACCGAGTCGGCCGTGCGCGGCGCGCGCGACGATTTGCGGGGGCTCAAGGAGAACGTGATCGTGGGGCGCTTGATCCCTGCGGGCACCGGGCTGGCCTACCACGAGTCGCGCCGGCGGCGGCGTCATCCCGAGCTGTTGCACGAGGTGCCATCGGCCGCCGCAGCACCGGCGGAAGCGGCCGTCACCAGCGAGCAGCCAGAGGCGGACGGGAACGACGAGGACAACGGCGAGTAGCGGTTGCGTCCTGGTTCTTCGGAACCCATCGCGGGAACGGCCCCAAGGGCCGCTCCCGCGTGCGTGGATATGCGGGCTTGCAGTCAGTCGGCCCTTGACAGATTACGGCTGAGTCTATAAGATTCGCCGTCTTACATTGGCAGGTCGGAGCCCTCCGGCCTGTCATTTCTTTCTTGGTTCTAAGGAATGCCTCCATGGCGACCATCAACCAGCTAGTCCGTAAGGGACGCATCAGCCGGCCGGCCAAAAACAAGGTGCCGGCATTGCAGGCGAGTCCGCAAAAACGCGGCGTGTGCACGCGTGTGTACACCACTACGCCGAAGAAGCCGAACTCCGCACTGCGCAAGGTTGCACGTGTGCGCCTGACCAACGGCTACGAGGTCAGCAGCTACATCCCCGGCGAGGGCCACAACCTGCAGGAGCACTCGGTGGTGCTGATTCGTGGGGGCCGCGTCAAGGATCTGCCCGGTGTGCGCTATCACACCATTCGTGGCGCGCTGGATGCCAGCGGCGTGGAAGCGCGTCGCCAGGGGCGGTCCAAGTACGGCGCCAAGCGGCCCAAGGGCTAGGCCACGTCAATCATCACAGGTAGCCGAGCATGCCGAGACGAAAAATCGTAGGGAAGCGTGTCATCCTTCCCGATCCGAAGTACAAGAGCGAACTGCTTGCCAAGTTCATCAACATGGTGATGAAGGACGGCAAGAAGTCCACGGCCGAGAAGATCGTCTATGGCGCGCTCGATGACATCGCGACACGTCAGAAAACCGACGAGCCGATGAACGTGCTCGATCAGGCGCTGGAACATGTGCGCCCGTCGGTGGAGGTAAAATCGCGTCGTGTCGGTGGTGCCACCTATCAGGTGCCGATCGAAGTGCGCGCGGTGCGCCGCACTACGCTTGGCATGCGCTGGCTGATCGATGCCGCTCACAAGCGCGGTGAGAAGTCGATGTCCGCGCGCCTTGCGAACGAGCTGATGGATGCAGCCGAGAATCGCGGCTCCGCGGTCAAGAAGCGTGAGGACACGCATCGCATGGCCGAGGCGAACAAGGCCTTTTCACATTTCCGCTGGTAAACGAGGTTTTCTGCTGTGCCACGCACCCACGCCATAGAGCGCTACCGCAATATCGGTATCATGGCGCATATTGATGCCGGTAAAACGACGACAACCGAGCGAATCCTCTACTACTCCGGTGTCTCCCACAAGATGGGCGAGACACATGAGGGTGCGGCGGTCATGGACTGGATGGCGCAGGAGCAGGAGCGCGGCATCACCATCACCTCGGCTGCCACCACCTGCTTCTGGCAGGGCATGGAGAAGCAGTTCCCGGAGCAGTACCGCATCAATATCATCGACACCCCGGGCCATGTGGATTTCACCATCGAGGTGGAGCGCAGCCTGCGCGTGCTCGACGGCTCGGTAGCCGTGTTCGACAGCGTCGCCGGCGTCGAGCCGCAGTCGGAGACGGTATGGCGTCAGGCCAACAAGTATCACGTGCCACGCCTCGCCTTCGTCAACAAGATGGATCGCATGGGGGCCAATTATCTGCGCGTGGTCAGCCAGATCGAGACGCGGCTGGGCGCGCACCCGGTACCGATCCAGCTCCCGATTGGCGCCGAAGACGGATTTCAGGGCGTGGTCGACCTCATCGGCATGCGCGCCATCTACTGGAACGATGAAAACTACGGCATGACGTTCCGCGAGGAAGACGTGCCGGCCGAGATGGCGGAAGCGTGTAACGAGTGGCGTGAAAAGCTGGTGGAAGCCGCCGCCGACGCCAGCGAGCCGCTGATGGACAAGTATCTCGAAGAAGGCGAACTGACCATCGACGAGATAAAACAGGGCCTGCGCGCACGCACGCTCAGAAACGAAATCGTGCCGACCCTTTGCGGTAGCGCGTTCAAGAACAAGGGCGTCCAGGCGCTGATGGACGCGATCGTCGAATACATGCCGTCGCCCGTGGAAGTACCGCCGGTGCGTGGCCATGATGTCGACGATCCGGAAAAGATCATCGAGCGCCATGCCGATGACAAGGAGCCGTTCGCGGCGCTGGCCTTCAAGATCGCGACCGATCCGTACGTCGGTACCCTGGCATTCATCCGGGTCTATTCCGGCGTCCTGAATTCGGGCGACACCGTCTACAACCCGATCGACCGCAAAAAGGAGCGGATCGGGCGTCTGCTGCAGATGCACTCCAATGCGCGGGAGGAGATCAAGGAAGTGCGTGCCGGCGATATCGCCGCCATCGTGGGGCTGAAAACGGTCACCACCGGCACCACCCTGTGCAGCATCGACGATCAGGTGATTCTGGAACGCATGGAGTTCCCGGATCCGGTCATCCATGTGGCAGTCGAGCCCAAGACCAAGGCCGACCAGGAAAAGATGGGTGTCGCGCTGCAGAAGCTCTCGCAGGAGGATCCGTCTTTCCGCGTGCGCACGGACGAGGAAACCGCGCAGACCATCATTTCCGGCATGGGCGAGTTGCACCTGGAAATTATCGTCGATCGCCTGAAACGCGAGTTCAAGGTCGAAGCGAATGTGGGCGCCCCGCAGGTGGCTTATCGCGAAACCATTCGCAAGTCGGTCGAGCAGGAGGGCAAGTTCGTACGCCAGTCCGGCGGCCGCGGCCAGTACGGTCACGTATTCTTGCGCCTGGAACCGCAGGAGCGTGGTGCCGGCTACGAGTTTGTGGACGCCATCAAGGGTGGCGTCGTTCCGCGCGAATACATTCCGGCCGTCAACAAGGGCATTCAGGAAACGTTGCGTAACGGTGTGCTCGGCGGCTATCCGGTGGTAGACGTGAAAGTCACCCTGTATGACGGGTCCTACCACGACGTGGATTCCAGCGAGGCGGCCTTCAAGGTAGCGGCCTCCATAGGTTTCAAGGAAGGCGCGCGCAAGGCCGATCCGGTGCTGCTGGAGCCTGTCATGGAGGTCGAAGTGGTGACGCCGGAAGAGTACATGGGCGACGTCATGGGCGACCTCAACCGCCGCCGCGGCCTGGTGCAGGGCATGGAGGATTCTCCTTCCGGCAAGGTCGTGCGTGCGGAGACGCCGCTGGCGGAGATGTTCGGCTATGCGACGGAGCTGCGGTCCATGACCCAGGGACGCGCGACCTATACGATGCAGTTCAAGGATTATGCGGAAGCGCCGGCCAGTGTCGCCGATGCGCTCCTCAAAAAGGCTTCCTAGCATTTTGATACTTCTGGAAAGAACAAGGGGTAAGTTCGGTGGCGAAGGCAAAATTTGAGCGGGACAAGCCGCACGTCAACGTAGGGACGATTGG
>CAZYIP010000163.1:0-6702 GCA_964646895.1 uncultured Salinisphaerales bacterium | reverse complement strand
CTGGACAAGCTGGTCATACGCTACGACGACAATCGCACCAACACGATCATTCCGGAAAACTACGACAACGCCTACCGCTTTGCGGGCGGCGCCGAGTACCGGATAAACCCGACCTGGACCGTGCGCGGCGGCCTCGCCTACGACCAGAGCCCGGTCGATGGCGAATCCCGCGATGCCCGGGTTCCGGACAACGATCGCCTGACCCTGGCGATCGGAGCGACCGTGCGTGCCACCGAGAAACTGACCCTGGACTTCGGCTATCAACACCTGTTCGTGCACAAGGGCAGTATCAACGAGACCGCGGTCGACGGCTCCGGCAACACCCTGAAGGGCAACTTCGACATTTCTGCGGACGTATTCGCGTTGCAGGCAAACTACGCCTTCTGATCAGCCCGACTTTCAGACCCCCCTCTCCCGCTTGCGGGAGAGGGCCGGGGAGAGAGTGCCGATCAGTGGAAGCGGCGCGAGCCGCAATTTCGTATCGCCGTCACCGTGTCAGCGGCTCGGTGGCGGGCATCGGGCGCCCGTCCGCTTCCGCCAGCATGCGCTCGATGAGCGCATCCTTTTCAGCCCACAGACCGGCGAGCCAGCGCTGGAAGCGGCGGCGAAAGGCGGGGTCGTTCTGGTAGTCGCCGTTGAGAATGTCGTGGGGCACGCTGAGGCGGCGCACGTCGACGATCACGCGCGAGATGCGCCCGCACAGAAAACCCCACATGCCGTGCACGCCGTCCGGATACACGATCGTGACGTCGAGCAGGGAGGTCAGCCGCTCGCCCATTGCCCCCAGGGTCAGCGCCAGACCACCTGCCTTCGGGCGCAGCAGATGCTGGTATGGCGACTGCGAGCGCTCACGCTTGGCTTCGGTAAAACGCGTGCCTTCGGGAAAATTCAGCAGCGCCAGCGGCTGTTCCCGGGCCCGCTCGCAGACCCGGCGGGCGGTTTCCATATCCTTGCGGCGCAACTCCGGATGGCGCCGAAGCTTCGCGGCCGGATAGCGTTTCATGAATGGATATTCGAGTGCCCACCACACCGGGCCCAGGATTGGCACCCAGATCAGTTCCTGTTTGAGAAAGAACTTGAAGAAAGGCAGCTGCCGACCGAAACTGCGCTGCAGAACCAGAATATCGACCCACGACTGGTGGTTCGGGATCACCAGATAAGTGCCGCGACGGTCGAGGTGCTCGGCACCGCGAATCTCCCAGCGGATACGCAGCAGCCGCTTCACCGCGCGCACGTTGGTCATGCTCCAGCCTTCCGCGAGCCACATGAGCAGGCGCACACAGCGCGCGCGCAGACGCCGGAAAGGGATCAGCAGCTTGGCCGCGATCAGGGTATAGATGGGCACCGCCCAGGCCAGGGTGCTGAGTATCATCAAGGACAGAATCACGCCACCCCGCAGCGATGGTCCCACGAAACCGAGCATAGACGAATCCCGCCGATCAAAATGATTGCTGTTGGGCTCTATTCTATGCATTTGCCTCACCCTTTGGCGAGTTGGCGAATATACGGGTCGCTCAGGCCTGCCTCACCCTGCCCCGGTTCAGCAGTTGCGCGAGCGCCTTTTCGTGGGCATCCAGCGCCTCCTGGCCGAACAGGGCGAAGCGGATATGGCGCACGCTTTGCAGCCCCGGCGCGGCGTCCGCGAGAGCGAAGAGAGCCACCTCGGCGGCTGCATCCATGGGATAGCCGAAGGCGCCGGTGGACAGCGCCGGAAATACCAGCGAGCGCAAGCCCTTGTCGTCGGCGATCGCGAGCGCATTGCGGTAGCAGTCCGCCAGCAGCCGGTCGGACGGCTCGTCCCGGCCGTAGACCGGCCCCAGGCAGTGGATGACGTAATCGTTGGGAAGCCCGAATGCCGGTGTGATCACCGCCTGCCCTGGCCGGATCGGCGCCAGCGGCGCGCACGCCCGCTCCAGCTCCCGGCCGGCCGCGCGATGAATGGCGCCGGCAACACCTCCGCCCGTGCGCAGCGCCGCATTGGCGGCGTTGACCACGGCATCGAAACCCTTCTGGCGCGTGATGTCGCCGCGCAGGCACTCGATGACAACTTCGCCCGTTTTGACTTGCACAGCATTTCTCCCCAGGTCCATATCGACACCGCCTGTTTCAAGTGTAGACGGCACAGGCCACATTCAACGGTGCAAAGCGTCGGTTTCCGCCCGGCATGCCCGGCGAGGAGGTTAATGCACGGGATTATCCCGGGCAGGCAGGCGCCAACCGGCACAACGCGCTATGCTGAAAGGGATCGAGATGAATTATCTGGCTCACCTGTATCTGGCGGAGCGCACGGGCACCTCGTTGATCGGCAGCCTGATGGGCGACTTCGCGCGCGGACGTCTGCGGCCCGGCCGGTTTTCGCCGGCGATCGAGCAGGGCATCCGGCTGCACCGGCGGGTGGATACCTTCACCGATGCGCATCCCGCGGTGCGCGCCAGCCGGGGTCGCCTGCAGCCGCCGTTTCGGCGTTATGGCGGAATCCTGATCGACATGTTTTACGACCATTACCTGGCCCGCCACTGGGGACAGTTTCACGAGCAGCCGCTGGCGGCGTTCGCGCGACGCGTGAATGCGCTGCTGGATGCCCGCGCGGAAAGCCTGCCGCAGGATCTGCGCCGGATGGCGCGCATCCTGCGCGAGCACGAGCTGCTGCTGTCGTACCGCGATGCGACCGGCATCGAGCGGGCGTTGCGGGGAATTTCGCAGCGGCTGTCGCGCCCCAACCCGCTGCCGTGGGGAATCCGCGAACTGAACCGCAGCTACGCACAACTTGAAGCCGACTTCTTCGTCTTCATGCCGCAACTGGAGACGTTCGCCTATGCGGAGAGCGAACGTGTGGACTGTTCAACGGTCTGATTATGTCCCAATATTCGTGCTGGAGGTGAATCATGGCAAGCGAACCCAACGCAAGCACCGAGTCGGTCAAGGACAGGGCGAAGGAAGCCATCAAGGATGTGACCGGCGAGAAGGACATCGACAGTCTGAAAGCGGATCTCAACGCACTGCGCTCCGACCTCGCGGCGCTGACCGAAAGCCTCAAGGAGCGCGGCTACCATGAAGCGCGCGCGCGTTTCGACAAGGCCAAGGCACAGGCTTCCGAGGCACGCGAGCAAGCCGCGCAAATGGCCGGGAATGTGGGCCATCAAATCGAGGAGCGTCCGCTGACAAGCGTACTCACTGCCTTCGGCGTGGGATTCGTGCTCGGCAAGCTGCTCGGCCGCTAGGCGCGTCGGGCCGCTCGCGTGACGTCAATCATACGACGGCTGAAGGCACGCCTGCTGCGCACGGTACTCGCCGTCTGCGCAGCCTTTATCGCGCTCATCGGGGTCGGATTCCTGGTGGCGGCGGCCTACATGGCGCTGCTGCGCGTGCTCTCGCCGGTGTTGAGTGCGGTTGTGTTCGGTGTGGGGTGGCTGCTGATCGCCCTGATCGTATGGGCGATCAGCCGCAGCATCAGCGGCCGCCGCCACCGACGGACGAAACCACCGCCGGAGGAGGACGTGGACGCCCTGCTGAGCGCCGTTCTGGACCCGGATACCCGCGCCTGGGCGCGCGGCCACAGCGATCGCGCCACGCTGATCGCGCTGGTGGTGGGCGCGGCGTTCGGCGCCAGTCCGCCACTGCGGCGCCTGGCGTCGAAACTGGCGATGAGCCTCGCCCGCGGCGGCAAAGGGCCCCAGCGATAACGGGCCACGGGTGTTTGTGCGACGCCGTTCCGCCTACAATGAAGGCATGGTCGAACTGAACCCCGAGCGCCCATGTGCCTGATTGGCTTCGCGTGGCGCCAGCATCCGCGCTTTCCCCTGGTCCTTGCAGCCAACCGCGACGAATTTCACGCGCGCGAGACGGCGGCGGCACATTTCTGGCCGTCACATCCCGACGTGCTGGGAGGGCGCGATCTGCGGGCGGGCGGCACCTGGCTGGGTGTTACCCGCAACGGCCGTTTCGCCGCGCTCAGCAATTACCGCGAAGCCGCCTCCGGCGCACGCGCGCTGCGTTCGCGCGGTGAACTGGTACGCGAATTTCTGCTTGGGGACGAGGCGCCGCCTGTCTATGCCGCGCGCCGGGCAGCCGAAGGCAGGTACTACGGTGGCTTCAACCTGCTCGCTGGCGATCTGAACGCCGGCACGCTGCACTATCTGAGCAATCGCGGCAGCGGCCCGAAACCGGTGCCGCCCGGCATTCACGGCGTGAGCAATGCGCTGCTCGACACCCCCTGGCCCAAGGTGCGGCGCCTGAAGGCGGCGCTGGCCACGGATCAAGGCGACCCGGGAGCGTTGTGCGCGCTGCTGTTCGACGCCCTCCTGGATACTCGCCCGGCAGCGGACGCGGAGCTGCCGCACACCGGCATCGGGCGCGATCGCGAGCGCTTTCTGTCGCCGCCATTCATCACCGGCGAGGAGTACGGCACCCGCGCCTGCACGGTCCTGCTGGTCGACGATGCCGGCGGCGTCACCTTCGTCGAGAAGCGCTTCGGGCGCAACGGGCGGCCTGCCGGCGAAAGCCGGTTCGAGTTTGCTCTCCGGCAAGTGCCGGTGAATTACGGGAAGCTGGCATGACCCGCGTCGTCGCACCTTTCGGCACCTGGCGGTCTTCGATCGACGCGGCGGCGGTCGCCGGCGCCAGCCTGCGCCTGGCGGAGCCGCGCCTGGACGAGAGCGGCCTGTACTGGATCGAACGCCGGCCGCAGGAGGGCGGGCGCTGCGTTCTCGTGCGTGCCGCCGGAGGGCATATCGCTGACGTCACCGCCGCGCCGACCGACGTGCGCTCGCAGGTTCACGAATACGGCGGCGGCGCCTATGCCGTTGCAGGCGGACGCCTGTGGCTGGTCGACAACCGCGACCATTGCGTGTACACCGGCGATGTCGGCACCGGCGACTGGCGGCGGCTGACGACCGCGGAGGATTGCGACTACGGCGATCTCACCGCCGATCCCGCCCGCAAACGCGTGGTATGCGTGCGCGAGCGGCGTTCCGGCGCTTCCGAACCGGTCGCCGAACTCGTCGCGATCGGCCCGGAACCGGACCAGGTCCGCGTACTGCACGGCGGCCGGGACTTCTACGCGGGCACGCGTATCAGCCCGGACGGGCGCGAACTGTGCTTTCTGTGCTGGGATCATCCCGACATGCCCTGGGACGGCACGGAACTGTGGCGGGCACGCTTCGACCGTGACGGCGGCCTGACCGACGTGCGCCGGGTCGCAGGCGGGCGCGGCGAATCCCTGTTTCAGCCCCAGTGGGCGCCGGACGGCCAGTTGTACGTGGTATCGGACCGTAGCGACTGGTGGAACCTGTATCGCGTCGACCCTGCGCGCCTGACGGCCATCGCTCCGCGCAGTGCCGAGTTCGGGCTGCCGCAGTGGGTTTTCGGGCAGAGCACCTACGCTTTCATCAGTGCCGGCCGCGCCGTCGCCGCGTATACCGCGGAGGGCATCTGGCGCCTGCTGCAGATCGATCTCGCCAGCGGCAGCACGCGTGAGCTGGATCTGCCGTTCAGCGACATCAGCGACGTGCAGGCCAGCGACGGCGAAATCGCATTCATTGCCGCCGATCCGGCACGCGCACCGGCGCTGTACCGGATGCGGGCCGACGGCACGGTGCCGGAACCGGTCAGATCAAGCGCGGATCTCGCTGTGGATGCCTCCTGCATCGCGCATCCCGAGCCGCTGACGTTTCCGACCACGGCGGGTGACCAGGCGTATGCGCTTTTCTATCCACCACGCAATCCGCGCTTTCAGGCGCCGGACGGCGAGCGGGCGCCACTGCTGGTAAAATGCCACGGCGGGCCGACCGGCGCCACCAGCGCCGCACTCGACCCGCGCATCCAGTTCTGGACCAGCCGCGGGTTTGCGGTACTCGACGTCAACTATCGTGGCAGTACCGGCTACGGGCGCCGCTATCGTCGCCGCCTGTACGGCCAGTGGGGGGTGTTCGACGTGGACGATTGCGTGGCCGGCGCGCGCTTCGTCGCCGCCAGCGGGCGCGTCGACCCCGCACGCATGACGATCAGCGGCAGCAGCGCCGGCGGTTATACCGTACTCTGCGCCCTCACCTTTCGCGATGCGTTTGCGGCCGGCGCCAGCTATTATGGCATCGGAGATCTGGAGGCGCTGGCGCGCTCGACCCACAAGTTCGAGTCGCGCTACATGGACCAGTTGGTGGGGCCTTACCCGGCGGACCGCGAGCGCTATCGCGAACGCTCGCCGCTGGCGCACGCGGAGCGCCTCGCCTGCCCGGTGATCTTCCTGCAGGGATTGCGCGACAAGGTCGTGCCGCCGGACCAGGCCGAGGCCATGGTCGCGGCGCTGGTCGCCAAGGGGCTGCCGGTCGCCCACGTAACGTTCGCGGAGGAGCAGCATGGTTTCCGCCGTGGCGAAAACATCCGGCGCGCGATCGAAGCGGAGCTGTACTTTTACGGCCGGGTGCTCGGCTTTGCGCCAGCGGATGTAATCGAGCCGGTGGCGATCGAGAATCTGGACGGGGGCTGATCGTGCCGGGTCATCGGGTTGATTCGCGCCATTGCATCGACCTTTAACGTTAACGACGATCCGAATACGGACATCTCTGGTGGGGGCGGCTTCGGTGGTGAGTTTTACGCTTTAATCGCGGCTAAAGCCGCTCCCACAACCGCGACGGCCATTGTGCTGGTGGAAGCGGCTTTAGCCGCGATTGAGACGGCATTCATATAGACCGCCGATTCCGACAA
>CAZYIP010000162.1:4662-6803 GCA_964646895.1 uncultured Salinisphaerales bacterium | reverse complement strand
GCACTCATAATGCCGGGGTCGGTGGTTCGAGTCCACCCGTCGCTACCAAAATCAAGCACTTAGATCGGCGCTGAACGGTCGCTCCAGCCACTGTGATAATTGGCGCTCATCGCGTGTTCACCCGAATCAGGCTGACCGAAGGAGTCGCGCGGCCATCGGTGCGCGAAACCAACTCGACGGCGCGGAGCAGATGGCTCCGCGGTTTCCGGGCAAACGCGAAGGGCCTGAGATCAGACATGGAATATTCTCCGATCGAGAATTGACTAGAGTGCGTCAATCCAGGAAGTCACGGCGGCGTTCACGTCGTCTTTTCGATCCTGCATGATCCAGTGGCCCGCATGAGGCCAGACATCGACCTTCGATTTGGCGTTTGAGAACCACGGGCGCATACGGTCGGCTTGATTCGGATCGCGGCATAGATGATAAAAAGGCAAATTCAAACGCTTGCAGAATTCCGCACTGGACTTGCCTGCCCCTACCTGATTCGGTCCTACGAACAAGGGGCCGAACGATTCGCGCACCGCGATTTTCGACATCCCTTTGGCGCGTCTCGCATGCCAACTTTCCAGGCCCGGATCGGTTGCCGTATCGTAGACTTGCTGAAACAAGGCCGCCGCTACCTTTCCCGGATCAGCAGCCCGCAAATTTTTGGCGACTGCCGCAAAAGCTGCCCCCGCCTTATCTGAAAACCCTAAAGCGCCGTCAACGGAGACAACGGCTTTAACCAGGTCCGGTCGTTTGACAGCAAGACGCGCAGCAATCTGGCCGCCCATCGAGTGCCCCACGAGGGTAAACTTTTGATTGGGATAGTGAGTCGTGATCAGCGATTCGATGTCTCGAACGTAATCGTCAGGCTCGTAGGTACCTGAGGGCATGACCTCGGACCACCCGTGCCCCCGCAAATCGACTGCGATCACCCGATACCTGCTTTCAAAGTATGGCAATTGCCAGCTCCAGTCATTGGAATCGGCCGTCCAACCGTGCAGCAACATCAGATTCTCGCCAGTCCCCGTCTCAGTGAAAAAAAGTTTCGCGGTGGATTGACTGGCCGCGAGCGCGCCAGGCACTGGACTGGCAGCTAACATCGCCGCTGCACCTGTCAGCTTGAGCAAGTTGCGTCGGGATATATCAAGGTGCTTTGTTTTCATTGTCGATTCTCCAGGGTGTTTGAGGTCTTTGTTCGGCCCTCTGGGCTGTTTCAGTGGCCCAGATATCGAGCGCAACGCGATGGTATACAATGTATACCTAGTGTCAATTACGCACTTTAAAGTGCCCAGGTATACGCGAGGTTATCGGGATGACACACGATGTGAGTGATGTGTTCTTTGCAGACTGTGCCGCGCGCTCTTTTTTTGATCAGGTCGCCAATAAATGGGCGGTCATGATCCTTTGCGTGCTCAACGAGAAGCCGACGCGGTTCAATGAAATCAGGCGGAGGCTGGAGGGAATAACGCACAAGGCGCTCACCCAGGCCCTGCGGCGCCTGGAGCGTAACGGGCTGATTGCGCGGGAGGTGTTGGCTACTTCGCCAGTCGCGGTCGAATACTCGATCACGGAGCTTGGACGCACCCTGCAAGTGCCGTTAGGGGCGGCGTACGATTGGGCGATCCATCATCTGCGTGACATCGAACAAGCGCAGGAGGCCTATGACCGAAGAACTGACCGGTGATCGATGCGCCTTGCGCGTTGTGAATGTGCCCGCTCGGTAATCCCCCCAGCTTGCTGTGCCACGGCGGACCCTGGCCGACGCAAAGCGGTCATCGGCGCGGCGCCGTATGAAACGTCAACAGGCCCTGGCAGATCCTGCTATAGTGGCGATAGGTGCAACTTGGTGTAACCGACAATGGCCACGACAACAGGTATCAAGCTGGACGAGGCAACGCGGGCAAGATTGCAGGCCCTCGGTGGACTCAAGGACCGCTCGCCACATTGGTTGATGAAACGCGCAATCGCGGAATACCTGGATCGCGAAGAACGTTACGAGCGCGAGAAGCAGGAAGATTTGCGCCGCTGGCAACGATACCAGGAATCCGGCGCGTTCATCGAGGATGGCGACATGCGGGAGCGGTTGCGTGCGCTCGCGGCGAGTGCGCGTGAGAGGACCAACGCTTCGAAATGAGGCTGCGCTGGCTGCCCGCGGC
>CAZYIP010000162.1:0-4562 GCA_964646895.1 uncultured Salinisphaerales bacterium | reverse complement strand
ACGGTCGCGAACACCGCGAATGATATGTCCGTCGGTTATACACGCGTATATATGGGGTCTCTGATTTTCGCGCCTTTGTCGTGAACGGCAGCTCCTGGCCGGCCCCGTCAGTTGGCCTCCGCGGAAATGTTTGCCGCGACCGGCCCGAGGCGGCCGCTCGCGGTGTTCATGCGGGATGGGTGGCTGAGAGCGGCCCAAACCGCTGCTCGTAGAGTTGGCTGATCCAGTCGACGAAAATGCGCACGCGCGGGGATAGCTGCCGTCGATGAGGATACAGCACGGACACCGGCAGGCCGGTGCTCGGCCACTCGGCGAGAACCTCGACAAGACGGCCGTCTCTCAGTTCTTCTTCGACGTGAAAGCGGGGTAGCTGAATCAACCCGCAGCCGCGCAGTGCGCCGATGACGTAATTCTCGGCATCGCTGACCGACAGCCAGCCGCCGAGGTCGTACTCGCGAACCCGGCCGTCGACGACGAGCTCGAACGGGTAGTCTACGCCGCCACTGCTGTTGAAAAATCTCACGGCCTGGTGCGAGGCCAGTTCCGACGGGTGTTGCGGCGTGCCGAAACGGGCCAGGTACTCCGGGCTGGCGCAGATCACCTCCGGCAGGATCGCGAGCCGCCGGGCCACCAGCGTCGAATCCCGCGGGTTGCCGCCACGGATCACGCAATCGATGCCTTCGCGCACCAGATCGACCAGCCGGTCTCCACTGCTGATCACCATGTCGACATTTGGGTAGCGCCTTCGGAATTCATCGATCCTCGGCAGCACGATGCGGGTCGCGTGGGTGCCGTGCATGTCCACACGCAGGACGCCGCGTGGATTGGATGCCGCATGGCGCAGCGCGGCTTCCGCGTCATCCAGTTCGCTGAGCACGTGAATGCAACGCTCGTAGAACGCTCGTCCGTCGAGTGTCGGACGCACGTGTCGCGTGTTGCGTTCGAGCAGCCGGGTGCCGAGTCGGGCCTCCAGCTTCTTGATGGCGTAGGTGGCCGTCGATCGGGGTATGTCCAGCGTGTCGGCTGCGCGGCTGAAGCTGCTCAGTTCGACGATTCGGGTGAACAGATGGAGAGCATCGAGATGATCCATGGTCCGACGGCGATTATTAATTTTTCCTGAATAGACATATCCATTTTAGGTGATTTATATCCGGGGACGAAATACTGAAAATAGTCGTACCGAGTTTTTCCCCACCCCCACAGCAGGAGTAGCCCATGAACAAAGACGCCCGGAAGGTCGCTATTGTCACCGGCGGTTCCGGCGGCATCGGTCGGGCGATTGCACTGCGTCTGGCCGCCGACGGTTTTGTCGTCACTGTCGGCTACGCCGGCAATGCCGCGAAGGCGCAGGCCACGGTCCGTGCCATCGAGGCCGACGGTGGCGAGGCCATCGCCGTTCAGGGCGATGTCGGCGATCGGCAGGATGTGGATCGCCTGTTTGCCGCGGCAAAGGACGCCTTCGGTCGCATCGATGTGGTCGTCAACAGTGCTGGCATCATGCCGATGGCCGCGATCAGCGAAGACAACCTTGAGGCGTTCGACCGGACGATCGCCACCAACCTGCGCGGCACATTCCTGGTACTGGCACAGTCGGCCAGGCATCTGGGCGCGGGCGGTCGCATCATGGCTCTGTCCTCCAGCGTGGTCGCCAAGGCGTTTCCGGGCTACGGCCCCTACATCGCCAGCAAGGCCGGCGTGGAAGGCCTGGTGCATGTGCTGGCCAACGAGTTGCGCGGTCGTGACATTACGGTGAACGCTATCGCTCCCGGTCCGGTGCGCACGGATCTGTTCCTCGCGGGCAAGTCGGACGAGCTGATTGCGCAGATCGCCCGGCAGGCGCCCATGGAGCGTATCGGTCAGCCGGAGGAGATCGCCTCCGCCGTGTCGTTCCTCGCCGGCCCGGACGGCGCCTGGGTGAACTCGCAGGTCATTCGCGTCAACGGCGGCTTTGCCTGATCGGCAAAGGCGTATTCATCACCGTCCTGAGGAGAGAAATCATGACGCAGACCAACACCTTCACCCTTGGTGACCGAACGGTCAAGCGCCTCGGCTACGGCGCCATGCAGCTTGCCGGGCCCGGCGTGTTCGGCCCGCCCAAAGATCGGGATGCGGCGCTGGCCGTATTGCGCGAGGCGGTTTCCTCGGGTGTGAATCACATCGATACCAGCGATTTCTATGGACCGCATATCACCAACCAGCTGATCCGCGAGGCGCTGGCGCCTTATCCCGATGATCTGGTCATCGTTACCAAGATCGGTGCGCGGCGTGATGAGAAAGGCGCGTGGCTGCCGGCCGTTTCGGCCGATGATCTGGCCCGGGCGGTACACGACAATCTGCACAACCTCGGGCTGGACGTGCTGGAGGTGGTCAACCTGCGAATCATGTTCGACGTGCATGGGCCGGCCGAAGGGTCGATTGAAGCGCCCCTCACGGCGCTGGCCGAACTCCGGGAGCAGGGACTGGTGCGCCACATCGGGCTGAGCAACGTCACGCCCACCCAGGTGGCCGAAGGCCGCCGGATCACCGAGATTGCCTGCGTGCAGAACCAGTACAATCTGGCGCACCGCGATGATGATGCGCTGATCGATGAACTGGCCGGCGACGGGATCGCCTATGTGCCGTTCTTCCCGCTGGGCGGATTCAGCCCGTTGCAGTCGGCCGCCCTGTCCGAAGTCGCTGGCCGGCTCGATGCCACGCCGATGCAGGTCGCGCTGGCCTGGCTGTTGCAGCGCTCGCCGAACGTCCTGCTGATTCCCGGCACCTCGTCGGTTGCGCACCTGCGCGAGAACATGGCCAGCACAGCGCTCACGTTGTCCGAGAACGAGCTGGCGCAACTGAACGCAATCGCCTGAGTGCGCTCACGGCGGCTGGACGCAATCGGGTTGACGCTTCGAAGTGAGATTGCGTGGATCAATGGTCGTTTCCGCACGTCTGAAGCCGGCTATTCCCGCCCACGTGACGACCAGTCCGACAACGGCAATTGCAACGCGGCCGTGCCCATTATGGGAGTCGAGCCTGCTCACGTCAGCCGCCTCAGCCAGCGCGGCTTGCGTCATGCCACGATACTCGCGCCAGACGCGGATCGGGTTATCGCCGTCGGACAACCGTTTCGATAGCTCCCAGGGGATCAGCTCGGCATCCACCGAATCCTGCAGGTGCATTTTCAGCTTGTCTGTCAATGCAGCTCCCAAAGCAGCCGAATCGGCACCGCGAACATCCGCTCGCCGAATGGCGCGCAGGTTTCGCCGTCGTACAGCACCACGCCGGCGACAAAGCGCGTTCCGGCGACGTCACGCAGCCGGCGCAAGCCGCTGAAATCCGAGGTCCGGACGGTCGCGGACGCCTTCACCTCGACGCCGGCCAGCGCACGCGCACCGCGCTCGATGACGATGTCCACCTCCTGCATGTTCTGGTCGCGGAAGTGGGAAAACGTATGGTCATGCGCATGCCAACTGGCTTGACTGCGCAATTCCTGAAACACGAAGGTTTCCAGCAGATGTCCGAAAAGTGCCCGATCGACAGCCAGTGCATCGGTACCGACACCGAGCAGGCTGCACGCCAGGCCGGTATCGCCGAGGTGCAGTTTCGGGGCCTTGACCAGCCGGCTTGCGCGATTGCTGAACCAGGGAGGCAAGCGTTCGAGCAGGAAAATGCGTTCGAGCAGCGTGACATAGTCGCCGATGGTGGGGCGGCTGAGCTGGAAGGGGGCGGCCAGCACGCTCAAATTGAACAGTTGCGCGGTGTGGGCGGCGGAGTGGGCGAGCAGCCGCGGCAGCACGTCGAGCGTGCGGATGCGGGACATGTCGCGCACGTCGCGCTGGACCAGAGTGTCGATATAATCGCGATACCAGTTGGCGCGACGCCGTCCGGCAGGACGCGCGAGTGCCGCCGGATAGCCGCCTGCGATCACACGGTCGATGAGCTCGTCTTTCAGGCGCGGCAGCTTGCATTGCTTGAAGTCGGCCGCAAACAGCTTGTCGAGAAAACGCGACGTCTTGCGCGCCAGTTCGCACTGGGCCAGCGGGTGCAGGTGCTGAATTGCCATGCGGCCGGCCAGCGAATCGGCCAGCTTCGGCACCAGCAGGACGTTGGTAGAGCCGGTGAGCAGAAAGCGGCCGGACCCGCGGTCGCGATCCACCGCGGCCTTCAGGGTGGTGAACAGCGCCGGCACGCGCTGCACTTCATCCAGAATGGCACGCGGCGGCAGGCTGTCCACAAAACCCAGCGGATCGGTATCCGCGGCGGTGCGCGAAACGTCCTCGTCGAAACTGGTGTAGGCGTAGCCATGCTTGTCGCCGAGCATGCGTGCCAACGTGGTCTTGCCGCACTGGCGCGGGCCATGCAGCAGTACCACCGGTGAATCCGCAAGGGCTTCGACGACCAGCGGCTCGACCAAACGGGGGTATAGCGTGGACGCCGTCACAAGAGGATTGAAAGGTTCATATCAAGCTGATTGTAAGGTTTGATAGAAGCTGATTGCAAGGTTCATGGCAAGATGATTGCAACCCTACTTGGCGTCCGGCGCGTCATGACAAGTGTGAGCGGCGTGGCATGTTTTGCCG
>CAZYIP010000161.1:0-6884 GCA_964646895.1 uncultured Salinisphaerales bacterium | reverse complement strand
CAAACCCACATGGGGTCAAGTCTAGCAATATAAGGTTTAATCAGGGTGTTGGCGTAGGCTCGGAAAAGCTCGCACTCCTCATGCGACACTCACGCTTTAAACCTTATATTGCTAGACTTGACCCCTTACTCTCTCTTACTGCCTCTCAACTCCTGGCCTGCGGCCGCGACAGCCAGATCACGCCGATCAGAAGCAGAAATATCCACGCCGAACCCCAGAAAATGTCGTTGGTGGCGAGCATGAACGCCTGCTGGCTGATCAGGCGTGCGAGGAATTCGTGCGCTTGCGAGAGCGACATTCCCAGCGTCTGCAGGCCATCGAGCCAATGCCGCGTCAGCGGCTCGTAGATGCTGACATGCGTATTGAGCTGATGATCGTGCAACGACGCCCGGTTGTCCCACAGGGTGACGCTGATGGACGTGCCGAACCCGAGCGCCAGTTGGCGCACGAAGTTGAACAACCCGGAGGCGCTGGCGATTTCGTTCCCCCGCAACCCCGTAAGCGAGAGAGTGATCAGCGGAATGAAGAAGCACGAGGTTCCGATCCCCCACGGCAATCGCTGCAGGAATATGTGCCAGAACGTGACCTCGGTGCTGTTATGCCCGGCAATGAATGATATCGCGGCAAAAATGACGAAGCCGATTGTCACGACCAGTCGCGGGTCGATTTTATCCGTCAGCTTGCCCACGATCGGCGAAAAGAAAAAGGCCAGGATTCCGAACGATGCGGTGGCGAATCCGGCCCACTCGGCCGTGTAACCCAGTTGCGTCTGCAACCAGAGCGGGAATATCACGATGGCGCTGAAGAACGTCATGTATCCGAAGGTCATCGCGATGGTGGCAACGGCAAAGTTGCGGCGGCCGAACAGGCGCAGATCGACGATCGGCCGCTCGTCGGTCAGTTCCCAGACAATGAAGAAGCTGAGCATCACCAGCGCGACAATGCCCAGAATCACGATGGACGTGGACTGAAACCAGGCCTTGTCGTTGCCCTGGTCGAGCATGATCTGCAGGCAGGACACGCCAACCACCAGCAGCCCCAGCCCGACCAGATCCACCGGCTGGCGACTGATCGGGGTTTCCCGCTCCCGCAGCATGGTCCAGGTCAGCCACGCGCAAATGAGCCCGATGGGCACGTTGATGTAAAAAATCCACGACCAGTTGATGTTGTCGGTGATCCAGCCGCCGAGAATCGGCCCCGCCACCGGGCCCACCACCGCCGTCATCCCCCATATCCCGTTGGCGAGGCCGCGCTGATCATCCGGATAATTGGCCAGCAGCAGGCTCTGGGAGAGCGGGATCATGGGGCCGGCGACCGCGCCCTGCAGCGCGCGAAAAAGCAGCAGCATGGGGAAGGTGAAAGAAAGCCCGCACAGCCAGGAAAACAGCGTAAACAGCAGCGTACAGATCACGAACAGCTTGACTTCTCCCACCTGGCGGGCGAGCCAGCCGGAGATGGGCACGGCAATCGCATTCGCGACGGCGAACGAGGTGATGACCCAGGTGCCCTGATCTGCGCTCACCCCCAGAAATCCGGCGATCGTGGGGATGGAGACATTGGCGATGGACACGTCCAGCACGTTCATGAACAGCGCCAGCGCCAGGCCTATCGTCACTGCCGAGCGCTGCGCCGGCGCCAGTGGCGCCCGCCGGCTTTCAGCCGCCATCGTGCGCCTCGGCGGCACGCTCGACATTGCCACCGTTGACGTCAACGATGCGATCGATCAGTGCCTGCAACCCGTCGAGCTGGCGCGTGTAGACATCCGTCCGATACAGCGGCCTGGCAACGACATTTTGCGTCAGCGTCGCCCCGCGGGTGTCGTGGATATCCACCACGGCGTGCATCGACAGGCCAAGACGCAGCGGATGCTTTTCCAGCTCTTCCGCCTTCAGGCTGATGCGTACCGGCACCCGTTGCACGACCTTGATCCAGTTGCCGGTGGCGTTCTGCGGAGGCAGCAGTTCGAACGCGCTGCCGGTCCCCGGGCTGATCCCCACCACATGGCCGTGGTAGACGACGTCGCCGCCATAGAAATCGGAAGTGATTTCCACCGGCTGGCCGATGCGCATCTCTCCGAGCTGGGTTTCCTTGAAATTGGCCTCCACCCAGACCTGATCCAGCGGCACCACCGCCAGAAGCGGATTGCCCGGTTGCACGCGCTGGCCCACCTGCGCCGTCCGCCTGGCGACGTAGCCATCCACCGGCGCAACGATCGTGGTGCGCTTGAGGTTCAGGTACGCGGTTCGTACGGCGGCCATGGCCAGGCGTACCTCGGGTTGATGGCGCAGGTCGGTCCCGCTCGTCTGCGTTTGCAACGCGGCGAGGGTCCGCTGGGCCTGTCGCAGTCGTGCCTGCGCTGCATGCAGCTGGTTCTCGGAATGCTGGAAGGCCTGCTGCGAAACCGCGTGAGTCGCTACCAGACGCTTGTCTCGCCTGTAGTCATCCTGACTCTGTTCGAGAGCCGTTTGCCGTTCGGCGATAATCGCCTTCTGTTCGGCTTCCTGCTCATAGAGCTGGCGCACATGGCGCACCGCCTGGGCGAGGGTGGCTTCGGCGTGTTCAAGGGCGATCCGGGCATCCGAACGATCCAGGGATATCAACGCCTGACCGACGGCTACCCGGTCGGTATCGTCCACGTTGACGGCGGTGATCGTACCGCTTACCCGCGACATGATCGCGACCTGGTTTCCGTGTACATAGGCGTCGTCGGTGCCCACGCGGTAGCGCGCTACCAGGAACCAGTACACTCCGTAGGCAATCGCCAGCGCGATGAACAGCAGCGCCAGGCCGCTCATCAGCCAGATCCGCAGGCGTCTGCGGCGACGCGGCGCGGGCCGGGAGTCGCCTTTTTGCGTATTATTGCTGGGCATGTTCTTGTCTGTTGTCGGCGCGGTTCTGCGCAAGGACCTGCGGGTTCCAATCCGGCACCGGCGACTATCGGGCAAAGCGTGGACAGTACCGCTCGGCACGATCGGGAAAGAGCCGCCTGTGGCCACGAAATCCGCGGTGGACGGTGTGTTCCGGAACCTTTTTCACACATAGCGGTGGCCATCGCGGCACGACGCGGGACGCGGCGAGCGCTGCTATGGTAGCGCCGCTGTACAAGCGCGCGACAACACCGCATGAGCGCATTTTAGACAGCAACGCGTGAATCGGGAAGTGTGAAAAAAGCTCCGGAAGTCTGCGCCGATAGCCATTCGGGTGCAAGACAGGGCACCGTGAGCACCGTGTCGTCGCACTCCACGAACGGGCGGCGGTCCCGGATTGACGCGGCCACCGGCAAGCCCGGTTATGCGATAATAGTTCTCTTTGCCAACTGCCGGAAAATATCCACAATGATCCTCATCCTTGCCCCCGACACCGATACCAGCAGCAAGGATTTCACCGCCCTCATGGCCAGCCTGAAAGCGCTGGACAACATCCAGACCCGAATCCACCGGATCACGGGCACGCAGGTGACCGTTACCGAGGTGTATCTGCTCGGTGATACCCAGGCGCTGGACACGGAGACAATGCTGGCACTGCCATGCGTCGATCGCGTGGTGCGCATTTCCGATCCTTACCGCATTCTCGCGCGGCATCACGACCAGCAGCGCTCGCTCGACTTCACGTACAACGGCGTCCGTTTCAACCAGGACAACTTTCACCTGTTCGCGGGGCTGTGCGCGGTCGACACGCCCGCTCACGTCGAGCAGATGATGCAGGCGCTGCAGGAGCACGGACAGGTTTGCACGCGCATGGGCGCCTACAAGCCGCGCACCAACCCGTATGCGTTCCAGGGTCACGGCAGCCGCTGCCTGCCTTACGTGTTCGAACTCGCGGGCAAGTACGGCATTCGCGTGATCGCCATGGAGATCACGCACGAAAAGCAGATTGACGAGATCGACGAGGTGCTGCACGCGACCGGAAACCCGACCGGTGTGATGCTGCAAATCGGCACGCGCAATACCCAGAACTTCGAGCTTCTCAAGGCCGCGGGCCGACAACAGCGCTATCCGCTGCTGATCAAGCGCGGATTCGGCATCAGCCTGGACGAATCCCTCAACGCGGCCGAGTATCTGGCCAGCGAAGGCAACAGTCACATCGTATTCTGCCTGCGCGGCATGAAGACGAATCTCGGCGATCCGCATCGCAATTTCGTCGATTTCGCGCATGTGCCAACGGTCAAGCGGCTCACCCGCCTGCCCGTCGGGATCGACCCCTCCCACTCGGTCGGCGGACGTCAGAACGGGCCCGAGGGCCTGCTCGACATCTTTCACGTCACCGCGCAGGGCATCGTCGCCGGCGCCAACATGGCCCTGGTGGACTTTCATCCCGAACCAAAAACAGCCCTGGTGGACGGCGCCCAGGCGTTGCGCCTGGAAGAGCTGCCATGGTTTCTTGAAGATATCGAAATTGCGCGGGAAACTTTCGAAAAGCGCCGCCGACTCGCGAAACGCATGCTTGATCAGGCGTGACGGAAACGACCACAACCAAAACCGCCAGCCCACTGGCTCCACCGGTACCGCAACGCGAAGCGACCGCGCTGCACTGGCATGGCCTGCGCGGCAGCGCGCCGGCGCTGGCGCTGACGAGCGCCGCGCTGAAACACCACGGACCGCTGATCGTTATCGCGCCCGACGAGCAGCAGGCCTATCGCCTGCAGGATGAGCTGCGCTTCTACGCCGCCGGGCGACTGCCGGTGCTGCGTTTTCCCGATTGGGAGACGCTGCCGTTCGACGTCTTTTCGCCGCATCAGGACATCATTTCCGAGCGGCTGGCAACCCTTTATCGCCTCCCCGCCATGCGCAGCGGGCTGGTCATCGTCGCCGCCGATACGCTGCTGCAGCGCCTGCCGCCGCGCAGCTTTCTGGACACGCGCGCACTCCTGCTGTCTCCCGGCGACCGGCTCGACCCGATCGAAATGCGCACGCGGCTGGAGGCGGCCGGCTACCAGGCCGTCACCGAGGTGCAGAGCCACGGCGAGTACGCCGTGCGCGGTGCGCTGCTGGACATCTTCCCCATGGGCAGCGAGCAGGCCCTGCGCATCGATCTGTTTGACGATGAAGTCGAGTCCATCCGCCGCTTCGACCCGGAAACCCAGCTATCGATCGACAAGGTCGACAGCGTCGATCTCCTGCCGGCTCACGAGTTTCCTCTCGACGAGCAGGGCATCGAGGCCTTTCGTGCCCGCTATCGCGCGCGCTTCAGCGGCGGCGTGACCCGCAGCCTGATCTATCAGGACGTGAGCCGCGGTATCGCGCCGGGCGGCATCGAATACTATCTGCCGCTGTTCTTCGAGGAGGAGACCGCCACACTTTTCGATTATCTGCCCGACAACGCCCTGCTCGCGACCGCGGGCAACATGACAGCCGCGCTCAACGAAGCCCGCGCGCAGATCGAGGAGCGGCACCGCAGCCGCTGTGGAGACATCGAGCGCCCGCTGCTCGACCCGGACGAGGCGTTCGTTCCGGTCGCTGCGATCGAACACACCATTCGCGCCCGCCCACGCATCGTCATCGAAGCCGACGGTGCCGAAGGCGAAGACTTCCGCTTGCCCGCACCGGTGAGCCCGCGCATCGACGAAAACGACGAACGCGGCCCCGAACGCATACGCCGCCTTCTCGACGAGCAACCCGGTCGCGTGCTGTTCGCCGCCACCTCCGTGGGCCGGCGCGAGGCTATCGTCGATCTGCTGCGGCCGCTGGGGATCGAGCCGCGTGCCTACGATTCCTGGGAGCGCTTTCTCGGTGACCGCAAGCGTTTGGGCATTTGCGTGGCGCCGCTGGAAACAGGGCTCGTATTGCACGACCCCGCCATCACTGTCATCGCCGAACCGGAACTGTTCGGCGGCCGCCCGCCGGTCCGCCGCCAGCGGCGCGCGCCCGCACGCGACCCCGAGGCCATCCTGCGCGACCTTACCGATTTGCGCCCGGGCGCGCCGGTCGTGCACCAGGATCACGGCGTCGGCCGCTACCAGGGCCTGCAACGCCTGACGGTGGGGAAAACAACCCAGGAGTTCCTGACCCTCGAATATGCCGGCGGCGACAAGCTGTACGTTCCCGTGTCCAGTCTGCACCTGGTGCATCGCTATACCGGCGCCGAAGAGGAGCACGCGCCGCTGCACCGGCTCGGCAACGAGCGCTGGAACAAGGCCCGCCGCCGCGCGGCGAAACGCGCCCGGGACGTTGCCGCGGAGCTGCTGGAGATTCAGGCGCGGCGCGCCGCGACGCCCGGGATCGCCTTCGATACCCGGGACACCGAGTACCGGCGCTTCGCCGATGCCTTTCCGTTCACCGAAACGGCCGACCAGACCACCGCGATCCGGCAGGTGCTCGAAGACATGGCGGCGGCGCATCCCATGGACCGGGTGGTGTGCGGAGACGTCGGCTTCGGCAAGACGGAAGTCGCCATGCGTGCAGCTTTCGTCGCGGTGCAGAACGGCCGCCAGGTCTGCATACTGACCCCCACTACCCTGCTGGCCCAGCAGCATTATCAGAACTTTGTCGACCGCTTCGCCGACTGGCCGGTGCGCATCGGCGTGCTCTCCCGGCTGCGCACGAAGAAGCAGCAGGACAAACTGGTCACCGAACTCGCCGACGGACGCGCCGACATCGTCATCGGTTCGCATCGGCTGCTGCAGAAGGACGTCCGCTTCAAACGCCTGGGACTCGTCATCGTCGACGAAGAACACCGCTTCGGCGTGCGCCAGAAGGAGCGCCTGAAGGCACTGCGTGCCGAGGTCGACCTGCTGACGTTAACGGCGACGCCAATCCCGCGCACCCTCAACATGAGCCTGGCCGGGCTGCGGGACCTTTCCATCATCGCCACACCGCCGACGCAGCGCCTGGCGGTCAAGACCTTCGTCGCGGAATGGGACCGCGACCTGGTTCGCGACGCCTGCC
>CAZYIP010000160.1:1599-6901 GCA_964646895.1 uncultured Salinisphaerales bacterium | reverse complement strand
GGTCAGTTCTCGTATTGTTGCATCCATAGACTTGATGTTCACCGAATCCGGGCGCACTGATCAGCTTGTCCATGCCGCGACATGCGATCCATGCACATCGGCGGGCGCCGAACAATGCGAGAAGTGATACGACAAAAAGCGTTCGGAAGATTGTGTGCGGCGCAGTTCAGCCACGCGGCAATATATCCAATTCAGGCGGATGCTACAATGCGAGAACTGACCCCAAGGGTGGGCCCCCGGGTGAGGGGTTACCACCAGCCGACCTGACTGAATACGATCGCGAACACGGCGTCGATCAGAATGACCATGGTGATCGCGGTGACGACCGAGTTGGTCGTCTCGGCGCCGAGGCTTTCGGTGTCGGGGCGGATGCGCAGACCGTGGTGCGCGGCGATCAGTCCGATGGCCACGCCGAACACCACGCCCTTGCCGAGCCCCATCCACAGATTGAACACCGGCACCACCAGCGGCAGTGCGTCCACGAACCGGGCGAGCGGCATGTGCAGCGAGAACCACGCCGCGAACATGCCACCGAGCAGCCCCAGGGCGTCGGTCCACAGCACCAGCAGCGGCATGGCGATGGCCAGCGCGATCACGCGCGGCAGAATGAGGCGCACCGCCGGCGAGATCCCGAGCGATTCCAGCGCGTCGAGTTCCTGGGTCAGGCGCATCACGCCGAGCTGGGCGGTTATGGCGGAACCGGAGCGCCCGGCCACCAGAATCGCCGCGAGCATCGGCCCCATCTCGCGAATCACGCCGATGCCGAGCACATTCACGATATAGCCCTGAGCACCGTAGAATTGCAGCTCCATCGCCGAGAGGTAGCTGAGCACAACGCCGATGAGAAAACCCACGATCGCCGTGATGCCCAGCGCCCGCACACCCGCCTGACGGACATGCGCGGAAATCTCCAGCCACGGAATATGCGCGGGACGCCGAATCGTGTAGGCGAGCGCGAGCGCCAGCTGCCCGATCAGCGCGACGAGGTCGACGCAGTGCACCGCCAGTCCGCGCGACGGCGCCGCGGCCGCGTTCATCAGGCGCCGCCCCAGAGGAAGCCTGCGCCGCTTCGGCAGCGACGGCAAATCATCCAGATGCGAGAACAGCGCTTCGTGTTCCGGCTTCAATTTCAGCGCCTGGGGCCGTTTTCTCCCCCATGCCCGCCAGAGCAGAACCGCGCCGGCGCTGTCGAGACGTGTCACGCCGCGCAGATCCCACGCGCGCCGCTGACCCGCCTGTCGATCCAGCATGCCCTTCAGGCGCGGCAGCACGGCCTCCAGCCCGCGCAGCGTCCAGGCGCCGCGGACCATGACGATCTCCCGGCCCGCGGAGTCGTGTTTCATCGCCAGCGACGGCTGGCCGGTATCGTCGGCGCTAGCGGCCATTGGGCCTCCGATCCTGGCCGGTGCGGGCTTCTGGCCCGATCAGCCGGCCGATGATGAAGGCGTACTCGAACGCGACTTCGCGCAATGCATCGTAACGGCCGGATGCACCCGCATGGCCGGCACCCATGTGCATCCTGAGCAGAATCGGCCGCGTGCCGGTAGTGGCGTCGCGCAGCCGCGCCACCCACTTGGCCGACTCCCAGTACGGCACCCGCGGATCGTTGAGTCCCGCCATGACCAGCAGTGCCGGATAGTCGGCGGCGCGGACGTTCTCGTAGGGCGCGTAGCCGCGGATGACCCGGTAGGCGCGCGCATCGGCCGGATTGCCCCACTCGTCGTATTCGGTCACCGTCAGCGGCAGGGACGGATCCTCCATCGTATTGAGCACGTCGACGAAGGGTACCTGTGCGACCGCCGCCGCAAACAGATCGGGGCGCCGGTTGAGCGCCGCGCCGATGAGCAGCCCGCCGGCGCTGCCGCCCATGATCGCCAGCTGCCGGGGCGCGGCGTAGCCATGTTCTGTCAGGTGCCGCGCGGCGGCGATGAAATCGACGAAGCTGTTGGCCTTGTGTTCCTGTTTGCCGGCATTCTTCCAGTGCTCGCCCAGTTCGCCGCCGCCGCGCACATGCGCGATGGCAAATACGAAGCCGCGCTGCAGCAGGCTCAGCCGGGTCGGCGAGAAAGCGGGATCGATGCTGATGCCGTAGGCACCGTAGCCGTACAGCAGGCATGGCGCCGGTGCGTCGCCGCGGTCGCGGCGGTAAACCAGCGACAGCGGTACACGCGTGCCATCCGGCGCCCGGGCGTGAATGCGCTCGCTGACGTAATCGCCCGGATCGTGCCCGCTCGGCACTTCGGTTTGCTTGAGAAGACGGCGCTCGCGGGTATCCATATCGTAGTCGTACACCCGCCACGGGGTCGTCAGCGATGTGTAGCCCAGGCGCAACCGGTTGCTGTGATATTGCGGGTTGTTGCCGCCGTAAACGCTGTAAACCGGTTCGTCGAATTCGACCGTGTGGGCGGCAAGGTCGGGAAAGCGCAGAATCCGCACATGGGTCAGGCCATCCTCGCGCACGTACAGCACGAGATGGCCGGCGAACACTTCCATGCCTTCCAGCTTGACCGCGTGATCGTGGGCCACCAGGGTGCGCCACTCCGCGGGCGGACGGGCAAGATCCTCGGTCGCGAGCAGACGGAAGTTGATGGCATCGAGATTGGTGAGCACGTAGAAAGTGCCGTCCCGATGCTCGACCGAATACTCGACACCGTATTCACGCGCCCGGAACAGGCGCGGCGGGGCTGCCGGCCGGCTGGCATCGAGCAGATGCATTTCGCTGGTGACGTTGCTCTCCAGCCCGATGATGATGTAGCGCTCGTCCTTGGTCTTGTCGAGGTGAATGAAAAAAGCCTCGTCGGCTTCGGACAACATCAGCTCGTCGCCGGCGAGCGACGCACCCACCCGGTGGCGCCACACCTGGTACGGCCGCAGGCTCTCGTCCAGACGGGTGTAGAAAAGATTCCGGCTGTCCGCCGCCCACTGCACATCCTCGCCGGTGCCCGGAATCGCGTCGCCCAGGCGCTCGCCGGTGACCAGATCCCTGACGTACAGCGTGTAGCTCTCGGAGCCGTCCACGTCCTGCGAATAGGCCAGGTAACGGTGATCCGGGCTGACCTCGACCGCGCCCACATCGAAATACGCGTGTCCGGCGGCCAGTTCGTTCACGTCGAGGATGATCTCCTCGGGTGCATCGGCGACCGCGGCACGGCGGCAGAAAATGGAGTATTGCGCCCCCGCCTCCGTGCGCGAGTAGTATTCGAAGTCGTCGATGCGCACCGGCACCGACTGATCGGTTTCCTTGATGCGCCCGAGAAACTCCGCGTACAGCCGCTCGCGCAACGGCGCCAGCGGAGCCAGCGTTGCCTCCGTATAGGCGTTCTCGGCCTGCAGATACTCGGTAACCGCCGGATCGTCGCGATCGCGCAGCCAGAAGTACGGGTCCTCGCGCCGCTCTCCGTGGGACTGCACGGTGCGGACGCGGCGGGGCGCGTGCGGCGGCGCTGCTTCCGCCGGTCTCATTTCAGGCATTCGTTTTCATGCGTTCTATAATGGACGGAAACCTTCCGACTCCGAGGAGCACGCATCATGGCACTGACGCTCGGAGACGCCCCGTTCGGCCCTCGCCGCAACGGCATCTTCAACTTCGATACCGGCGTTCTCAAGCCCCACACCCTGTATTTCGAGGATTGCCCCAGGCGTGTACGCACCGTCTTCAACGGCGAGACCATCGCCGACAGCCGGCACATGAAACAGTTGCACGAAACCGGCCATTTGCCAGTTTACTATTTCCCGGAAGGCGACGTGCACATGCGCTGGCTGGAAAAGAGTACGCATACAAGCCATTGCCCGTTCAAGGGCGACGCTGCGTACTGGAGCATCCAGGTCGGAGAACGCCGCGCCGACAACGCCGTGTGGACCTACCCCGAACCCTTGCCGGACTCACCGTCGCTGGCCGGATACCTGGCATTTTACTGGGACAAGATGGATGCGTGGTACGAGGAAGACGAGCGGGTGTCCGTCCACCCCCGCGATCCGTACCATCGCGTGGACGTACTCGACAGCACCCGCCACGTCAGGGTTGCCATCAACGGCGAGACCGTCGCCGAAACCCGTCGCCCGCGGCTGCTTTTCGAAACCAGCCTGCCGACCCGTTACTACATTCCGCGCGAGGACGTGCGCACGCAATTGCTGATTCCCAGCCGGACCCGCACCGAATGCCCCTACAAGGGCGTGGCGTCCTACTGGAGCGCCCGTATCGGTGATGGCGAAGTGGCCGACGTCGCCTGGGAATACCCGCAACCGCTCCCGGAGGCGGTCAAGCTGCCGGGCACGCTGTGCTTTCTGGGCGCATCCGTCGAAATCGAGGTCGACGGCGAAAAGCAGGTGTAATCGGGGGATCACACCAATCGCGGCGTGCGCGCTTTACCACCCTCTCCCCAACCCTCTCCCGCACGCGGGAGAGGGTGCACAAGTGGCGATGTGACAGGCATCGAGGTGTATTGCCAGTGCGGTTACGTACAAATCCTGATGGTTTCGCGCCGCCGACTGCGGTTTCATGGGGCTTGGCGTGTTCACAGCCTTTGGAGCAGCATCCATGTCGTTTGCGAAAAGCATCGAAATCACTGCCGAGTCACCCGACAGCTTCGAGAGAGCCGTGCAAATGGGTTGCGAGAGAGCCACCAAGACCCTGACCGATGTTCACAACATCTGGGTCAAGGATCAGCAGGTTATTCTCGAAAACGACAAGATCTCCGCCTACCGCGTGCACCTGAAGGTGACCTTCACCATGCGGGACTGAGTGTCAACAGGCCTCAGAGCCGGGTGCCACCCGGCGGGTGCTGGCGGCTGGCGTGTTCGTCGGCCGCCTGCTGTTCGCGCCTTTCGCTGGCGCGCCGCTCGCTGCGGCGATGGACTTCGACCACCCGCTCCATGGCCTGCGCGCGGGTGCGCTTGTCGCGCCAGGTCTGCTCGTATTGCGCGAGTTCCTGCTCCAGGCCGTGCAGCACCCGCTCCTGCTCGGCAATGGCCTGATTGAGCTGCGCAATGAACGCCTGAAAGTCCCGCAGGCTGCCGCCGCGCATCACGCCACCGCCGAAACGGGCGCCATAATCGTCACGGTAGGTTTCCAGCTCATTCAGGCGCCGCCGTTCGGCCGCGACGCGATCGCGCGCCTGCGCCAGCACCTGCGCCGCCGCGTCGGCATCGTGGCCGGCGAGTTCGGCGATCGGCTGCAAGCGCCGCGCGCGGCTCATGCGGCGGGCTCCGCGGCCGGCTCGGCCTCGGCGTCACCGGTGTGCATCATGCCCCGCAGGCCGGAAATGCTGCGCTTCAGATCCACCGCCTCGAACATGTCCTGCTG
>CAZYIP010000160.1:0-1499 GCA_964646895.1 uncultured Salinisphaerales bacterium | reverse complement strand
CCCGCAGGCCGGAAATGCTGCGCTTCAGATCCACCGCCTCGAACATGTCCTGCTGCAGGAAGGCGCGCATGTGGGGCTCCATGGCGATGGCTTCGTCTACCCGGGCATCGGAACCGCGCCGGTACGCGCCGACGCTGATCAGGTCGCGGTTCTGCTCGTAGGTGGAATAGATGCCGCGAAAGCGCGCGGCGGCATGGCGATGCTCCGGGCTGACGATATCGTGCATCACCCGCGAAATGGACGCTTCCACATCGATCGCCGGATAACGACCGCTCTCGGCGATGCGGCGCGAGAGCACGATGTGGCCGTCGAGAATCGCCCGGGCAGCGTCGGCGATGGGATCGTTCTGATCGTCGCCCTCGGCGAGTACCGTGTAGAAAGCGGTAATGGAGCCACCGCTGCCGCCGCCGTTGCCGGCCCGTTCCACCAGTTGCGGCAGGCGCGCGAATACCGACGGCGTGTAGCCCTTGGTGGCCGGCGGCTCGCCAATGGCGAGTGCGATCTCGCGGCTGGCCTGGGCGAAGCGGGTGAGCGAATCCATCAGCAGCAGCACTTTCAGGCCCTGATCGCGAAAGTATTCGGCGACCGCGGTCGCCAGCATGGCGCCCTGCATGCGCATCAGCGGCGGATGGTCCGCCGGCGTCGCCACCACCACCGCGCGCTCCAGCCCGGTATCGCCGAGCGCGTTGCGCACGAAATCGTTGACCTCGCGGCCGCGCTCGCCGATCAGACCAACCACGGTGACATCGGCATCCGTATAGCGTGTCATCATGCCCAGCAGCACGCTCTTGCCCACGCCGCTGCCGGCGAAAAGCCCCATGCGCTGACCGCGCCCCACGGTAAACAGCGCGTTGATGGTGCGTACGCCTACGTCCAGCGGTTCGCGGATCGGGGCACGCTCGAACGGGTTGACCGGACGCCCCGCGAGCGGAACCTGTTCCGGCGCATCCAGCGCGCCGAGGCCGTCCAGAGGCCGTCCGGCGCCATCGATCACGCGCCCGAGCAACCCCGGCCCCACCGCGACCCGGGCCACGCCGCCGGTCGGAATCACCCGTGCATCCGGCATCAGTCCGCGAATGTCGCCCACCGGCATGAGAAACAGCCGATCGCCGGAGAAACCGACGACTTCGGCCAATGTCCCGCTGCCTCCAGCGCCCAGCACGGTGCAGCGCCCGCCCACCGGTACCTGGCAGCCGACCGCCTCCAGAGTGAGGCCGACCATGCGCGTGAGCTTGCCCTCCACCACCAGCGGCAGCGCACGCTCGGCGCGCTCGCGGTAGGGCGCAAGGCGCGTGTGCCAGCGCAACCCGGCAGAGCGGCCATCGGGCGCCTCAGCCGTCATCCCCGTCATCCTCCCTGTCGTGCCGGCGCTCGCCGCCAAGGGCCTGCGCAATCGCCGCGTTCAGGCGCGATTCCACCCGCGCATCGATGCGCGAGTGTTCCGACTCCACCTCGCAGCCACCCGCCGTGAGCGCCGGATTTTCGACGATCTTCCACGG
>CAZYIP010000159.1:0-6949 GCA_964646895.1 uncultured Salinisphaerales bacterium | reverse complement strand
GAAGCGGTAACTCTCGCGCATGTAGTCCGGCCTGTCGTTCTGGCGCGGAGCCTGGACTCCACCGTATATGACGTTCATTTCGCCTGCGACGTGAGATACCATAAGCTGTTGGGAGAGCGTGCATTTACTGGTCATCCGCTTGGCACTATCAGCAGCGATCGATTTCTCGACCGGTTATATAAGGGTAGCCCGCTTTATGATACGGATACTCTACGCACTTATGTCAGTAACGATCTGGACATAATCGAACAAGTGCAGCCGGATGTCGTGATAGGCGATTTTCGCCTGTCCCTCGCCGTGAGCGCTACGCTTGCTCACGTGCCTTATCTTTCGATTGCTAATGCTTACTGGAGTCCGTTTTTCAGACAACGCTTCCCGGTTCCCGATATTTCATTAACAAAGGTGCTGGGAGTGACGCTGGGCCAGATGCTTTTTAACACGATCCGGCCCATGGCGTTCGCCTACCATACCTTGCCCCTGAACAGGATCAGGCGGGAAAACAGGTTGTCATCTATTGGTTTGGACTTGCGTCAAGTCTACACGCATGCCGATTATACAATTTATGCGGATATTCCGGAGCTGATACCGACGATTAATGTCCCTGCTCATCATCATTATATCGGACCGATTCTTTGGTCACCCGCTGTTCCATTACCTGACTGGTGGAACGAGCTACCAGAAAACAAACCAATCATTTACGTGACTCTGGGCAGTTCCGGGAACACCCGGTTGTTACCCATGGTACTGGATGCTCTTGCCGATTTACCCGTTGTTGTAATCGTAGCGACGGCGGGTCGAATCAAGTTGGAGAACATTGCCAGAAACGTCTTTGCTGCAGAGTACCTGCCCGGAGTCAAAGCCGCGGCGCGCGCCAGCCTGATAATTTGTAACGGTGGTAGCCTTACCGCATACCAGGCACTGGCTGAAGGAAAACCGGTTATAGGCATCGCCGGGAATCTTGACCAGTACCTGAACATGTCCATGATAGAAAAAGCGGGTGTTGGGAGGCTGCTACGCAGTGGAAAAGTCTCGACCGCTGTTATCAGAACGATCTCGGAAATCATCTTGAAGGACGCTGAAATGAAACGCCGGGCGCAGGCATTTATGCATATTATGTCCAAATACAGCGCCGGAAAGCGATTCACGATGTTGTTGGAGCACATTCTGGAAGGGCAGCATGGTCTCGACGGCTGAGGTCACAAAACAACAATGGGATGCAATAATCGCCGGCACTGGAATGGGCGGTGCTTCGCTCGGTTATGCTCTGGCGCGGGCGGGGGGATTACCCGTCAGCCTGGTCACTGACTCGAATCGACAGGATAGGGGGCGTCTGGCTATGGAATACATTACTTGCGCTCACGATCTTGAGCGACTCAAGGTATTTCCTGCATTGATAAAAAAACGTTGAAACCCTATCGGTTCGTGTTGATAAAGCAGGCCGAAAATAACCAGTTGCTCGCGCACGTCTGCGGGACGACGTGCCGCAGTCCTCGCCACGGACATGAAAACATGATGCCCAGGGCCTGTTGACGTGGAGAAGCGCTTAGTGTCCAAGGGCGGCAAACTGTCGGATCAACCCGCGCAGCTCGTCGACCAGATGCGCGAGTCGCTCGCTGGTTTCACCAGTGGCGCGCGCGGCTTCGTTGGTGGTTAGAAACCCGTCGTTGATGCTGTGAATGTTGCGGTTGAGTTCGTCGGTGGTCGCGGACTGCTGCTCCGCGGCGCTGGCGATCTGGATGTTCATGTCGCTGATCTGCTGCACGCCCTGCACAACGTGACGTATGGCGTCGCGCGCCTTCCCGGCGCCGCTGGCGACGTCGGCGGCGGAGTTTCTGCTGCGATTCATGACCTCAACGGCCTCCGCGGCGCCGGACTCCAGGCGCTTGATCATGCCGGCGATTTCGGTGGTGGATTCGCTCACCCGCGCCGACAACGCGCGTACCTCTTCCGCCACGACGGCAAAGCCCCGGCCTGATTCGCCGGCCCGCGCGGCTTCGATGGCCGCATTGAGCGCCAGCAGGTTGGTTTGCTCCGAGATCCCGCGTATTACGTCAAGCACCTTGCGGATGGCTTCCGTGTCGTCCTGCAGGCGTTGCACGGTATTGCCCGCCTTGTCTACTTCCTCGGCGAGATGGGTCATGGCGGTGCCGGTCTGATCGATGATCTCGCGTCCGCCTTCGGCCTCGCGCACTGCTGCCTCGGCACTGCTCGCCGCTTCCGACGTATGCTGCGAGACTTCCTGAACGGTCACGGACATCTCGTTGACGGCCGTTGCAACCTGTTCGACTTCGTTGCGCTGCCCGTCGAGGGCACGGCGGCTTTCCGCTGCGGCGTTCTCGGTATCCTGTACCGCTGCCTGCAGTTCGACGTCGAGATCGTTCATGCGCGTTTGCATGGCGTCGAGCTGCGAGCGCTGCATGGCCAGGGCAAGTGTGGCTCGGGCCGCGACGTCGTGACCGCCGCCGTAAGTCCATTCACCCACCGGATTGTCGAAAATCGCCCGCGCCTGTTCGTCCAGGCGGGCGAGGCGCCGACTGGTGAATGCGCCGATGCTTCCTGCGACGATCAATGCCGCGACGATTGCGGTAGCGCTAACCATGGTGGTGGCCGTTGCGACGGTGACACCCGCCACCGCGGCGGCGCCGATGGCGGCACACAGCATCGCAACGAGTACCGAGCGCGTCGTCGTTCCGGCCCGGCTCCACCATGGCACGACGGCGCGCCCGCGCTGCATGCGTTGATACAGGCGCGTCGCCCGTTCCTTCTGCTCGGCGGACATCGGGCTGCGCACGGATTGATAGCCGACCTGCTGGCCGTTTTCAAACACCGGCGAAACGTAACTGTTGACCCAGTAGTAATCGCCGTTCTTGCAGCGATTCTTGAGCAGCCCCATCCATTGCCGGCCCGCCTTGAGGCTGTCCCACAGGTTCTGGTAAAGGGCTTCCGGCATGTCCGGGTGGCGGACGATATTGTGGGCCTTGCGCCTGAGTTCGTCCTCGCTGAATCCGGCGACTCGGCAGAACGCCGTGTTCGCACTCTGAATGACGCCCTTCAGATTGGTCGTGCTGATCAGCCGCTCATCAGCGTGAACCGGCTCTTCCCGGTTCGTTACCGGTTTGTTGACGCGCATTCGTTCCGCCTCTCGCCCGATGTCGATATGTATGAGTCGGTTATCGGTTGTCGGGCCTGAATCTTGAGGGGCTGTTCGATAGTGGGGAGTATTTCGGTTACCGGGAATCGTCGATGATCAGCCGGCCGAGCGGTAAGCGTACTGACCGTGCCTTGGGCAACGGGCCGGCACCTATTCTTCCCATGACCAGTGCCCGGCGGCTTACTTCCGGCGAAACAAGCCGGTCGAACTGCGATGAGAGGCGTTCGGCAAGGCGTATACTGGACTGACTCCTTGAAAACGCCACTCCCTCGCGAATATAGGACGAAAAAACGAGGGGAGTCATCTCTGGCTGCAGCCGCAAATTCAATCGGGTGGCCGTCAGCCAGAACCGCTGCCAGGCTCGCCCGACGGCAATGTAATCATCCATCGACCGGGGCGGCTTGGCAGATGTGATTAAAAAATGGGAAGCGCATGCCATGCCGGGAATGAAGTCAAGCTGCACTCGCGGCATCCAGGTGCCACCAAGGTAGCTGTTCAAAAAGCGAACCCGCTTCCAGCTCCCCAGTGCCCAGCGCATCGCTTTTATTGCCAGGGGATCTAATCCTATCGCCTGATCCGGAACCCGGTCTTCGCTGAAGCGGGCACGCCATTCAATGATGCTTCGATGTACGTCATAAGCTTCGGGCATGGTCAGCCGCAGCTTCCCGTTCATGAATAATAGTTGAGCTATTTTTAATCGATTGCCCGGCCCGCCGAGCCAGTGAATTGAAAATAACGGTGCCACGGTTGCTTCGAGAAGATTTCTTTCACGACAGCCAAGGGCACGCCGCCGCAGCGGCCGACGTTGAGTGGCACGCAGGGGGATATAAGGATATAGCGGATCGGTGCTGATATTTGCGTCGGGAACGAATTCGACGTTGAATCGGGGAGCGTCGTCCGGAGTATCGGCAACCTGGTCAACCCGCGCCCTCAAGCCGTGAGCGGTTGCCGCAATAGCGATACTCTCCAACAGGGCGCCCATGGCGATCTGACTGGCACGGCCTTTCAAGTCATAAACACAGTGTTCGCGTGTATCGAAACCATGCACAATCAGGTGAGAAGAGTCCTGGATTTCAAAACGCCATGGCTGGGTATTGTCGCCACTGGGAGCCCATCGCGCGATGTCCAGAATGCGTTCAATCGTAGAACGCGGTCCTGGCGTAACTGCGGTTGCTGCGCTGGCCATTTTCTTGTCCAGCTGCCGGTATCCCATGTTGCATTTGATTTTCTGTAATGGATTGCGATTGCCGGCTGGGAGCCACCCCAGGTGCCACTTTCCCCGGTAGGCGTCGAAGTGATGAAAATAAGGTGCGGCGCGCACGCGGCCCCGATTGAGGAAGATCTTCAGCGTTTCCACCGCGGTAATGCCCGCGCATAGTTGACAGCCCATCGTCGTCGAGGGTGCGTGGCGAGCCACCAGATCGAGCCGGGAAGGGTCTACCAGATAGGGGCGATGGAATGCCTTGGGCGCCAGGCCAACCATGAAGTTGACGTATTGCCGCTCAAGCGGCAGCCCCTCCAGGCGAAAGTACTCCTCAAAGGTCATGTGCCCCGGCATGAAAACCAGATACGCGGCACCCATTCCGATCGGTGCTGCCGTAATGGCCGGTATGCCGAGATCTGCGCAACGGGCGAAAACCCGCGCCCTCACATCCAGCACAAAAAAGTCGAAACCATCGATGAAGAGATCCACTCCTTCTAGAAACTCATCGATGTTATCTTCGTTAATGCCGGCGGGAAACGGGCGAATGGCTATTTCCGGATTAATATCCCGCGCGAGTTGAGCCATGACTTCGATTTTCGGCCGACCGAGCGTACTCACGGTGGCGCCCATCTGGCGATTGAAATTGGCCAGTTCGAAGCTGTCGAAATCAGCGATGTGGTATGAGCCCACACCCAAACGTGCCAAGGTCAACAAGTGAGCGCCGCCAACGCCGCCCATGCCGGCAATGGCAATTTTTTTGCTGCTGCGCAGTATTTGCTGTTCGATTTCGGTCATCCAGCCAATATTTCGGCTAAAAGCCTCATCAAAAACAAACTCGGTGGCAGACATGGTGATAGCTTCTCCAGAAACCTTTCACTCGGAGGAAAATCTGTTTTTTAAAACAAGGCGATGAGTTTTGCGCTTTTGAAGTTCCGACAGAAATGCACCCCTGGTGATATCCAGGGCATTTTTGTCTGCGACATGATGCAACGCGGCATTATCAGGTTGCCAGGATGCCAGGAGGCGATTCGTCGCCAGATCGGTCAGCATTGTCTCCAGGGAGGACGCCCGTATTGCTTGCCGCATTGGCGGCGCCTGGCGGGGCGCTGGTTGCGGTGCCTTTCCGGAGGGAGGCATTCAGGAAACGCTCGATCAGGGAGCCGCGAAGCTGTTCGGCCTCGAAGCGAAAACGCCGGGAGAACGCGCTCGCGGGCAAAGGGTTGTCGCGTGCGTAGTTTATGCCCCGGGAGTTCCGGTGTGCCAACACCTCGCTCACCGGCAGGCGCAGCGGTAACACCGGATTGTCGCGCACCAGAGCATAGCGCTTTGGCAGCGCAAGCTTTTCGAAGCCGTAGCCCCGCATGTAGAAGGCCGCGTGGTGCGGGTGTACACCGATAACGATATCGGTGTAGTGCGTGTGCAGGGTGTAGTAAATGGCCCAGCGCATCAGGCTGAAAAGCGCGCCGGGGCTACGCGATGCATGCCGGCGGCAGTCGGCGAGCAACCCCACCTCCACTGGATGCCGCCCGATCCGGCGCAACCCGTCCAGTTGCTCCCGATACACGCTGTCCAGCGGCAGGCCCTGGGAACTGTCGCCGATCAGAGTCACGGTCGAGTGAATTTCACGTCCGGCGGAGCCGGGGTCTTCGGACTCGCAAATTACACAGGCATGTTCGCCGATGGCCATGGGTACCGTATGCAGATGGAACGGATTGCTGTCGATCAGCTTCTTCTGCACATAGCGCTCGTAGACGAGTTGCCATGCAGCTTCGACCTGTTCGATGCAGACGGCGCATGAATAGGCGTCGTTCCATGCGGTGCGTTTGTCGGGTTTGCCGGCCGTGGGCAAAGGCTGTTTCGTGGGCTCGACTGTCGTATTTTCGGTACGTTGCGAATCATCCTTGTTAAACATGTCTTACGATCCCTGTGCAAAACATCAACAGCGGTTTGATAGTGTTCATTTTCAAAATAGCGCTCGATGTAGCTCAGGATAAGTGCATTGTGCCGAGAGGCACGCTGCGGCTGATGGGCGGTAGTAGCACGGGCAGCAGGGCGTTGTGGTTTGTGGCGAATGAGGTCATCGTGGGCACGGATGCCGGATTCACAAGGTGCGCACGGTAGCTCCAGCAATCTTCGGCAGGAGGAAGGGCTGAGAAGCCGCCGGTTTGCCTGCTTCCAAATCCCTTTTCCCGGTGGCCCGGGGAGAGGGTATCAAACATGCAAGCAGTGGTGTACCGCCGGCTAGTCGCGGTTTGCGTCGCTCTCACGACAGGTATCGTCTGCGTTTTCGATCGGCAGGATATCCTGAAGTGCGCTGAATTCGATGATGGCGCGCATTTGCGCGGGTGGATTCTGATAACGGATCATGCAGCCCGCGGTGCGGGCGCGGCGCAGCCATTCGAGCAGGAGCGCCACACCGGCGCTGTCGCTGCGGGTAACGGCGGACAAGTCGATGACGAGGTCATCGCCACCGGAAAGCCACTCCCGGCTTTGCGTCAGCGCCGTGAGTGCCGTGTCGAAGCTCAGCTCGCCCTGCACGTGCACATGGCCGTTGTCGCGGCGAAAGCTGATCGCGTCGGTGGACATTGCTCTAG
>CAZYIP010000158.1:0-7085 GCA_964646895.1 uncultured Salinisphaerales bacterium | reverse complement strand
CTCCCACGGGGCGGGCGAAGGTGCCGGCTCGTCAACTGCCGGCGACTGAATCGCCGCAGTACTTCGCCACGTTCCCCTTTGCCCGCTCGATCGCCTGCGCGCGTTCCTCATCGCTGAGCTTGTGCTCGGCGCCGTACTGATCGCGTTTGACCAGCCCGGGCGCGTTCTGATAATCGGTCAGGTTTTTCTTCGCCAGCGCGCACTTGTCTTCCTGACTCATGGGTGCCTTGTCGGCCGCGGTGTCCTCAGCGTCCTCGCTCGCCGCCCTGGGCGCCGGTTGCGATGGCCGCCAGGTGCGCGTATCCACGGGCTGCGCGCCTTTTACGGGAACATCGCTGTAATGCACCTCTCCTTGCTTGTCCACCCAGCGATACACTGCGGCCGTTGCCGCGGTGGCCCAGAGTGCGCAGGCGATCACGGCCATCACTACCTGTGCTTTTCCAGTCATCCTCTAAAGCCCACTTTCGCTGCTGCTCCATCACCAGACAGGCTCAAAGTGCATCCTCGCCGGTTTCACCGGTGCGAATGCGCACAGCCTGCTGCATTTCAAAGACGAAAATCTTGCCGTCCCCGATCTTGCCGGTATGCGCCGCGCGGCTGAGCGCGTCGATGACCGGCTCGACCATCGCGTCGGGCACGGCGATCTCGATCTTGACCTTGGGCAGAAAATCCACCACGTATTCCGCGCCGCGATATAGCTCGGTGTGCCCCTTCTGCCGCCCGAAGCCCTTCACCTCGGTCACCGTAATCCCTTGTACACCTACCTCCGACAGCCCTTCGCGAACCTCATCCAGCTTGAACGGCTTGATAACGGCTACAACCCATTTCATCGCTTGTGCTCCTGATACGGCGCATCGCACAAGGGTTCGTCAGCCCCGTCGGCATGCGTCGAGTATGCGCCATGAATGGCCACGGTGAACGGCCGCGACATTATGAACTCTGATAAAAGGCGCCTTCCGAATGACGGCCGGTTGTGTCGCGTCGCGACGAGCATGACCCGGGACCATTTATACATACGGGACGACAGACGTTAAACTGACAGTTGGAAATGGAGATATTTGCATGATCGACTCCCGCAGTCTCGACGACATCGCTCACCGCCTCGCACAGGCCGTGCCGCCGGGTTTGAAGAGCTTGCGTACCGAGCTGGAGCGGAACTTCCGCACTATACTGCAAACCGGCCTGGATCGTCTGGATCTGGTTACCCGCGAGCAGTTCGAGGTACAGCAGGCGCTTCTGACGCGCACCCGGGCAAAACTCGACCGCCTGGAGGAGCGCGTGGCGGAAATGGAAAAGGCCGCACCGGCCACCAAAAAGGCACAGCCGGCACGGCGCCCGCGCAGCGCCGCACGCGCGACGAAGAAAACCAACGGCGACGGCTGACTCGATCACCACATCACAGGGAACGTGCATGAGTCTGGCCACCGTATTCAGCCGGGCGCAAAACGCGCTCGTCGCGCCGTTGATCAGCGTCGAAGTCCATCTGGGCAACGGATTGCCGGCACTATCGGTCGTCGGCCTGCCGGAAACGGCAGTGAAGGAAAGCAAGGACCGGGTGCGCGCCGCCATTGCCAATACCGGTTATGATTTTCCGGCCCGGCGCATCACCGTCAACCTGGCGCCAGCCGACCTGCCCAAGGACGGCGGTCGCTTCGATCTGGCGATCGCGCTGGGCATTCTCGCCGCCTCCGGCCAGGTTCCCGTCGCGCCGCTGGCCCATCACGAGTTTCTTGGCGAACTGTCGCTGGGCGGAGAATTGCGTCCAGTGCGTGGTGTCCTGCCGTGCGCGCTGCGGGCACGCGAGGCCGGACGCGCACTGATCGTGCCGGCGGGCAACGCCGAGGAAGCCGGCCTCGTCGCCCGAGTGTCGGCGTTCCATGCCACGCACCTGCTCGATGTATGCGCCGCGCTGAACGGTTCCGCGGAGTTGCCGAAGTGCGCCGCTCCGACTGGCGTACAGGCCCCGGCAGTTGCCGACATGGCGGACGTCCGCGCGCAGCATCAGGCGCGCCGCGCGCTGGAAGTCGCCGCCGCCGGTGCCCACAGCCTGCTGCTGGTCGGACCGCCGGGCGCCGGCAAGAGCATGCTGGCGAGCCGGCTGCCGGGCATTCTGCCGCCGATGAGCGAAGCCGAGGCTCTGGAGGCTGCAGCGGTGCAATCAATCAGCCGTGCCGGCTTCGATGCCGCCACCTGGGCCGTGCGCCCGTTCCGCTCGCCGCACCATACCAGCTCCGGCGTAGCACTGGCCGGCGGCGGCACGCACCCGATGCCCGGCGAGATTTCGCTGGCACATCGAGGCGTATTGTTTCTGGATGAATTACCGGAGTTCGACCGGCGCGTGCTCGAAGTGCTGCGCGAGCCGCTGGAGACCGGCGCCATCAGCATCTCGCGGGCCGCGCAACAGGCCGAGTTTCCGGCACGCTTTCAGCTGGTGGCGGCGATGAACCCGTGCCCGTGCGGTTACCTCGGCGACCGCAGCGGGCGTTGCCACTGCAGTCCCGAGCAGATCACCCGCTACCGTGGACGCATCTCCGGTCCGCTGCTGGACCGGATCGACATACATCTGACCGTCTCCCGCGTGGATCAGCGCGCCCTGCTGGAACCGGATGCGCCCGCCGGCGAGCCCAGCGCCGCGATACGCGATCGCGTCACCACCGCGCGCCGGCGCGCCATCGCCCGCGCCGGCCGCGCCAATGCACTGCTCGACACCGCCGACGTGACACGATACTGCGCGCCAGGCGAAAGCGCGCGACCATTGCTGGCTGCGGCCATGGAACGGCTGCAGCTCTCGGCGCGCGCGTACCACCGTATCCTGCGCGTGGCCCGCACCATTGCGGATCTGGATGATGCCGAGGCCATCGGCGAGCGGCATATCAGCGAAGCGGTGGCCTACCGCCAGCTTGATCGGGCGCTGGGTTGAAGCAATCGTCATCCCCAACTCCCAGGAGAAATCGCGACTTTGGTTGCCCCAAAAATTCGGGCCGGCTGTCGGCGCTATCTGTAAACATCGCGCCGATGTCCGATGCGTATGACGAGCACTGTCAGTACTTCATCCTGCAAGTCCGCGATGGCGCGGCAATCCCCAATGCGATAACGCCACAGCTCACCCAATTTTGAGCCTTTGAGAGATGTGCCAAGTTGTCGTGGATGTCCGGTCGTTCCCACACGATCGTGCAAAAACCGGAGGATCCGGTGTACGGAAGGCGGGTCGATTTGCTTGAGCGCCTTGCCGGCACCCCCGGAAAGCTCAATCTTCCAGCCCATGCGCCCGCATTACTTCTTCCAGTGAATAGGTGGCGGACCTGCCCTCGCGCACGCGTTGAAGCTCCAGTTCGGCCAGGTAAATGTCTTCCAGATCCTCCAGATACGCCTCGATGGCCTTACGCGCATAAAATGTCTTGGTGCGGCCGGTACGCTGCGCCAGGTCGGAAAGCCGTTTTTCCAATTCCTCCGGCAGACGGATCGCGAGCATGATGAACTCCATCAACCAAATTGCTATACAGGTACAGCAAACACTCGTTGACCGACGCGATCAGCCAGACCTGATACTCCCGGGACGACTCCTGCCGGCTCCAGTTGGCCGGCACGCTCGGCCGCGATGCGTTCCGGCAGCGTCGAGGCTGGCTTCGCTCATATCCTGCAGTGACGTGTCACCGGTTCGACCGGCCAAAGTGCTTGACGCGACCAGCAGCCTTGTTCCGACGCCGTTTGCTTCGATTCGCACGAAAATACCCTGCCTCGAACCACGACGGACGACGGCGACGCCAAACGCATAACGGTACCCGGCAAAGCTACGACGATTACCGCTAATCGCCGCGCGCGCGGGGTCGGCGAATACTGCCCTTCGCCCGCGTGCCGGAGAAGGGCGATGTAGAGCTACAAATCAAAAATATCGTTCCAGCGCCATGTGTAGCCGATGGTGAAGCGGGGGCCGGAGAAGCGGTGCCCTGCGGCGGAGCGGCCGGTGTTGGGGCCGCCGAGGATGAATTCGTCGGCGTTGGTGGCGGCTGCGGTCAGGTGCCAGCCGTTGAAGCGCAGGGAAAGACTGTAATCGAAGTAGCCGCTGATGTCGGAGACGTCGCTGCCGGTCGGTTCCGTATAGCCGACATGGGCGCCGAAGGTGACGCGGCCGCTGTCGGTCAGCGGGTAGTTGAAATTGCCTTCGAGGTAGACGAACTGGTCGTCGTCGAAGCGCCGGTCGGGCGCGTCCTGGAAGCGGTTGCGGTCGCTGCCGAAGTTGTAGTACGCGTACGCGGAAAAATGCTCCGTACCGGTGCCGAAGTAGAGTTCGCTGTTGTTGCCATGCTGCTCGCCGGACGGGCTGCCCGGAAACAGGTAGGCGATGTAGCCCATGTCGAAATGAAGCGGCCCCAGCATGAACGTGTAGCCTCCGAACACGTCCAGTTCCTGCTCGTCGTCTTCGCTGTCGGCGAAGTCGCTGCCGTGGTTGCTGCTGGACGCCCACAGGCTGCCGTACAGCCCGGAGGCAGCGGTGTAGTCGAGACTGCCCATGACCTGCGGCGAACCCGACGGTACGCCGCGAAACAGGTATTGCGAGGCGACGCCCACGCTGACGCTGGTGCCGGCGAACGCCGGTGCGGCCAGGCCCACCATAGTGATCAGCACAAGCACAAGCGCCGCTGTTATTCTGGTCATGTAAATCATTGCAGTTGTTCCGTCGGGTTACGCTTCGCTAACCCGACCTACGGTCTACTGGAGTGTTGATAGCCGAAACCTGGATATCTTCTGTGGGAGCGACTTCAGTCGCGATTCCTGCGCGCCAATCGCGGCTAAAGCCGCTCCCACAACGGCAGCCTGTCCATATCAACTTGTGCCGAAGCAAGAATCCGCGCTCCCACGGAAGACGCAGGTTACCATAGCGTCCGCGCCGGGATCGCTGTATCGTGCCACCTCCCCAAACGATCGCCGTCCACGGATTTCCGCTGTGCCAGAACAACAGACCAGCAATGCACGCTAAACCCGAACTGAACCCCCAGCAACGCCAGGCGGTGCGTCACATCGACGGACCGCTGCTGGTGCTGGCCGGCGCCGGCAGCGGCAAGACACGGGTGATTACGGAGAAAATTGCGTATCTGCTGGGACACTGCCGCATCGGGGCGAGCCACATCGCCGCGGTCACCTTCACCAACAAGGCGGCGCGCGAGATGCGTGAGCGCGTGGCGGCGCTGGTACCACGGCAGAACGCGCGCGGACTGACGGTGTGCACGTTTCACAGTCTCGGTCTGCGTATTCTGCGCACCGAGCATGCGGCGCTGGGCTACAAGCCGGGGATGACGATCTTCGACGCCGCCGATACGCTGGCACTGCTCAAGCAGCTGGCGCCCGGCGACACCCGCGACGAAAGCGTTGCCGCGCAGGCACAGCGCCTGATCTCGGCCTGGAAGAACGAGCTGATCGATGCGGATACCGCCGCCACGCAGGCCACAAGCACCATCGAGGCGGGCACTGCCCGGTTGTACGCCGCCTATCAGCGCCACCTCAAAGCCTACAACGCGGTCGATTTCGACGACCTGATCACCGCCCCGGTGCTGCTGTTTCAGGCGCACCCGGAGGTGCTGGAGAAATGGCACTGCCGCCTGCACTACCTACTGGTCGACGAGTACCAGGACACCAACGCCGCACAGTACCAGCTCCTGCGCCTGCTGGCCGGGCCCCGCGGCGCCTTTACCGTGGTTGGCGACGACGATCAGTCGGTCTACGCGTGGCGCGGCGCGCAACCGCAGAACCTGGCCCGCCTGCGCGAGGACTTTCCGACGCTGGAGGTCGTCAAGCTGGAGCAGAATTACCGCTCCACCGGGCGCATCCTCAACACGGCCAATGGCCTGATCGAGCGCAATCCAAGATTGTTCGAAAAGCGCCTGTGGAGCGCGCTGGGACCGGGCGAGCCGCTGCGCGTCATGCCTTGCGCGAACGGTGACGAAGAGGCCGAGCGCGTGGTTTCGGAACTGCTGGGCAGCCGCATCCGCCATCGCCGGCAATTCGGCGACTACGCGATTCTGTATCGCAGCAACCACCAGGCGCGACCGTTCGAGCACCTGCTGCGCAGCCGCAGCGTGCCCTATCACCTCAGCGGCGGCCAGTCCTTCTTCGACAAGACCGAGATCAAGGACCTGGTCGCCTACCTGCGCCTGCTGGTGAACCCGACCGACGACGCCGCGTTTCTGCGCATCATCAACGTCCCACGGCGCGAGCTGGGTGCCGCCACCCTGGAAAAGCTCGGCACTTATGCTGGCGAGCGCCAGTTGAGCCTGTTCGAGGCAGCGCGTGAGATCCACCTGAGCGGACGCCTGCCGGAACGCCCGGCGCGCCGCCTGCGCCAGTTCACGGAATGGGCAGAAAGTCTGGCGCAGAGCGGCGAATCCACCGATGCCGCCACCATCGTGCGTACCCTGCTTCGGGATATCGACTACGAACAATGGCTGCACAGCGGGCACAAGGACCGGCGTCAGGTCGAGCGCCGGCTCGCCACCATCGGCGAACTCGTCGACTGGATCCGGCGCCTGAGCGCCGACGATGAAGGCGGCGGGCGCAACCTGACCGAAGTGGTCGGACACCTGGGATTGATGGACATCATCGAAAGTCGTGACGCCGACGGCCACGGCGACCGCGTACACCTGATGACACTGCATGCCGCCAAGGGGCTGGAGTTCGATCATGTATTCCTGGTCGGCATGGAGGAGGGCACGCTGCCCCACCGCAACAGCCTGGACCAGGGCGCGCTGGAGGAAGAACGGCGGCTCCTGTATGTCGGTATCACCCGCGCGCGGCGCTCCCTGACCCTGAGCTTTGCTCACCGCCGCCGACGCCACGGCGAACTGCTCGACTGCGAACCGAGCCGCTTCCTGAATGAGTTGCCGGCGGACGATCTGGAGTGGGAGGGAAAACGCCCCAAGCTGGCGCCACAGGAACGGCTGCAGCGCGGCGAGGCAGGCATAGCCGCGCTGCGCGATCTGCTGGAGTAGTGACAGTCATGGATATGGCAGAACGAAGATATCCGTGAGAGCGGCGCAAGCCGCGATAAAGCCATATCTACGACCAGCGCACCTGTCGCGGCTTGCGCCGCT